>CADADP010000007.1 GCA_902786725.1 uncultured Bacteroidales bacterium
GAGCAGGACGACGTGATTAACATCTTCGAGGACATGGCACGCCACCTTTTCAAAGAAATTCGCGGCGTGGAGCTTCCCGAAAAACTTCGTCAGATGACGTGGCACGACGCCATGAGGCTCTACGGAAGCGACAAACCTGACCTCCGTTTCGGCATGACGTTCGTAGAACTTATGGACGTGATGAAGAAAGGCAAGTTCCAAGTATTTGACGATGCCGCATACATTGGCGGTATCTGCGTGCCTGGATGCGCCGACTACACACGCAAGCAGCTCGACCAGCTCACCGACTTCGTGAAAAGACCGCAAGTGGGGGCCAAGGGATTGGTTTACGTTAAGTTTAACACCGACGGCACCATTAAGAGTAGCATCGACAAGTTCTACAGCCAAGACGACCTACTGGAACTGAAAGCGAAAATGGGTGCCAACGATGGTGACCTTGTGCTCATTCTCAGCGGCGACAACGCCAACAAGACCCGCGTGCAGCTCTGCTCACTGCGCCTCGAGATGGGCGACCGACTGGGCCTGCGCGACAAGAATCGCTTTGAGTGCTTATGGATTGTGGATTTCCCGCTATTTGAATGGAGCGACGAAGAGCAGCGGCTTATGGCCACTCATCACCCGTTCACCATGCCTAATCCCGACGACATTCCACTGCTCGACAGCCACCCGGAGCAGGTGCGCGCTCGCGCCTACGACTTCGTGTGCAACGGAATTGAAGTGGGCGGCGGCAGCCTGCGTATCCACGACGGAAAGTTGCAGGAGAAAATGTTCCAAATCCTCGGCTTCACGCCCGAGAGAGCCATGGCGCAATTCGGATTTCTCATCAACGCATTCAAGTACGGAGCACCGCCCCATGCCGGACTGGCATTCGGACTCGACCGTTTCGTTTCTATCATGGCCGGACTCGACAGCATACGCGACTGCATCGCATTCCCCAAGAATAACAGCGGACGCGATGTGATGTTGGATGCACCCAGCGCTATCGACCCCTCGCAGCTCGATGAGCTCTTCCTCATTGTGGATAAGGACAAAATAACGCAGGACAAATGACTGTAGCCGACATAGCCACCGCCATTGAACAAGTGGCACCGCTCTGTTTTCAGGAAGACTTCGACAACGCCGGACTACAAGTGGGTGACCCACAGGCCACCGTCGCCGGCATACTTCTCTGCACCGATGTCACAGCCGACATCGTGGCAGAGGCTATCAGGTGGCAACGCAATCTCATAATCTCGCACCACCCGCTCATCTTCCACCCGCTCAAGAAAATCGCCGGTCGCAATCACGTGGAGCGAATTGTGGCTCAAGCCATCAAGAACGACATCAACATCTATAGCGCGCATACCAACATGGATAGTGCCCTCGGAGGAGTGAACCACCATATCGCAGCTAAGATGGGACTCCGAGATGTCACTTTCCTGCAGCCCGATGACGGCAGCCAAGGCTCGCCGCATGGCATTGGCGTAGTGGGCAATCTGCCACAACCCGTCGCCGCTCGCGACTTCCTGACCGCGGTTAAGCGCACGTTCGGCGTTGAAGCCATCAGATACAGCGGCGACATCAGCCGCGATGTGCAGCGTGTGGCTGTTTGCGGCGGAGCCGGCAGTTTTCTCATAGATAGCGCCCTGCGCAGTCATGCCGACATCTTCATAACGGCCGACGTCAGATACCACGAGTTTATGGGCCACGAGAACGAGATTATACTTGCCGACATTGGGCATTATGAGAGCGAACATTTCACAAAAGAAATATTTTTAGAGATTATTACGAAAAAAAATCCTAACTTTGCAGTTGATTTCGCGCAAACAGAGAAAAATCAATTAAATTACATATAACAGACTATGGCAAAGCAAGAAAAAGAACTCACCGTAGAGGAGCGCCTAAAAGCACTTTATCAGTTACAAACTATGCTGTCCGACATCGACCGGATAAAGACCCTTCGTGGCGAGCTGCCTCTTGAGGTTCAAGACTTGGAGGACGAAATTGCCGGGCTCGAAACTCGCGTAGAGAACTACAAGCAGGAACTCGCCGAGCAGAAAAAGGCTGCCAAGGAACAGGCCAAGGCTAAGGCCGAAGCCGAAGCAAAGATTGAAAAATACGAGGCTCAGGAAAACCAAGTTCGCAACAACAAGGAATACGAGCACCTGCACAAGGAAATCGAATTCCAGCACCTTAACGTGGAACTTGCCGAGAAGAAAACCAATGAAGCCATCCGCGCGCAAGAGCGACTCAAGGACGAAATAGAACGCGCCGAAAACGTGCTCAAGGACAATCGCAAAGAACTTGAGGAGAAAAAGAACGAGCTCGAGGAAATCATCGCCGAGACCAAGCAGGACGAGGAAAAACTACGGGTTAAAGCCAAGAAACTCGAGGACAAATTCGATGACGAGCGCTTGCTCACCGCCTTTAAGCGCATCCGCAAAAACGCTCGCAATGGCCTGGGCATCGTGTATGTGCAGCGCAACGCCTGCGGTGGTTGCTTCAACCGCATTCCGGCTCAGCGCCAAAGCGAAATCAAGATGCGCAAGAAAATCATCGTGTGCGAATACTGCGGTCGCATTCTGGTTGACCCCGCACTGGCCGGTGTGAGCGAAGAAGACGCAAAGAACGCATAAGACTCATCATCAGTCGGCGTGACTGAGACACGTTACCGGGAGCTGGTCGCAAAACGCTTGCGACCGACTCCCGATTTTTTGTGCCTACCACAGGCAATAATCTCGTGCCACACACTCCTTGCTCGCACTCACGCCACGCGCCACGCACTCGCCACTATCTCTGCATCAGACATGTAAGCACGCCCACACTAATTTTGTTCAAAAGATTTTACACTTTTTATGCCGTGTTGTGGATATAAATTAGTAACTTTGCTAAATAGGAACAGCTGACTCACTCAGCCTGAATTTTATCACAAAAAACATACACACAGTGGGAAAATTATACTTCAGATATGGTACCATGGGCTCGGCTAAGACAGCTATGCTGCTCACTCAGGCTTATAACTTCGAAGAGCGCGGATTGCACTACCTGTGCATGAAACCAATTATCGACAACCGTGAAAAAGAGAACGTGATTCGCTCTCGAATAGGCATACAGCGCCAGTGCGCCTGGATCTACCCCACTACCGACCTATACGGATTCGTCAAAGAACTCTACGACAAGACGCTCGTGGTTAAGGACTGGATACTCATCGATGAGGCCCAGTTCCTATCAGAAGAGCAAGTGGATCAGCTTGCCCGAGTGGTGGACGACTTCGGGACCAATGTTGTTTGCTACGGGCTTCGCACCGACTTCCAGTCTCGCCTCTTTGAGGGTTCGCGCCGGCTACTTGAGATAGCCGACAGCATCGACGAGATAAAATCCACCTGCGCCTGTGGCCGCAAAACAATAATCAACGCCCGCATCGACAAGGACGGGAACATCGTCACCGACGGTAACCAAGTGGAAATCGGCGGAGATGACCGATATGTGGCCCTCTGCAGAAGATGTTGGCAAAATCGACGCATCGAAAGTGCAGAGCGTAACTCGCTGAAATTTAAGTCGGAATAAGCAACAATGCGATTTTTGCCGCAAAAATTTGGAATTTTTCAAAATAAATTAACTACTTTTGCATCGATATATATATCAACTCAACTAATTTATTTTATACTTTACTAAAATGGCATACGTAATTAATGACACTTGTGTAGCTTGCGGAACTTGTCAGTCCGTTTGCCCCACTGGAGCTATCAGTGAAGGCGAAATCTACGTGATCGACCCCGATGTTTGCATCGACTGCGGCACTTGCGCTGAGTCTTGCCCCAACGAGGCTATTACCGCCGGCTAAACACACAGCTCAAGCCCCAATCTCAAACCGATTTGGGCTAAAAATTTACAGGACTTTCTCCATAACCGGACGAAAGTCCTTTTTTTCGCGCTATTGCTTATCACCATAGCCACAAGTGGCATTGCGTCTCCGAGTTTCGGTAGAGCGTTGTATTAATGTTGGTTCTTGCTCCGCTTTGCGTCCATCTCAGGTGCGGATGTGACTATTGTCGTTTTCACCGGCCACGTTGGTGTCGCCGCTTCCCCCGAGCACTCGATTTATCTCGTCGGTCTGCGTGGGCTTGAATTTCTGCAAGCTCACCTTAACCTCGTCAAAGCCCTGCCCATACACGCCTTTCACATTTGTCTGCGCTATGAAAGCCTGCTTATCCACAGCCTTTATGATTCTGAACACCATCACGCTCTCATACCGCCGGCACATCACAAGCAATATCTTCACATCGCGCTTTGTGTACCATCCCGTGCCATGTATCAACGTGCATCCGCGATGCGAGATATTATTGATAGCGTTGGCTATATCCTCCCATTTTTTACTTATTATCAAGAACTGAACAGCCTGTCTGTTATTGTTTATCACATAGTCCGACACAAACGACAGTATCAGCAGAAACACAATTCCATATACTATCTTTTCCACACTGTGAAACAGCAGATACGACGACGAGATTATCACCACATCGCAGTAGAGCATTATCCGCCCGAACGACACATTGCTATGCTTCGACACCATCGCCGCTATAATATCGGTTCCGGCCGAGCTACCGTTGTGCGAGAACGCCGTTCCTATTCCTATTCCACACATCAGTGCCCCGATTATCACATTCATAAACGGCTGTTGCGCCACTATAGGTGCCGAAAACAACGGTTTGAAGATGCCCAGCGTAAGGCTCACTATCGTGGCGCCTATTATAGTGCGTATCACAAACTGCCGCCCCACGCTCCTGAACGCCATCGCCAATAGCACAGCGTTAATCGCATAGTTGGTTACAGCCACGTTCCAATCGAAAGCAAACAGGCACAACGACGCCAAGCCCACCACTCCACCGGTTACAATCTTCTCCGGCAGCACAAACGCCGCGTAGCCGAATGAATAAAAAGATAGCCCCAGCACTATCATCACATAGTCCTTTAAACTGTTGCGCAGTAGTTTGCTCACGTCCGGCATAATAATCGTCTCTTTTTTAATTATTGCTCTAAATCGATTGCGAAATTAATAATTTGCCGTCATAAAAAAAAGTTTGGCACAAAAATTGCTCTCTATTTGAGATATATTGCGTAATTTTGAACAAGTATATTTGCGCCGAGCCTCAACGGCTCACCGCATCGCATAAATTATAAACTTTATCTCAACTTTTATTATCATGCTAGTAACTCTGATTTTAACTGCCCTCGCCGTGTGGATCACGGCTTGGATTCTGCCCGGCATCACCGTGGAGCCGTGGTATGTCTCTATCATTGTGGCCGTGGTGCTCGGCATCATCAACGCCCTCATTCGCCCGTGCGTTAAACTGCTCTCACTGCCCATCAACATAATCACTCTGGGTCTGTTCACGTTTGTTATTAATGCCCTTATGGTGGAACTATGCGCTTGGATCGTCAGCGGATTTGAAGTGGCCAACTTCTGGTGGGCTCTGCTCTTTAGCTTGGTTTTGAGCATTGTCACATGGTTTATCGGTGCCGTCTTCAAGAAAGACCTCAAATAACTTATCCCAAGTTATGGACCCGAAAGACTGGAAAAGCGTCTTAGGAGCGGCGTTCGACGTGGCCGTACCCTCCCCCGAGGAGATTAAGGCCGAGCAGGAGGCCCGTCTAAACGAGCCCCGCGGCGACGCACGTGAACAACAGGGTTCACAACCCATTCACGTCATACTCGACCGCAAGAACCGCAAAGGAAAAACCGTAACGCTCGTCACCGACCTTAAGTGCGACGACCGGGCGTTGCAGGCTCTCGCTAAGGAGCTCAAGCTGCGGTGTGGCGTGGGTGGCTCGGCCCGAGGAGGTGAAATACTCTTGCAGGGCGATTTTACGGGCCGCGTGACCGACATCCTTCGCGACAAGGGATTCAACGTGCGACACTGACCACCGTTTTAGCCGGCCTATGCCTAACATTTCCCAAAGACCAATCGCTAATCATCAGGATTCACGGCATTTAAGCCACATAGACCTCAACAATCAACTCAACTATTATGGCCACCAATCAAGGGCAAGTGAGAATAATCAGGGCTTCGGCCGGAGCCGGCAAGACCTATAATCTGGCCCAAACCTACATTAAGTATCTCCTCGGTCGCAAAGACGGCGACAAGTACGTGCTGGTCAAAGGACGCAGGAACTATCACCAGCATCTGCTGGCTATCACGTTCACTAACGCCGCCACCGACGAGATGAAGAAACGTATCGTAAAGGAGCTGGAACTGCTCAGCCTGGGCAGGGGAGACTTTGTGCGCGATTTCAAGACCGAGTTTCGCGACGACATATCCCTTGTGCAGCAAGCCGCCTCAGTCGCTTTGGCCGACATACTGTTCAACTATTCGCAGTTCCACGTCAGCACCATCGACTCCTTCTTCCAACAGATTCTCAGGGCATTCACCTTTGAGCTCGACCGCGATGCCGGTTACGACCTGCAACTCGATGAAGTGATAGCACTCCAATCGTCGATACACGATTTTCTTCTCTCGCTCGGACGCAATGCGTCGAAAGACATTAACGACTGGGTGGCCGAATACGTAAATGAAAAAGTGAGCGGCGACAAGGACTGGAACGTGTTCAATGCCGGCGAACGTAGCGATTTCCTTGAGGTATCCAAGAATCTCAATAAGGAAGTTTTTCGCAAGAACGGCGACAAAATCATGGCCTATATGGCCGACATGGGAAACGGCCGGGGCATGTCGCGGCTGTCGCGATTCCGACAACTGATGCGGCAGAGCGCCGAGCGGTGGGACCGGGAAACAATCAGCGCGCAAGAGCGATTGGTTCAATTTATTCACGGCAACGACCTCGCCAAGGGGCTTAATGGCAGCAGAGCCCTGCACCATCTCATACAAGCATACAGGCCCGGACAGGCTCCAAGAATTACCGACACTTTTAAGAAAATCACTATCGATAATATCGCCGAACAGTTCGTCAAAAGCGCTAAGGACGCCATCAGCCCCGACACTTATGCTCAACTGGTAGGCCTGATAACCGACGTGTGCCACGGAATTGCCAATTCTCAGCTTTGCCAAGATGTGGGACGCGACCTCGCACGCCTCGGTATTATGGGGCAGGTACTTAAGTACCTCGACATCTACCGACGCGACAACAACGTTCTACTCATCACCGACACCAACGAGCTAATCCGCCGCGTAATACACAGCGGAGTGCCATTTGTCTTTGAACACACCGGCACGTGGTTCAACAACTACTTAATCGACGAGTTCCAGGACACCAGCGAAATGCAATACGACAATTTCCGCGTCCTAATCGACGAGAGTGTGGACCAAGGCAACGAGAGCCTCATCATAGGAGACGAGAAACAGAGCATCTACCGGTTCCGAAACTCCAATCCCGACCTGCTTCGCGAAACCATCGGGCTTGATTACGCAGGACGTAGCATCTCCAAGCCACTGCTTTTCAACTGGCGGACTTTCAAGGAAGTGGTAAACTTCAACAACCAGCTTTTCACACACATTCGCGATGCTCAAGCCCTGACATATCCGCGATTGGCCAGCACCTACAAGAACGTTTTTCAAGAAGCAAAGCGCGCCGACATCAGCGGATACGTGCACATCGAGTTCAGTCAGCTCATTGACAAGGCCACTAAAAAGAAGAAGAACGACAACACAAAGGTTGGTATCAGCAAAGAGGATTTTCAGCAGGATGTGCTTTCGCGGCTTCCGGAGCTCATCGACTCCATCAAGCAGCGAGGCTTCCGCCATGGAGATATTGCCATCCTGGTCAACACCCGGGCCGAAGGCAACGAGGTGGTGGAAACCATTCTTAACCATAACCTCACATGCGATTCTGCCCACACCATTAAGGTCGTATCCGGCGAATCGCTTTTGCTAAAAAATTCGGTAGCCGTGAAGATTGTAATAAGCGTACTTCGTTTCCTTGAAAACAATCTGCAGCTCCAGCTACCCGCCGATGGCAAGCTCTCAAAGGAGCAGAGGGCGCGAGTCACCGACCGCCTTTTCTACATCCTTTTGCGCGAATTTGAACACAGGCTCCGCATCAGCAACGACTCTGACAAGGGAGAGGTGCTGAAGCAATCCATCGCCTTTGTGATAAATTCTAACAAGACAGAATTGACTTCGCTACACGACCAGAAGGATTATCTGCCCGACCCACACACAGAGTTGTCCACGCTTGGCAATGTAGTAGATAAAATCATCCGCGCATTCGTCCTTTCTTCGGCAAGCAAAACCGAGGGCGAGATTTCTTACTTGCTGGCACTGCAAGACACCGTCAGCGACTTTGAAAGCCGTGGAAGCGGAACCATTCGCGAGTTTCTGCGATTCTGGGACACCAAGAAAGATAAGCTTAGCGTAAATTCAGGTGCCGTTGCCGATGCCGTTAATGTCATGACAATTCACAAGTCCAAGGGGCTAGAATTTCCCTGCGTCATTATCCCGTTTGTAAACTGGGAAGTGACCGATATCCGCAACAACACGCTCTGGGTTGAATCCCAACGATGGATTAGCGAAATGAGCGACGTGGTGCAGTTGCAGGGCAATGAAGCGCTTGTTCCACCCATCATGCCCACAAAGAAAATAGTTTCCTGCGACGCCGGCAAGTTTCTCCACGACTGGGCCACAGAGGAAGAATCCACCTTTATCGATAGCCTTAACAAGACTTACGTGGCATTCACCCGCCCCAAGCAGGAACTGCACGCCTACGTTTTGCGCGACCTAAAAGACGACTCCATCGCCACTCACATCCTCAGCGCCATCTCAAAAATGGACATGAGTCATTCTCAAGACAGCATCGGACGCGATATCTATTGTCTGGGCGAACCTTCTCCCCTATTCAAGGATAAGAAAAAAGACTCTCCGGCCATCGGTTCCGAAGGCAACCCGATACCGATGAAACTGAGTCATATTCAGCTATTTCCGCAGAGTGCCGACCGCATCAAGGTGCGCATTCCACAGACCGACCGGGCACGTCTGCGCGGCGAGCACTTGCATGCGCTCTTTAGCCACATCAACTCATCGCTCGACGCCGAACGCGCACTCAACTTCTGCCTTAGCCGCGGATACCTGTCACCTGACGCGGTGAATAAATGGCGGCAGCAACTACAGGAGATTTTCTCCGACCCCAAAACCGCTCCGTGGTACGACCCCGACAACATTATACTTAACGAGCGCGCTATAATCACCAAAACAGAGATTTCCACTCCCGAGGGGACTGTTAAGACCGACACCGAGAACAAGCGCCCCGACCGCATAATACTTCGCCCCGACGGCACGGTAATTGTGGTTGATTACAAATTCGGCGACATCGAAAAGCGCAGTTACGAGAAACAAGTAAGAGCTTATAGTGAGCGCATCAGCCAAGCCCTGAATCGCCCCACACAGGGCTACGTCTGGTACGTCAACAAGAACAAAATCGTCACCGTCTCCACTTAATGGCTGTGAATAAGTCCACGATGAACAAAAGCCACACCACAGGCCCATTATCCACAAAGTAGCAAAAGAATACGCTCACCTTTAGCCTGTTTTTCCCGAAAAGTCATTAACTTTGCACAAATTTAGAGATACAACCCATTATGTCAATAGAGAAAATTCTATCACAAGCCACAGCGCTTGCCGTTAAGCAGCTCTACGGTGCCGATTTCGACGCCGAAAAAATAGAGCCGCAACCCACCCGTAAGGAATTTGAGGGGAACGAGACTATCGTGGTGTTCCCATTTCTGAGAGCATCACACAAATCACCCGAGGCCACAGCACAGGAAATTGGCGAATTTCTTGTAGGCAACTGCCCGGCAGTACAGAAATTCAACGTTATCAAGGGGTTTCTTAACATCACCATCAACCCCACATACTGGAGCCAGGTGCTCTACGGCATCGCCGGCGATGCCAACTATGGATTTAAGCCGGTGACCGAGAGCAGCCCGCTGGTGATGATTGAATATTCCTCGCCCAACACCAACAAGCCGCTGCACTTGGGACACGTGCGCAACAACCTGCTTGGATTCAGCTTGTCGCGCATCATGGAAGCCAACGGCAACAAGGTGGTGAAGACCAATATCGTGAACGACCGCGGCATCCACATCTGCAAGTCGATGCTGGCATGGCTCAAGTGGGGCAATGGCATCACTCCCGAGGCCGCCGGCAAGAAGGGCGACCACCTTATCGGCGACTTCTATGTCCTCTTCGACCGTCACTACAAGGAAGAGCTGAAGCAACTGCAACAGCAGGGCCTTAGTGAAGAAGAGGCCGAGAAGCAATCGCCCCTTATGAAAGAGGCGCGCGAAATGCTCAAGAAGTGGGAAGACGGCGACGAGCAGGTGCGGCAACTCTGGGCCATGATGAACAGCTGGGTCTATGCCGGCTTCGACGAGACCTACAAGCGACTCGGCGTGAGCTTCGACAAAATCTACTACGAAAGCCAGACCTACCTCGAGGGTAAGCAGAAAGTGCTCGAGGGCTTGGAAAAAGGCATCTTCTACCGCAAAGATGACGGCTCGGTGTGGGCCGACCTCACCGACGCGGGGCTGGACCACAAGCTACTCCTTCGCAGCGACGGCACATCGGTGTATATGACTCAGGACATAGGCACCGCCAAGTTGCGTTATCAAGACTTCCCCATCGACAAGATGATATACGTGGTGGGCAACGAGCAGAACTATCACTTCCAGGTGCTCTCGCTACTGCTGCACCGCCTGGGATTCAAGTGGGGAAAAGACCTTATCCACTTCTCCTATGGCATGGTGGAACTGCCCAACGGCAAGATGAAGTCGCGCGAAGGCACCGTGGTGGATGCCGATGATCTGATGGACGAGATGATAGAGACCGCGCGCAAGATGAGCGACGACCCGTCGCGCCTGGTGGGCGTGCCCGACGACGAACGCGCGGACGTACTGCGCAAGATAGGGCTCGGAGCACTCAAGTACTTTATCCTCAAGGTGGATCCGCGCAAGAATATGCTATTTAACCCACAAGAGTCGATCGATTTCAACGGCAACACCGGCCCCTTTATCCAGTACACCTACGCGCGAATCCGCTCAGTCCTTCGCAAGGCTAATCCGGCCGACCTCACCCCCACTGAACAGCCCATCAGCCCCAGCGACAAGGAAATAGCCCTGATTCAGCGCATCGCCGACTTTGACGCTTGTGTGCGTGATGCCGGCAGCACCTACAGCCCCGCACTTGTGGCCAACTACGTCTATGATCTGGCCAAAGAATATAACCAGTTCTACCACGACCACAGCATTCTGCGCGAGGAGAACGACGACTTGCGCCGGTTCCGCCTGTGCCTGTCGGATGTGGTGAGCTGCCTGCTCAAGCGAGGTCTGTGGCTACTGGGCATTGAGGTTCCGGAGCGTATGTAAAAAGTTGGCACGATTTTTGCTATATCTACCCACAGCGGCCACACGAAAATGTGACCTGCCAACTAAACAAAGATTATTAACTCTTTAAACGACAAAGACTATGAATAATTACGATTACAACCTCGATGAGCTCAACGCGAAGCGTAGCGGCTATCAGCCCTATCAGCCCATCGACACCGAGCGCTCGCTCAGCAGCTATGTCTCACGGGTTATGCGCAGTGTGTATGCCCGCATGTTTCTGGGTCTGCTCGTGACAGCTTTCACATCGCTGTTTATAGCCGGCAATCAGACGCTGGTCACCGCCATCTTTGGCAGCAAGTTCCTTTTCTTTGGGCTGATGATTGCCGAATTGGGAGTGGTGATTGTGTTATCATCGATGATTAACAAGCTCAGCTCGGCCACGGCAGCATTGCTGTTCTATCTCTACGCCATCCTTAACGGTGTGGTGCTGACATCAATCCTGTTTGTGTATTCACCGGCTGCGATTTTCAAGACATTCCTCATCACTGCAGGAACATTCGGGGCGATGAGCATCTACGGCTACACCACCAAGCAAGACTTGAGCAAAATAGGCTCTTATTTGGTAATGGCCCTGATAGGACTCATCGTTTGTTCCATCGTGAACATATTTCTCCAGAGCACAGGTTTCGACTGGGCCATCAGCCTGCTTGGCGTGGCCATCTTTGTGGGCCTCACCGCCTGGGACACACAGAAAATCAAGGCTATGGCAATGGCCACCGATGAAGAGAACGTGGGCAAGCTCGCCACAATGGGAGCCCTCTCGCTCTACCTTGATTTCATCAACCTGTTCCTGTATCTGCTACGCATCTTCGGGCGCGACAGATAACTCCTGACTATTGCGGACAACAGAACACTTCACCCCGAGGCCAACAATTGCGCCTCGGGGTGATTTTTCCGTTGCTATCGGCAGGTCGGCCAGGATTGCGCGGCGGGGTGTTGCGTGAATGGATGAGTTTTTGTAATTTTGAAGCCATAAACCCAAATTAGGTTATAAATAATAAGCTAACGAGGCATAAATCAAAACCGAAAAAGAATAAGAAACGATGAGCGACGAGAAAGAGATTAAGCTGCATGAGGGTGGCGTGGCCGCGCCTGAGCAGATGGAACTTGCGGAAAACGCGTTTCGCGAGTTGAAAGAAGGCGAGAAGTATGTGCCTGTGCTACGTCCCGAGCGCGAATACCGCGAGGTGACGGGGTACTCTGTAACAATGGGTCTGATAATGGCAGTTATATTCAGTGCCGCGGCGGCATATCTGGGTCTGAAAGTGGGCCAAGTGTTTGAAGCAGCGATACCGATAGCTATAATCGCGGCCGGCGTGAGTGGCGTGCTAAAGCGCAAGAACTCGCTGGGCGAGAATGTGATAATCCAGTCGATAGGCGCTGCCAGCGGTATAGTGGTTGCCGGAGCGATATTCACGCTTCCCGCGCTCTACATTCTGCAGGCAAAGTACCCCGAAATCACGGTGAATTTTCTGGAGGTGTTTCTCAGTTCGCTGCTTGGCGGCACGCTGGGCATCCTGTTCTTTATTCCGTTTAGGAAATATTTTGTGAGCGACATGCACGGCAAGTTCCCATTCCCCGAGGCCACAGCCACCACTCAGGTGCTGATAAGCGGTGAAAAGGGCGGCGACCAGGCCAAGCCGCTTCTGATTGCCGGCCTTGTGGGCGGACTCTACGACTTCTTGCTATCCACATTCGGCTGGTGGAAAGAAGTGGTGAGCACGAGCATGATTCCGGCCCTGCAGAGCATCACCGATAACGCCAAGATGGTGCTCAAAGTCAACACTCAGGCCGCGATATTGGGACTTGGTTACATCATTGGCCTGCGCTACAGTTTCATCATATTTGCCGGTAGCGCGTTTATCTGGTGGATAATAGTTCCGCTAATGGGCACCAATCCCGAACTTGCCGGCTCCACAGCCGAGGAGATATTCCGTGGCGGGGCGCGATTCATCGGCATTGGCGGCATAGCGATGAGCGGCATCATAGGCATAGTGAAGTCTTGGGGAGTGATAAAGAGTGCCGTGGGTTTGGCCGGCAAGTCGTTTGGCAAGGGCTCTCAGAGTGTGGCAAAACCCGAGCGCACACAGCGCGACATATCGATGAAAGTGCTGGTGTTTGCGCTCGCCGCGGCGTTGCTGGTGACGTTTGTGTTCTTCTATGTTGGCGTGATTCACAACGTGTTCCAAACGATAGTGGCGTTTGTGGTGGTGGCGGTGATAGCATTCCTGTTTACCACCGTGGCGGCCAACGCCATAGCCATAGTGGGCAGCAACCCTGTGAGCGGCATGACACTGATGACGCTGATAATTGCGAGCGGCATATTTGTGAGCGTAGGCCTGAGCGGCTGGCAGGGCATAGTGGCCAGCATGGTGATAGGTGGCGTGGTGTGCACGGCACTGTCGATGGCGGGCGGTATGGTGACCGACATGAAGATAGGTTACTGGATAGGCACCACACCGGCCAAGCAACAGACGTGGAAATTTGTGGGAACCATAGTGAGCGCGGCCACAGTGGGCGGCGTGATGCTGATACTGAACAAGGTGTATGGCTTTGTGGGCGATAACGCCCTGGTGGCACCTCAGGCCAACGCTATGGCCGCCGTAATCGACCCGCTGATGATGGGTGGCGAGACCCCGTGGCTACTCTACATTGTGGGCGCCATACTGGCCTGCCTTCTGAACTGGCTTGGTGTTCCGGCACTTGCATTCTCGCTGGGAATGTTTATTCCGCTGGAGCTGAACACACCGCTGCTGGTGGGCGGCGCTGTGAGCTGGTTTGTGAGCAGCCGCAGCAAGAGCGAAGATGTGAACAAGGCCCGTCTGGACCGCGGCACATTGCTTGCCTCGGGCTTCATTGCCGGCGGTGCGCTGATGGGCGTGGTGAGCGCCGGAATGCGCTTCTTCGGGTTTGAGTATGCGAGCCCGGTGAGCGACAGTGTGAGCAATTTGCTGGCCGTGGTGCTGTATGTGGCACTGATAGTGTACTTGGCAGTGTCGTGCCTGAGGGCGAAAAAAGACGTTAAAAAATAATTGCATTTCGGCCCACCACTGACGCGGTGGGAGCGCCGAAACCACATATAGGGGCTGCGGTGGCCATTCGGCTGAGCCGCAGCCCTTAACATATGCAGAAATTGACATTGACAAAGGAGGCTATAGGTTGTAGTTTTGCAGTGCGGAAAGCGAGAATTCTTTTAGCCAAGCCAAAACGGCATTATTGCAGCCAAAAATAAATTCTTGCCCAAGTTCTCAAAGCATATATTTTTGAAGAATCTTAGGCAGCTGACCGACATAATAGAATGGAATGTTGATAAGACGATAAAAGCGTGGGGTGGGCTCCGGCGTAACAGCATCTTGAACGAAGAACTCCCCACTCCAAACCCTGACAGCAGTTACCGATTGCTCTGAGTTTAGGACGAAACTATGCAGAGAACGGAGGTGTGAATTAGTTCCCGCCTTAACTTCTATGGGAATAATCTGCGTTCCAAGTTGCCAGACAAAATCTATTTCAGCCTTAGTTCCTTTTTTATCACGCACCCAGAAGCATTGATATTCACGGAGTTGCTCGTCGAGTAGGACGCGAAGTTCCTGCGCAACAATTTGCTCAGCAGCTCGTCCGCGCCACGTATCAAGTAGTTCTTTGTTTTGCAGGTATTCCAATTGTATTCCTGCCACAAAGTTAGTGATTCCAATGTCAAGTGTTATCAACTTAGGTGATCGCCGCTTGAGAGGGACAAGCGGAGCCTGCGAAGAAGAAACCGGATAATCAAGAGAGAGCAAGTAGGCTTTTTCCAAACTTTCCAAGGCTTCATGAACCTGCGTACTTGTATATCTACTACCGCCAAAGTTAGCGAATGTGATTGTTTGGGCGACCGAAAGCCAAGCCGTATCTATAACATGTCGAAGTATGCGAACCTGTTCAGGACTCTTAGCATAACGCTCCACATCCTCATTGTATCCTTTCAGCAAAGAATTGTATATCGTGCCCAGCGCCTCAATGTCGCGCTCAGAAGCATAAGTAGCGATTACCTCAGGCATACCACCGATAAGCGCATATTGGTTAAATCTATCCATCATCTGTTGATGCATAAGAGTTGGCAATGAGAGGTTACGTAGCATATCGCTCCACGAAGCTCCATCCAGGGCAGTAATAAATTCCTCAAAGGAAAAAGGACGAAGATTGAGATATTCCACCCTTGCCACAGGAAAGGAGACACCTTTTTTCAAGAGACTGTGTAATCGGCTACCGGCCGTAATGAGATACAGCCAGGGCATTTTTTCATAGAAATAGCGCAATAACGCAACCGCCTCAGGGACTTCCTGAATTTCGTCAATAAAAAGCAGCATACGCTTATTCCGGTCGGAGGTGACATGATATTTAAGACACAGATACTGCCAAATTTCAAGAACATTATCAGACTGAATAAAAATCATGGCATCATCAGATAATTCGAGGTTCACTTCAATAAACACGTCAAATTCTTTCCCGAATTCTCTGACAAGCGTGCTTTTCCCTACCTGTCTTGCTCCACGTATAACGAGAGGCTTATGGTTAGGGTTTTGGCTCCACTTTCGTAATTGATAAATAAGTCGTCGTTCGAACATAGCATGTATAGAGTTAAAAACGATGCAAATATATAACTATTTTTCTAAAGTATAACCAAGAATAGGCTGAAATCTTTCTAAAGTATAACCAAGAACGAGCAAAAATATTTCTAAAGTATAACCAAGAACGAGCGTTGCAAAGTCGCCTCAAGCGTGCAAGGGAAGACGTTAAAAAATAATCGTATTTCGGCCCACCACTGATGCGGTGGGAGCGCTGAAACCCCATATAGGGCTGCGGTGGCCATTCGGCTGAGCCGCAGCCCTTAACATATGCAGAAATTGACATTGACAAAGGCGGCTATAGGTTGTAGTTTTGCAGTGCGGAAAGCGAGAAAACGCATTTTTTGATTAACCCTATAAACATCCACAGAAACTATGAAAAACACAAGAGACAACAAAGCAATGAAGTGGTTCACACCTGACGAACTCACACGAAGCGAGACAGCCCACCGCCTGGGTATCGACAACCGCCCCGACGGCGTGGTGATGAAGAACCTGCAAGAACTGGTACGCCACGTTCTGGACCCCACGCGAGAAATGTGGGGACGTCCCATCAGAGTGACAAGCGGCTACCGATGCACCGCACTGAACGCGGCTGTGGGCGGCTCGCGAAACAGTCAGCACATCACCGGTCGCGCAGCCGACATCACTGTGGGCAGCAAGGCGGCTAACGAACGGCTGTTCGAGATGATACGCCGGAGTGCCCTACCCTACGACCAACTAATCAATGAGCGCGATTACAGTTGGATTCACGTGAGTTATGCGCCTTGTGGCCGCCGGCAAGTGCTGGCGCTGTGAGTGGTTCCACGGCGACGACGTATCCACGTCTCGCGCCCAAGAAACCTCCGTGTGGAAGGCGGGCATACTTTTTTGTAACAAATCGCTTATAATCGCTTGTTACTCGCAACTTTTTCATTAACTTTGCGCTAATTTTACGAACTATTTTAAATTTATATGTTAACACCTACTAAAAAAACCATCGTACTGGGTGACGGACGTGTGATCACCCTCGAAACAGGAAAGCTTGCCAAGCAAGCCGATGGAGCCGTTGAATTGCGCTTTAACAACACCATGTTGTTAGCCACAGTAGTTTCCGCAAAGGAAGCCGAAGAAGGGGCTGACTTTATGCCGCTTCAAGTTGAGTACAAAGAAAAATATTCTGCATTTGGCAGATACCCCGGTGGTTTCACCAAGAGGGAAGGCCGAGCCAGCGATTACGAAATTCTCACGTCGCGACTCGTGGACCGCGTACTGCGTCCGTTGTTCCCCTCGAACTACCACGCTAACACCATCGTTAACATTATCATGTTCTCGAGCGACGGTGTTGATGCCCCCGACGCATTGGCCGGTCTGGCAGCCTCGGCAGCCATCGCGGTGAGCGACGTCCCCTTTGAGGAGCCTATAGCCGAAGTGCGCGTGGCTCGTATTAATGGTGAATTCATAATCAACCCCACATTTGAGCAAGTTAAAGATGCCGATATCGAGCTCATGGTAGGTGCTACCTACGACAACATTATGATGGTAGAAGGCGAGATGGACGAGTGCAGCGAAGACGAGCTCATAGCAGCGCTCAAAGCAGCTCACGAGGCAATCAAGCCCATGTGCGTGGCACAAAAGGAGCTTGCGGCCGAGCTTGGCGTAACCAAGCGCGAATATTGCCACGAGACCGACGACGAGGAAATCAAGGAGCGCCTGCGCAACGAGTGCTATCCCAAGTGCTACGAAATAGCTAAGGCCGGATGCGCCGACAAGCAATGGCGCAACGACTCGTTCCAGAAAATCCACGACGACTTCCTGGAGACTATCCCTGAGGAGGAGCGCGAGGAAAAGGCCTTGATGATCGACCGCTATTTCCACGACGTTCAGCGCGACGCAGTGCGCCGTTGCATCCTCGACGAGCACATTCGCCTCGACGGCCGCAAGACCAACGAGATTCGCCCCATCTGGTGCCAGACCGACTATCTGCCCGGTCCTCACGGCTCGGCCGTGTTCACCCGCGGTGAGACCCAGGCGCTGGCCACAGTGACACTCGGCACCAAGCTCGACGAAAAGCTTGTGGACGATGTCCTCGACCGCCACGACGAGCGCTTCCTGCTACACTACAACTTCCCCGGATTCGCCACAGGCGAGGCTAAGGCTCCGCGCGGACTGAGCCGCCGCGAGATAGGCCATGGCAACCTCGCGCATCGCGCCCTGAAGCGCATGCTGCCCACCGAGGACTTCCCCTACACGGTTCGCATCGTATCGGATATCCTGGAGAGCAACGGCTCATCGTCGATGGCCACAGTTTGCGGCGGATGCCTGGCTCTGCTCGACGCCGGTGTGAAGATGAAACGACCGGTTGCAGGTATCGCTATGGGCCTTATCACCGACGAGGGCAACGTTAAGCACGCCGTGCTGAGCGACATCCTCGGCGATGAGGACCACCTGGGCGACATGGACTTTAAGGTTACCGGCACCGTGAAGGGCATCACAGCCACTCAGATGGATATCAAGTGCGACGGACTTCCCTACGAAATCCTGGAGCAAGCGCTCCAGCAGGCCAAGGAAGGACGACTTCACATCCTCAATATCATCAACGAGACTATTCCGCAACCGCGCGAAGACTATAAGCCTCACGTGCCGCGCATCGTGGCCATGACGGTGGACAAAGAATTCATAGGCGCCATCATAGGCAAGGGTGGCGAGGTGATACAAGGGCTCCAGGAAGAGACCGGCACCACCATCACCATCGACGAAATCGACGGCAAGGGCGAAATCGAAATCGCGGCAGCCAACAAGGAGGCCATCGAAGCCGCAGTGGCACGCATCAAGCAAATTATCGCAGTTCCCGAAGAGGGTCAGATCTACACCGGTACGGTTCGCTCGATACTGGACTTTGGCGCATTCGTGGAGTTTATGCCCGGTCGCGACGGTCTGCTTCACATCAGCGAAATCAGTTGGGATCGCCTCGAAAGCATGGAAGCCAGCGGGCTGCATGAGGGCGATGTGGTGACGGTGAAGCTCATCGAGATCGACAACAAGACAGGCAAGTTCCGCCTCTCGATGCGCGCTCTCCAGGATAAGCCCGAAGGTTACGAGGAGCGCAAGCGCGAAAACCGCGGGCCCCGCAATGGAGGCAATGGCGGTAATCGCGGTGGCAATGGTGGCGGTAACCGTGGCGGCAACCGTGGCGGTGGCAACTTCCGCCGCAGCGAAGGCCGTGGGCCGCGTCACAACGACAGCCGCAACCAGCGCGAGGACAATTCCAGCAACGTGATAGATTAATCCCCATTCTTTGCGGGATTAATTTCCACCAGATATCAGCGGGTGGCTCTTCATGAGGAGAGCCACCCGCTTTTTATTCCAAGTCGGTTGTTAGAATTTATGTCAGAGAACACCCTGAGCCATCATAGCGCGGGCCACCTTCATAAAGCCGGCTATGTTGGCCCCTTTCACGTAGTTCACGTAGCCATCGGGCTCGGTGCCATACTTCACGCAATTCTCGTGGATGTTCTCCATGATTGAATGCAACTTGGCATCCACTTCCTCGGCGCTCCAGCTGAGTCGCTCCGAGTTCTGACTCATTTCCAGCCCCGACACGCTCACTCCGCCGGCATTCGCCGCCTTGCCCGGCGCATAAAGTATCTTTGCGGATTGGAACACACGAATGGCGCCCGGAGTGGACGGCATATTGGCGCCCTCGCTCACTGCTATCACGCCATTAGCCACGAGAGCCTTTGCGGCCTCCTCATTCAGCTCGTTCTGTGTAGCCGACGGCATTGCTATGTCGGCCGGCTCATACCACGGCTTGGCACCGTCGCCCACATACTTGGCGCTCGGGTAACGCTCCACGTATTCCCACATACGGCCGCGATAGATATTCTTCAGTTCCATTATATAGTCGAGTTTTTCACGGTCTATCCCGTCGGGGTCATAGACATATCCGTCCGAGTCGCTCATCGTCATCACCTTGGCTCCGAGCTGCAGCAGTTTCTCGGCCGTGTATTGAGCCACATTGCCGGCACCGCTAATAAGCACGCGCTTGCCCTGCACAGTCTCGCCACGAGTCTTAAGCATCTCTTGCAAGAAATACACATTGCCGTAGCCGGTGGCCTCGGGGCGGATTTTGGAGCCTCCAAATTCTTTGCCCTTGCCGGTAAACACACCCGAGAACTCGTGGGTCAACTTCTTGTACATCCCGAACATGTAGCCAACTTCACGGCCACCCACGCCTATGTCGCCCGCCGGCACATCCACGTCGGGGCCGATGTGGCGGGTCAGTTCCTGCATAAACGCCTGGCAAAAGCGCATCACCTCGGCACGCGACTTGCCGCGTGGCGAGAAGTCGCTTCCACCCTTACCGCCACCCATTGGCAACGTGGTGAGGGAATTCTTGAACGTCTGCTCAAAGGCGAGGAACTTGAGTATGCCCAGGTTTACCGACGCGTGAAAACGTATGCCGCCCTTGTAGGGGCCAATGGCGTTGTTGTGCTGGATGCGGTAGCCCATATTGGTGCGCACATGACCCTCGTCGTCGGTCCACGTGACTCTGAACTGATACACCCTGTCGGGGATACACAACCGCTCTATCAGGTTCTCCTCGTCGAACTCGGGATGCTTGTTATACTCTTCTTCAATCGTGTTAAGCACTTCCTCCACAGCCTGATGATACTCCGGCTCATTAGGGAAACGCCGCTTAAGGTCCTCTAAAAATTTTTTTGCGTCCATATATTATCCTTTAGTTAGTGTGTTATTATTCGTAGTCACGAGTTCAAACTGGAATTCGCGGTACAAAGATAACACTATTTTTCCATTCTCGCGTAATAATCCATGCCATAGGCATCAAGTCCAAATCAGCAGTTAAGACTTGTCCACAATCTTTTTTCGCTGTTCGTCCCGCTTATCTCGCCAACCATAACATTTGCAATAAAAACGGACAGGACTTTCGCATAAGGCAGAAATTAACTAATTTTGCACACATTTTAAGCATAATCAGAGTATAATGGATATTAGTAACTTGCAATATAACACCGGCGAGACCGGAAAACGACTCTTTATTGAAACCTACGGATGCCAGATGAACGTGGCCGACAGCGAAGTTGTGGCCAGCGTGATGCAAATGGCCGGATATGAAACCGCCGACACGCTCGACGTAGCCGACGCCATTTTCATCAACACCTGCTCGGTGCGCGACAATGCCGAACAGAAAATCTTCGCTCGGCTCAACCAGCTCAACGCGCTAAGGCGCAAGCGCAACCGCCGCCTCATTGTGGGCATCATAGGGTGTATGGCCGAGCGCCTCAAGGACGTGCTAATCCGCGAATACGATGTGGACCTTGTGGCCGGCCCCGACTCTTACCTGAACCTGCCCATGCTCATCGGAGAAGCCGAGAACGGCGGCAAAGCCATCGACACCGAACTCTCCAAGACCGAAACCTACCGCGACATCATTCCCAAGCGAGTGGGTGGCAGCAAGGTGAGCGGATTCATCAGTATTATGCGTGGGTGCAACAACTTCTGCACCTACTGCATAGTGCCCTACACTCGCGGACGTGAGCGAAGCCGCGAGCCGCAAAGCATCCTCAACGAACTGGCCGACCTGCGCGCCAAGGGTTTCAAGGAGGTGACGCTTCTGGGGCAGAACGTAAACTCGTATCTCTTCAAGGGTGCCGACGGCGCCACAGTGGACCTCGCGGCGCTACTGGCCATGGTGGCAGAGGCCGCGCCCGAAATGCGCGTGCGGTTCACTACATCCAACCCTGAGGACCTTTCCGACGAAATCATCGCCACTATGGCGCACTACCCCAACATCTGCCGACAAATACACCTGCCCGTGCAGAGCGGCAGCAACAAGGTGCTCAAACTTATGAACCGCAAATACACCCGCGAGTGGTATCTCGACCGCATCGCACGTATCCGCCAAGCCATGCCCGACTGCGGCATATCAACCGACGTCTTCACCGGCTTCCACGACGAAACCGAAGAAGACTTTGAACAGACTCTGAGCCTCATGCGCGAAGTGGGCTTCGACTCTTCGTTTATGTTCAAGTATAGCGAGCGGCCCGGAACGTTCGCCGCAAAGCATCTTCCCGACAATGTGCCGGAAGACGTGAAAATCAGCCGCCTCAACCGCATGATAGCGTTGCAAAACGAGTTATCGCTATGCAGCAACAAGCGCGACGTGGGCAAGACGTTCCAAGTGCTGGTTGAGGGCTACAGCAAGCGCTCGCGGCAAGATATGTTTGGACGCACAGAGCAGGGCAAGGTTATCGTGTTTCCGGCCGGTGACACCCATGTGGGCGACTTGGTAAACTGCCGCGTCAAGAGTGCCACAAGCGCCACTCTGCTGGGCGAACGGGTGGATTAGCCTCTCTTCCCATCCCCCGAATCAAAAAAATATCACGAAATCAGTACTCGGCCTGTCTGAGCCGCTATATTCGGCCAGCTGTAGGTCGCCACGTCTATGCCATAATCAGCCGTGGCTTGCTCGTTTTCAAGGGTGCGTGTCAGCACCGCGCGCAGTTGCTCCACGTTTCCGCACTCAAAGTAGCATTCTGTGGGCAGTTCCATTAGATGCGTGGCAGGAATGTCGCTAACCACCACCTGTAGCCCATAACCCAGCGCCTCAAGCAACACCAGCGGAAAACCCTCGTTAACCGACGGCAACACAAACAGCCGAGCGTGCGAATAAAGTTGCGCTAAATTCCGCCCCGCGGTGAAGCCGGTAAAAATCACTTTATTACGCGTGTCCAGCGCTTTCAGCCTGTCAAGGTAAGTGCTGTCGTGGTCGCTTCCGCCGGCTATCACCAGACGCGACACGGCCGCGCACTGCTGAATGGCCTCGATAAGAAAATGGAAGCCCTTTTCGGGTGTGATGCGCCCCACGGCCAGCAGATAGTTACCCGGCTCAATACCTTTTCCGCACAGAAAATCGGTTT
The DNA here is from genome assembly GCA_902786725.1 of uncultured Bacteroidales bacterium. Classification (GTDB taxonomy): domain Bacteria; phylum Bacteroidota; class Bacteroidia; order Bacteroidales; family Muribaculaceae; genus Sodaliphilus. The sequence goes on from CADADP010000007.1 coordinate 22,896, forward strand.
CAGGCACAGCACCCGACTGTTCCATCCCATTGGGGATATATATGCTTTTGCGCATTATTCGGGCAGGATATTTCTCCATCTGAAACTTATTCACAAAAATAATCCGGTTACACCACCTGAGCGACACCCATTCGCTCAAGCGCAGAAGTGCTCGCGCTAACCGCCCCCATTTCTTATGCTCATAATTGGCACTGTGATAGGTCATCACCACCTTGAATCCGAACAGACGCAACACCGGAGCGAACAGCCCCGGACCTATGTTGTGGATGTGTACCACATCCACGCGGTGGAATATTATATGAATCACACTAATCAGCGTATGAAACAACGCCTCAAATCCCTTAATGCGCGTCGATGGCAAATCCACAAACGTGATGTTGGCATACCGCGCACTGGACTCGGCTGTGAGGTATGGCTTGCGGCGATACACACGGAAGCGAGCCTCGGTTATATGAGGATAAATATTCAGGCAGTGCATCTCCACACCCCCCTGAATCCCGGGAAAGCCTCGTGTCCCTATCACCGCTATCGTTTTCATCCGCCCCGCGAAGGAATTTAATCTCTTATTCAAAATAAATCTTCTCCAATTTTTCCAGATGGCTCTCGCCTGAGAAGCGCGCCTGAGCCTCTCGGGCTATATCGTCGTAGTTAAACGGATAGTTGAGCGACATCACCGACTTTATGCACCGCTCCAGTTCTATCTGGTCGCCCCACGTAAACGTCAGGCCGTTAAACGGATTTATCAGCTCGGGGATTCCGCCTATCTGCGCGCCCACCACAGGGACCCCGGCACACAGGGCCTCTATCGTGCTCAGCGGATTGTTCTCGTACCACTCCGAAGGCTGAACCAGCAGCCTGGCGCGCGACAACAACCTACTTATCTCCTCGGCCGTCAGGCGGCCCAGAAACTCTATGTTAGACGATTGGTAGTCAGAAATCAGACGTTGCTTGAGCGGACCGCCACCGGCTATTTTCAACTTATACGGCAAGTTGCGCGCCGCTTTCAGGAGCGTGTCCAAGCCTTTCTCACTACTCAGCCGGCCTATATAGGTGTAATACTCATCTTTAGTGTTATGCGGCAGTGCCTTCAACTCGCGCAACTTCACAGGGTCGATGAAATTATTCACCACATGCAGCTTGTGGGCATTAAACCCGCCTTTTATCATCTGCTCACGCATAAAAATACTCGGGCAGATAAATGCGTGGGTGAATTTCTCCAGCCGACGCCGGTTCCACTTCATCGCCTCCAAGAACGCGAGCGAACTGGCCGCGAAGCTCTCCTTAAAGCATCGCTGACTCAGGATACGCGCCTTGTTGATAAAGCACCGCTCACACACGTTGCCCCGGTTCAGGCAACTGTAAGCGGGACAAATCAGCTTGTAATCATGCAACGTCCACACCACTCTGCAACCATTATCGTGAGCTATCTGGCCCACCACAGGCGAAATATATGAATGAATGTTGTGCAGATGCACCACTGCAGGCTTGAACTCTTTCAGCACACGCTTAAAATCCTCCACCACCCGGTAGCCGCCCAGCGTGCGACGCGCAAAGTTTATCTTATCCTTTTTCGAGGGTGTCTTGAACGAAACTTCGGGCGTGGTAAAGACGTTCGGAGCCTGGATGGTGTCGGGGTAGTCCATGGTGAACACCGCCACGTCATATCCGTTTTGAGTTAACAGGTCGTAAAGGTTAATGGCTACAACCTCAGCTCCACCACGGGTGTAATAGAACTTATTGACAAGTAAAACTCGCTTATTCATAGTAACAAATGGCATCGAAGGTGGCACAATTTCTTCATTATCTGTAATCCGATGAGCCGGCAACGCCACTTAATCTCTCTCCTCTCGTCTCAATAGCGCGCACAGTTTCAACCGCGATTAATATATATTAACGTGAAAAAGCCTCTTTTATTGCACGCCAACGCACAATTCCATCAATGCCACTACATAAACAGCGCCCCCACCTGGTACACCACGGCACTCACCGCCCAAGCCACTACTGTGGTATAGACCGCGGCCGCCATGCCCCACTTCCACGAGCCCGTCTCGTTCTTTATCGCCACCACTGTGGCTATGCACGGGAAGTAGAGCAATATAAACAACAGGTAACAGTAGGCCGTGAGTGGCGTAACACCGTCGGCCACCATCTTGCCGCGGAGTCGCGTATATTTCTCTCCATCGCCGCTATACTGCTCATCGTCGGCAAAACTGCTGTCATCGGTGTAGATTACGCCCAGCGTCGATGCCACAATCTCTTTGGCTCCCACACCGGCTATCAGACTCACATCCAATTTCCAGTTAAAGCCCTGCGGCACAAACACTGGCTCTATCGCCTTTCCGATGCGGCCTATGTAGCTCTGCTCCTGTTGCTGCTGGGCGCTGAGCCGCTCATCATGCGGGAAGTAACCCAGAGCCCACACTATTATGCTGGCAACCAGAATTATTCCACCCATCTTCTTCAGGTACTCCTTGCCTTTTTCCCACGTGTGGCGAGCGATTGCCTTGCCGGTGGGCATGCGGTAAGGGGGCAACTCCATCACAAATGGAGTATCCTCGCCTTTCATCACCACCTTGCTCAGAACCCTGCTCACTATCACGGCCATCACTATACCCACCACATAGAGCGATATCATCACAGCGCTGCGCCACTTAAGAGCGAAGAATGTGCCGGTCACCATTATGTATATCGGCAACCTGGCAGAGCAACTCATAAACGGCAGTATCATCATCGTTATCAGCCGGCTTCGCCTGCTCTCTATAGTTCGCGTCGCCATCACCGCCGGGACATTACACCCAAAGCCCATTATCAGCGGTATAAACGACTTGCCATGCAGTCCCATCTTGTGCATTAACTTATCCATAATAAACGCCGCACGCGCCATGTAACCGCTATCTTCCATAAACGAGATACACCAGTACAATATCAGTATCTGAGGCAAGAACACAATCACACTGCCCACGCCGCCTATCACGCCATCCACCAGCATCGCCTTCAGGGGGCCGTCGGGCATGGTACTGCTCACCCACTCGCCAAGCCACGTCACTCCAGCATCTATCCAGTCCATAGGGAACTGGCCAAGAACAAACGTCACCTCAAACATCAGCAGCAATATCAGCAAAAATATCGGGAAACCCACATACTTGCTGGCCAGTATCTTATCCACGATGTGGGTCACGCGATACGCGCTGTTTTCATCTCCCGGCTCATAACCGGCCTCCTGCAGGGCTCCGTGAACAAACCCGTACTTGGCGTTCATTATCGCCGTTTCACTATCCTCGCGGGTATCTTGCTCTATTTGGCGCATCGCGGTCTTTACTGCAGCCTGCACGTCATCGGCATTCTGCAGGTCGGCCGCTATCCGTTTCGCTTCTTTGTCGTTCTCCAGCAGCTTTATAGCAAGGTAACGCGTAGAATACTTGTAACGCAGAGCATCGGTCTTCTGAATCGTTGTCTTCACCAGATCTATGCCACGCTCCACGCGCTCTCCGTGATTCACGTGGATGTGGCGGTAATAGTTCTTCAGCGGCTTTTCTCCGGTGGCAAAGTCTTCAGGGTGTTCGCCGAGCACATCACTCGCATAGTCGCGATGCCACTCCTGTATCTCGCGAGCCACTTCCGCGCTAATCTTGCCGTTCTCGTCGATGAAGTCCACGCCCTCATACATGTTGATAATCACATGAAACAGCAATTCCACCCCTCGTCCGGTCTTGAACGACGTCTGTATCATAGGCACGCCAAACAGCTCGCTAAGCACGTCCACGTCTATCTTGTCGCCACGGCGCTCCACCTCGTCCCACATATTGAGCGCGCACACCATGCGCATGTTCATGTCTATCAACTGAGTGGTCAAGTACAGATTGCGCTCCAGGTTCGCCGCGTCTATCACGTTGATTACCACATCAGGCGTGTTCTCTATTATCTGTTTGCGCACGTACATCTCCTCCGGGCTATAGGCCGACAGGGAATATGTCCCGGGCAAGTCCACAAGGTTAAACTTATAGCCCTCAAACTCAGCCGTTGCCACCGTGGCATCCACGGTCACGCCACTATAATTCCCCACACGGGCATGAGCACCACTGGCAAAATTGAACAGCGACGTCTTCCCGCTATTGGGGTTGCCAACGAGCGCCACATTTATCTCTCGACGGCGCTTCATCGCAGCCGTGTGCATGGCATCGGTGCTCACTTCCACACGCTCCATCGAGCCATGCAGTGTCTCATCATCATGTATCTCAGCGGCTGTCTCATCGGCACTCACCACCTCTATCATTCGCGCCTCATCATGCCGCAACGACACCTCGTAGCCCAGTAGCCGATATTTAACAGGGTCTTTCAGCGGTGCGTTGAGTAGCACCTCCACTTCCGTACCCTTTATAAAGCCCATTTCCACTATTCGCTTACGGAAACTGCCGTGACCGGTAACCTTCACAATCACGCCCTTCTCTCCTGTTTTAAGCTCAGATAACCTCATCGCAAGACCGCTTTTTTTGCTTTTATTCGTTTCTTTTCAGGCGCCTATTATCGCGCCACTTTATTTTAACTTGCAAAATTAGGATTTTTCCGCTCTTCAAACAATACCCCATTTCACTTATTTATCGCTCACCACCTCCCCACAATCCATTACTTTCACCACCGACTAATCAACTTTTCTGTTTCACAAATATTCTCTTTAAGATTTTTTCATATATTTTTTAAAAAAAATCACAAAAATATTTTGAATTTACATTTAAATCTATTATTTTTGCCTTGAATTTGATACTTCAAGTTTTTTAGGGACATAACCAAGACTAAACGCAACACATGTAGGGAGCCTATATTAAATCTTTTTCTATTGTAACTACACCCCCTCATGAACAAATAGCCTTGCACGCCTCAATAAGTGAGTCGTTGTGCCTATAACTTGGGTTCAAACAGAAAGAACTTGAGATCATTGAGAGTAAAAAGGATTAAACATAATCACATTAGTATCAAAATAGTTGTTTTATAGATAATTGTGTATTTAGCAGGATAAGCTCGTTGGGAAACGGGCTTATTTTGTTTTTTCACTTTTCCTCATCCACCCACACACAGCAAAAGCGGCCACCGAGCATCCACACGACAACCGCCTACGCTTATGTTTTTATCGCGCCTATGACCGAGCCTTGCCTACTCGCTCGCGGCGCAGCCACAGCACAAACCAGCACACCGAGGCCAATGCCACCACAGCGCTCACCACCGGTATCAAGCCCTGGCTAAGCCCCAGCAACAGCGGCGACACCACGGCAAACACGCTACACACCACCGTCATGAACACCGCCGGCACTAACGTTATCATGTAATTACGCCTCTGACGCGCCAGATACACGGTCATCGCCCACAACGTAAACACCGTTATCGACTGGTTCGACCACCCGAAGTATTGCCACAACGAATTGAACCCGTCGGGGTTGTTAACTTGCCACATCAGCAGCATAAACGCCAACGCAAACGTGGGAATTGCCAAGTATAACCTGTTTTTCACCTCACGCTGAGGGAGATGCAAAAATTCGGCTAATATCACTCGCGCGCTTCTGAATGCCGTGTCACCACTCGTGATGGGTGCCGCCACCACTCCCAGTATAGCCAGTATGCCACCGGCAAGCCCAAGCCAACCGCTACACACCAGTTTCACCACGTCGGGCGCGCTGAAATATTGGATTAACGTCTTACCCTCGTCCGAACCATACTGCGACAGGAACGCTGTCACAGTCTCCTCAGGCACCACCTCGCGCCAGCCGCCATAGAAGAAGAAATAAGACGACACCGCGGCCCACACAAGCGCCACAAGGCCCTCGGTAATCATCGCCCCATAGAAGATGGGACGCGCCATGTGCTCGTTCTGCAAGCAACGAGCCATCAGCGGACCCTGCGTAGCGTGGAATCCGCTTATCGCCCCGCACGCTATGGTTATGAACAAGCACGGAAACAGCGGATTCTTCTCCAAGAAAGCCCCTACGCCAAGCATAGCTTGGCCCTCGGCCCCTTTCTGAGTGAGCCAACTCTCCATGCCGCCAATATCCCACACCTCGGGCAGGCCCGGCATCTTCACCACAAGCATCACCATCAGCGCTCCGGCCATAAATAGTAGCGACGCGGCAAACAGCGGATACAACTTACCAATCAACTTGTCTATCGGCAACAGGGTTGCCAGCACATAGTAGGCGAATATCGCCAGTATCCACGTCACGCGGTCACCCACCATATTACTCAAGATTATCGCCGGCGAATACACAAACACCACGCCCACAACCAGCAGCAGCAACACCGTGAACACCAGCATCAGCCGCTGAACGGGCCGCCCCAGATACTCACCCACTATCACTGGCAACGTGGCGCCATCGTGACGAACCGAAAGTATGCCACAGAAGAAATCATGCACAGCGCCGGCAAAAATGCAGCCAAGCACTATCCACAAGTAGGCAGCCGGGCCAAACCACATTCCCATTATCGCTCCGAATATCGGGCCGGTTCCGGCTATGTTCAGAAATTGAATCATAAACACGCGCCACGCGGGCATAGCCACGTAGTCCACACCATCAGCCAGGCGCGTTGCCGGAGTAGGCGCGTCGGTTGGGCGCGCTATCCGCTCCACCACCTTGCCATAAATCAGATAGCCCAGGAGCAACGCCACAAAACTCAATGCAAATGATATCATAATAGTTTTTTAAAAAATTCACCAAATCAAAGGGCCATAAAGGCCCTTCTTTATTCTCTTTTTCTCATTCACCGAGGTTAAAAAGTCAGTATCAACGTGCCACGTGGCTCCAACTCGATATCCCTCGTAAGGTCATAGGTCCTTCCTGTGGGTACATCCACTGCCCGCGCACACGCCCCTATCACCTCCGCGTAGCGCTTCACCGCCAGCGACGCTGCACGGTCGTTTCCGTTAACCACGGTCAGCACCGTCTTGCCGCCATAACTGCGTGCCAGCACATACACTCCGCCATACGGAATAAATTGCACTTGGCTGCCCCGCGTTATCACTTCGTTGTCACTGCGCCAGTGAAGTACAGTCCTTAGCCAGTTAAACATCTCGTTCTCGGCATCGGTTCGTCCGGTCTCGGTAAACGTGCTCCGCTCATCATCCGGGAAGCCGCCTATCATATCTTTGCGGACAAATCCGTCCGAGCGCTGTTTCACGCCATTCATCAGCACTTCGGTACCGTAATAGAGTTGAGGTATTCGGTTCATTGTCAGCAGCAGCGCTAACGCCTGTTTCAGTCGCGTGGCGTCTTTGGTGTTTTTCAAGAAGCGGTCGGTGTCATGGTTCTCAATGAACGCCATCACGCTACTTGGATTTGGATAAAGGTAATCGAACACCAGAGTGTTATACACACGGTTGAAGCCTCGCCACTGACCAGTGGTCTCTTCTCGGCTCGCCGAGTCCACTGCGGCATAGAACGCGAAGTCCATCACGGTCTTCAGGTTACTGTTCTCGCGGGCCAGTTTGCTGTCTTTCTGCCATGTGGCGGTGTATGCCGGTTGCTCAAACCAGGTCTCGCCCACCACGTTAAAATTGGGGTATTCTTCGTTGATGCGAGCCATCCAGCGTGCCATCGGCTTGGCAAACGCGTATGGGTATGTATCCATTCTGATGCCATCGATGCCCACCGTTTCTATCCACCAGATGCTGTTCTGCGTCAGGTAGTTCATTACATGAACGTTGTTCTGATTCAGGTCGGGCATAGTCGAGACAAACCATCCTTCCACAGTCTCTTTCTTATCCACTTCGCTGGCATAGGGATCCAGTATCGGTGCTAACCGGTAACTGGTCTGTGTGAAACTGGTGCCACGCGAATCGCTCGTACCATTCGACTCCTCAAGCCACTCAGGCAGGTTCAGCCAGTCCTTGCAGGGTCGGTCTTTCACCCACGGGTGCTCAAAACCGCAGTGATTGAATATCATATCCATCACCACCTTCAGCCCACGCGCATGAGCCTCGTCTATCAATCGGCGATACTCGGCATTGGTACCGAATCGGCGGTCCACGCGGTAGTAGTCGGTGGTGGCATAGCCGTGGTAGGTGCTGAACTCAAACTGGTCGGGCGAATTGTTTTCCAGCACGGGCGTGAACCACAATGCCGTCACACCCAACTCGTTAAAGTAGGCAAGATGCTTGCGGATGCCTTCCAGGTCGCCTCCATGTCGCAGGCTTGGCTTGCTCCTGTCGCACGTGTAGGCGTTCATGCCGCCCACCTGGTCGTTTTCCACACTGCCGTTGGCAAAGCGGTCGGGCATGAGCATATACAGCACATCGGCATTGGTGAACCCATAGCGTTGAGTCCCGTCTTTCTCGCGTTCCTTGAGCGAGTAGTCCACCGTGGTCTTTTTCTTCCCCTGTGTGAACGTGAGCCGCATAGTCCCGGGCTTGGCCCCGCGCAGATTCAGATAGACCAACAGATAGTTGGGGCTATCCATGCGCACAAGGCTGTCGATAGTCACTCCCGCATAATCTGTCGTGACATCGGCGCCGCGGATACCGTCGCCATACACCATCAGTTGCACACTCGCGTCTTTCAGCCCCACAAACCAGTCGGGCGGCTCTATCTTGCTCACTACCGGCCCGGAGGCGCCATTCATAGTCACCACACCGGCCAGTAGCGCAAGCATCAATATAATCTTCCTCATATCTCTTATCTAATCTTTTTTTTCATCTGCCATTTGGGTCTAATGGGCTAATCATGCATTATCAGCGCCGACTGGCCGGGCACCTCCACCCACGAGCCTTGCACGGTGTCGAGCCCACGCTCGTCTATCTTCTGGTTGCGGCACACCACCGTATATTTCCTTGGTTCCACCGCCACCTTGCGCGGCTCTTTGTTCGCGTTGAGCACCACCACTATGTCGTGCCAACTGTCACCCACATTAGTCCCTTTTATCACAAAGGCCACAAGGCAGTCTTCTGTGGGCAGGAAATGCACGTTCTCGCGCACCAGTTCGGCCTTGCCCATCCTGAATGCCTGGTGATTCTTTCGCATCGCTATCAGTTTGCTGTAGTACTCCATCACTTGCGGTTTGGTCTCCAAGTTGCGCCAGTCAAGATGATTAATGCTGTCGGGCGACTCAAAGCTGTTGTGAACACCTTTCTTGTCACGCAACATTTCCTCGCCGCTCAGCATAAACGGCACGCCCTGCGATGTGAACACCGCCGTCTGGGCAAGCAGGTCGAGCCTTATCAGTTCATCCTCGCTGATTCCGGGAACACTTGTCTTGAGCCTATCCACCAGGCACATATCGTCGTGGCAGCTCACATAGCTTATCATCTGCGTGGGTTCCAGCGCCCACGGCTCCTTGCTGTAGTTCACACGGCTATAATCCACATCGGGGTGACTGATGCATCCCACTATACCGGCCTTCACGCTCTCTTCCTCACCGGCAAGACCGGCAAGAAACGCGCCTTTATGGTCGTCGCTGAACGGACCGCGCAACGCGTCGCGCAAGTCATCGCTAAATGCCGCCACTCCGGGCATCTGCTTCATGTGGGCCTTCATAGCCAGCTTGTCGTATGCTATGGCACAACTTCCGGCACTCCAGCCTTCTCCGTATATCACCACATCTTGCGGCAGGGCCTTGCGTATCTTGTTCATCGTGGCTATGTCGTGCACTCCCATCAGATCCACGCGAAATCCGTCGATGTGATACTCATCCACCCAGTAGAGCATACTCTCCAGCATATAGCGACCAAACTTTGACGTCTCGCTCGCCGTCTCGTTTCCGCAGCCGGAACCATTGCTGTAGCTACCGTCGGCATTGTACCGATAGGCGCTATCCCAGCCACCCAGCGTGAAATTGCTGCGCTCGGTGTTAAACGTGTGGTTATACACCACATCCAGTATCACCTTGATTCCGGCCTTGTGAAGCGCCTGAACCATCAGCTTGAACTCCTTTATTCTCACGCTCGGATCATAAGGATTGGTGGAGTAGCCGCCCTCGGGCACATTATAGTTCTGAGGGTCGTAACCCCAGTTATACTGGGGCACGTTGAGACGTGTCTCGTCAACCGACGCGTAGTCGAACGACGGCAACACGTGCACAGCGTTCACGCCCAGGTCGGTCAGGTGCTTTATGGCCTTGGGCTCGGTGAGCGCCATAAATTTGCCTTTATTCTCCAGACCCGAAGATGCGTCGATTGAGAAATCTCTGTGATGCAACTCATAGAGCACCAGGTCCTTCATCGCTATCGCCGGACGGCGGTCCTGAGCCCATCCCGCAGGATTGGTCTCCGACAATTCCACCACGGCTCCGCGACGTCCGTTCACGCCCACGGCCTTGGCAAAATAGCCGGGGAACTCGCCACGTCCGGCGTCGAAGGTGTAGAAGCACCCTTTCAGGTCGCCGGCCACCACAGCCTTATACGCTCCGCTGCCCTGCCGCTTCATCTTCACAGTCTTAAACGCCTTGGCGCTATCACCCGCTCTATACAGCCGCAATGTCACGGCTTTTGCAGCCTTGTCACCGCCACTGAAGTTAAACTCCGTTTGCGACGGGCTGTAGCTAACTTCGTTAAACATAGCCTGCTGAGCACCCACGCTCAGTGCCAACGTGGCCATCACTGCCATAATTATTCGTTTTGTCATTAGTTCCTTTATTGTTTCGGTTCGTTATCTTGTTCTTCTTATTTCGCTATCAGCGACACGGCGAATCCTCCACCTGGCGCTTGCGTCAGCTTCAGCTTGTCGCCTTGCTTCACAGTTTTGTGCGTAATCACATACGCCTTGGGATTACGCTCATAGTGAGCGTCTTTCGCATCGGCATATATCGCGCAGTCATACTTGCGACCCTTGTCCAGAAAATCGAGTTTTATCTCGGTCACATGGCCGTTCTCGTCGCACTTGCCGCCTATAAACCAGTTATCGGTGCCCTTAGCCTTGCGGGCAACTGTCACGTAGTCGCCGGGCTCGGCCTCCAGATACAGGCTCTCGCTCCAGTCCAACGCCACATCGCGAACAAACTGGAACGCGTCGTCGAAGCGCTCGTAGTTCTCGGGCAAGTCGGCCGCCATCTGCAGCGGGCTATACAGGGTCATGTAAAGTGCCATCTGGCCCACAAGCGTACTGTGAACCTGATGCCTATTGTCGCTCCACGTGCTCAAGTCGGTTTCGAATATGCCCGGCGTAAAGTCCATAGGGCCGCCCTGCAAGCGCGTAAACGGCAATATCACGGTGTGATTGGGATTGCTGCCGAAGAACGCCTCATACTCATTGCCGCGCGCGCTCTCGTTCCCCACAAGGTTAGGATACGTGCGACACAGGCCCGTGGGGCGCACAGCCTCGTGGGCGTTCACCATGATATGGTGCTTGGCCGCCTCTTTCACCACATGCAGGTAGTGATTGTTCATCGACTGCGAGAAGTGGTGGTCGCCGCGCGGAATTATATCGCCCACATAGCCGGTCTTCACCGCGTCGTAGCCGTACTTGTTCATCAGGTTAAACGCGTTCTCCATGTGGCGCTCATAATTCATCACCGACGAACTGGTCTCGTGGTGCATCAGCAATTTCACACCCTTGCTGCGTGCGTATGCGTTGAGCATATCCAAGTCAAAGTCGGGATACGGGGTCACAAAGTCAAACACGTCTTGCTTCCACATGTTGGCCCAGTCTTCCCAGCCCACGTTCCAGCCTTCCACCAGCACCTGGTCCAGCCCGTTCTTAGCCGCAAAGTCGATATAGCGCATCACCTTGGCGTTGTTGGCGCCGTGACGGCCGTTAGGTTTCGCGCTCGCCCAGTCGGTCAGACCCAGTTTCACACCGGGAAACTCGTCGGTATAGTTCCACGAACTCCGGCCCACTATCATTTCCCACCACACGCCACAGTATTTCGTGGGGTGTATCCACGATGTATCTTCCAGTTTACAAGGCTCGTTCAGGTTCAGTATCAGGTTACTGCTGAGCATATCACGCGCGTCATCGCTTACCATCACCGTACGCCACGGAGTCTGGCAAGGGGTTTGCATCGCCCCCTTCAGGCCGGTAGCGTCGGGAGTGAGATGACTCACAAAGGTCATCACCTCGGGCAACGGATATTTCAACGGCTTCGGCGCCGGGGTATAAACGTTTGTGCTTCCGCCCAGTTGCTCTGTCAGGTGCTTCGTCTCCGCATCCACCAGCTCCAGGTGCATCGTGGCGTAATCCACACACGCTGCCTCGTGGATGTTGATATACAGCCCGTCATCGGTCTTCATTTGCAGCGACGTTTGCACTCCGGTGGGCGAAAACACCGCCACCGACGAGTTCTCCCAGTGCACTGCTTGCTTGTGAAGGCCGCGTATCTCGCTCAACCTGCTTTCCTGTATATTCTGCTCCTGCGTGTCGTAGTCGCCGGGAATCCAGAACGCCTTATGGTCGCCGGTCATAGCAAATTCTGTCATTTCCTCCTGTATCAGAAAATAGTTCAAATCCTGCTGCTGTGGGAACTCGTAGCGGAACCCTATTCCGTCGTCATACACACGGAATCGGATTATTATCCGTCGTGTATGGGGCTTGAACCACCTGCCGCGCTCTCCATCGCCGGCCGACACGCCGGTTGTCTCCCAGTCGCGTCGCAGCGTCACCTCCAGTTCGTTATAGTGGTTGCGGATGTTGGCCGTCTCGCCCCACACCGGTTGCCACGTCTCGTCGAAGGTGCTCATGCGCTCGCCCTCTATCTCGAAGCGGTCCATCAGGTCGGTCTCTTCCATGCCCATCGACGCGTGCTTGTCCTTGGCAAGCACCAAGCCCAGATGCGACGGTTTCACCACCTCGCGGCCCTTGTAGCTCATCTCATACGTGGGGCGACCATTGCCGTCCACCCCGAATTTCACTCTCACGTTGCCATTAGGCGACGACACCTCTCCCGCCTGCAGCAGAAGAGGTATCATCATCAGTAAAGCTAATATCTTTTTCATTTGCGTCCGCTTTGGGTAATGAGCATCTTTATCTTGTTGTTAAAGTCGTCACACTCCATCAGTTCCTCTATGCTCTTATGCATACGGTAACGCCAGTAGTGACGCGGATTGGCCGGAACATTTATGCGCTCGGCGTCGGCATCAGCCAAGCGGATATTATCATCTATCGACATCCAGTCTTGCAACGACAGCAAGCATAGCATCGACGGGCAATTCAGGTGGTTGCGCACAATGTCGTCGGCCAGCCAACCGGGCAGCGGATGCGGAGCCGCGCCACCGCGCCACAGGCTGTTGTTATAGTAGTTCTGGGTGCGCTCCCAGTCCTCATCCCACCACTGACGCAGTGTGGGCATATCGTGGGTAGATATCGTGCTCACCGACCGATAAGGATTGCCGGGCAAGTACCCAAACGTCAGGTGCGGATCCTTAGGCATCGACTGTATCTCAAGGCTCAAGATGCGCAACTCGTTCATCACCCATGCCACACAGTCGGGCACCATTCCCAAGTCCTCGGCACACACTAGCATTCGCGTTGCCTCGGCAAGGCGTGGCAGTTTCTTCATCGCCTCATGATACCAGAACTGGTTGTTACGCCTGTAATAGTAGTCGTTATACAGGCGGTTGAAGGCCTGCTTGTCGTGGTCCCACAGGGTCTCATAGATAAAGTCGTGCTGAACGGCAATGCGCGGATGGAACTTATTCGGGTCCTTCCGGTCGCGGACAAACAGAACATCGCTCACCAGCGCATACAATCCGTCGCGGATGTTCAGCTCGTCGCGGTCGGTCACGCCCTTGAACGCGGCTTCTATCTTTCGCTGAGTGTTAAACTCTTCTTTCAGTTTGTAGATGTCGTCGTGCTGATGCTCCAAGTACTGCTCGCGCACACGGTTAGCGTTCTCTCCGAATACGCGATATATCACCCAGTCGGCGATAAACGGTGTGGTGAACAACTCCTCTTGGAAGCCCAGCCCATAACTCTCTATCTCCTCGCGGCTCATTCCCAGCGCCGGAGAGAACTGGCCCAGCAGTCCATACACTGCATCGATGGGAATTTCCCAGATGCGGAAGAAGCCCAGCACATGGTCGATGCGATATGCGTCGAAGTATTGCGACATCTTCCTGAACCGGCGCACCCACCACTGGCAGCCGTCGGCTATCATCGTGTCCCAGTTATACGTGGGGAAACCCCAGTTCTGTCCGTTGGCCGAGAATCCGTCGGGTGGTGCGCCGGCCTGACCGTTAAGGTTAAAGTAGCGCGGCTCCACCCAGGCCTCCACGCCGTCACGACTGATGCCGATAGGTATATCGCCCTTGAGTATCACTTGCTTGCTACGCGCATACTCATGCGCATCACGCATCTGCTTGTCCAGGTAGTACTGGATATAGTACCACACGGCCACGTCCTTAAATGCCTTCATGCGGGGATTGGCCAGGGCCACTCGCTCCTTGTCGTCGAGGCTGTGATGATCGGGCCACTCGCTGAACGTCGCCGTGCCATAGATGTCCCTATAGTGGCTGAAGGCTGCATAGGGCACCAGCCAGTCCTTGTTCTGAGCAAAGAATGCCTTAAACTCGTCACTGCTCATCAGCGAAGCGCCCTCCTGCTCATAGAGCAGTCGCAGATACTCCATCTTGGCCTCGTTCACGCGCTCGTAATCTATCTGTGGCAGCGCGTTCAGTTCCTCGCGCAGTGCCTCAAACTCGGCAAGACGGCGCTTGTCGGCCAGCTCGGGCATATCGTTCAGATTCACATACTGCGGATGCAAGGCGTAGATGCTGATGCTGTTATATGGATAAGAGTCGGTCCACGTGTGACTTATGTTGGTGTCGTTGATTGGCAACACCTGCAGCACGCGCTGACCGGTCTTCGCCACCCAGTCCACCATCTTCTTCAGGTCGCCGAAGTCGCCTATTCCAAAACTCTTGTTGCTCCTGAGCGAGAATATAGGTATCACCGTGCCGGCCATTCTGCGGTCGGCTATCGGGAAATAAGCCTCACTTAACTCATAGGCCAGCACCTCCCCCTTGGCCATCTGCGGCAGGGTCACAGTGCGGTTATCATTGTTCTCCCACATTGGGTCGTAACCGGGGCTGTTGCTCAACGTCAGGAACTTGAATTCCAGCGTATCTTCTTTCTCGGCGCTAACATCCACAGTGGCCACCCACTCGTTGTGGCTGTGCTCCACCATCTTCAGAGCGTGCATCACGTTCCAGTTGCCCAGCGCCGACACATTGCCGCTCACGGCCAGGCGCTCATCGCTGCGCAGTTGTGGCGCGCGCACACGCAGCAGTACAGTCTTCTCGCCGCGGCTCAGCCGCGGCTGCTCCAGCACGTGAC
Organism: uncultured Bacteroidales bacterium; assembly: GCA_902786725.1. Taxonomy (GTDB): domain Bacteria; phylum Bacteroidota; class Bacteroidia; order Bacteroidales; family Muribaculaceae; genus Sodaliphilus. Next base: position 38,138 of record CADADP010000007.1, read on the forward strand.
GCGATATACAGTCGGTAAACGCGCTACTATAGAGATAACTGTTCTCGGGAATGTCGTTCCAGTGGTCATACACTGTGATGCGCTTGCAGTCCTGCACCGTTATGGCCAGGTGATGCATCGCCACTGTCCACTCGTGACGTATCACCTCGCCGCCACGCTCCACTGCGTAGTAGTAGTCCAACGTCTGTCCCTCTTTCAGTTGCTTGGTGATTTCACACGTCCATCTCAGCCCGTCGGCCGTGGCCATACGATAATTAATCTCTTTCTCTCGGTTTCCGTCTATTATCACGTTCAGCGTCAGCTCTTCGCCAAACACGGTGTGATAATCTATATTGAATCTCAGTTTCATATCTTATAGTCTTGATTTTGATTTCTTTCTGACTTATATAGTTTTAGCTCTTAATATTCCTTCGACTTCTTGCCCTCCGCAATCAGGAACACACATGCTGCGCCGGCTATAAGCAATGCTCCGGCAAGCATCAGCATGTTGCCCTGCACGCTTCCAAACCAGCTCAGAAGCACGCCGCCAAGCAACGCCGCCACTATCTGCGGAATGCATATCGTGCAGTTAAACAGACCCAGGAACGTTCCCATATACTTGCTGCCCTCCAACGCGTTGGTTACCAGCGTAAACGGCATAGCCAGCATCGCGGCCCACGCAAAACCTATCAGGAAATACGGGACAAACAGCAAGAACTTGTCGTGAACGTAAGGAACCATCAAGAAACCTATTCCGCCCACAACCAGACTCAACGCATAAGCCACCTTGATGTTCTTGAACCGTGGCAACGCCATGGCCCACAGCACACTGCCTATAGCCTGCACGGCAAACAGCACGCCCACCCAGTTTCCGGCATCCTGATATCCGGCCGATTTGGGATCCAGCGTTCCCCACACTGTGTGGGCTATGGTGCCGTTAGTGTAGGTCCACATATACATGAACGCCGCCCAGCAGAAGAATTGCACCAGGCCCACCTGCAAGAACACCTGCAAAGCTTTGTTCTTGCTGCCGCCGGCGGCCACCTCGGCCTCGTTCTTCTCGTTGGCCGACTCCTGGAACTCAGCCATCTGAGCCGGACTGTATTCTTTCACGTTCATTGTCGTGTAAATCACGCACAATATCAGAATTATCGCTCCCACGTAGAACGACCACTTCACCGAGTCGGGGACAACGCCCTCAGCCGCCACGTTCTGGATTCCTATCCACGTGAATATCAGCGGAAACAGATACCCCACAAGACTTCCGGCATTACACAGGAAACTCTGTATCGAATACGCCTCGGCCTTCTGCTTCTCGTTCACCATGTCGCCCACCATCATCTTAAACGGCTGCATGGCCATGTTGATGCTCGTGTCAAGGAACATCAGCGACAACAGCCCGAACGTCATCGCGCTCATTATTGTGAACTCCAGGTTTCCGGCATTGGGCAGCAGGAACATCACTGCCACGGCCACTGCGGCGCCCACAAACAGATATGGTATCCTTCGTCCAAAGCGCGTCCACGTCTTGTCACTGAACAAGCCCACCAGCGGCTGAACTATCATACCCATCAACGGCGGCAAAATCCAAAAGTAACTCAAGTTGTGAGGATCGGCCCCAAGCGTGGCGAAAATCCTACTGATATTGGCACTCTGCAGAGCATACGCTATCTGCACTCCAAAGAATCCGAAACTAATGTTCCATAGTTTCCAAAAACTTAAATCCGGTTTTGTTTTCATCGTTATTGTTATTGTTATTTTGTTTTTCAGTTCTGTTACTTGGCACTTCTCACAAAGTTAACTCTTTTTAAACCCCATTTCAACCCTTTTTTGCCCCTTTAAACAACAAAAATCACGCAATCGTTTGCACGCACTCTCAAAAAATCAAGGCCAAGACTTATCGCCCCGGCCCCATATTTCTTCGTAACACTCTTGATTTTGATCTCACAATCTGAACGCTATGGGCAACACCACGCGCACTGCCACAGCAACACCGCCCACCTTGCCCACTGTCCACTTGGGCATAAGCCTTATCACTCGCAGGGCCTCGCGGTTCAGGCTCTCATCGCTCGCTCCGCGTATCACCTTGGCATTACTCACTTTCCCGTCTTTCCCCACTATAAAACTACACAACACGCGACCCTGAACCTTTCTGTGATAGGCCTCGTAAGGATACTCGCGGGTCTTGTTCACATAGTTTATCAGCGCGCTCTCGCCTCCGGGAAACTGCGGCTGTACATCCACATAATCAAATTCATAAACATCCAGATATTCCTTGCCGCTCGGAGCCGACGGGTTACATATAGTCACATGACTCACCTGCGACTGTGCCGACAGGCATATCAGCATAGCCAATGATAGCGCCACCCATCTCGCAGCGTTTACAATATTTCGTGACTTCGTGTGTGTGTAATTCCGTAGTTCCATTTCGCTAAAAATTTTTTTTCTTTTGCAAATATAATTGCCTGATTTAAATTATCATACTTTTTTGCCCATTTTTTGAAAATGATTAATATTGTTTTAATTTTTTTTACATATTTGTGGGCCATCGGTAACTATTCAGCCAATCGGCAAAAGCAAACTTGTAAAGCAATATTTTAAATACACATTTTAACCCCAATCGGTCGTTAGAATTTATGTCATTTGGAAACCCCAATCGTCGATTTAGGTTTATTTCATGCTTATTTTTTTCACTATCACTTATACTACAACCACCCGTTTCCTCGTTATTATCATAACTATGACTGCATTTTTTAGACACATCATCATATTTTCTCTCTGCGCACTCGCTTTCAGCGCTAATGCGCAGACCGAAACCAACGCCTATCAGTTCTTGAACGTCTCGCCTTCGAGCCACGTTTACGGACTCGGTGGACACAATGTCGCTCTAATCGACGACGACATCAATCTCGTGGAACAAAACCCGGCCCTGCTCGGCCCCGAAATCGACAAACAAATCGGGCTCAACTACATGCGATACATCGGGAGCACCAACTTCATGGGCGCACGCTACGGCATGGGCATCAACGAACATTGCGCTTGGGCGGCCGGCATCCAATACTACGGATATGGCTCTTTCACCGCCACAGAGGCCGATGGCTCGGTATCCGGCACTTTCTCCGCGCGTGACCTCGCCGTTAACGCCACATTCTCGCACGATATCACCGACAACCTGCGCGGCGGTGTCAACCTCAAATTCGCACACTCCAAGTACGAGTCATACTCATCGGCAGCCATCGCAGCCGACCTCGGTATCAACTACTACAACCCCGAGAAAGAACTTTCGCTATCGCTCGTGGTGAAAAATCTGGGTGGTGAGATCAAGAAATTCAGCGACGTCAAGGCATCTGTACCCTGGGACATACAGATTGGGTACTCACAGATTCTGCGCTCAGTGCCGTTCCGAATCTCCATCACCGCCTACAACCTACGTTACTGGCACCTTCCTTATTATGAGCCACAGGACAAGTCTAACTCATCATCTGCCTTAATCAAGCGCGACAAGTTTATGTCCAACCTATTCCGGCACCTTGTCTTCGGACTCGAATACGTGCCCAGCGACAGACTCTACATCGGACTCGGCTACAACTACAAGACACGAACCGATATGTCCACCTATAAGCGAAACTTCATCTCCGGACTGTCACTCGCCGCCGGACTCAAGGTCAAAGCATTCGGATTTGGCATAGCTCTGGCTCAACCTCACACCGGAGCCACCACTTTCATGGTCAACCTCACCGCATCACTCGCACAACTCCTCCACTAATCACCCACACACTATCAACTCAATGAAACGTATCGCTTACCTTGACTTCTTGCGTGCATTCGCAACAATTGGTGTGGTAATACTGCACACAGCAGCTTCTCATTGGAGCAAGGCTTTCCCATCCGCGGATTGGTTCGTACTCAACTTTTTTGACAGTGCCGTAAGGTGGACAGTTCCCATTTTTGTCATGATTTCAGGTGCATTGTTTCTCGACCCTCAAAAGGAATTTTCCATTCGCCGTCTTTACAGCAAGAATCTGCTTCGCATCGTCACCGCATTCCTGTTTTGGTCTTTAATATTTTGTTCTTGGTTCATTTTCCATAATTTGCGAAAGTACGGATATGATTTCAATAACGTTCCACTTCACGATGCTATTCGCCTATTTGTAACCGGCGAGCACCACTTGTGGTTCTTGTGGATGATTGCAGGGCTCTACATTTTGCTTCCCATTTTGCGATTAATCAATTCAGACAAAAGAATCACTCGCTATTTTCTCATTTTAGTTTTCATCTCAGTTTACATTCTTCCTTTCGGCTTCTTGGCTCTGAAAATGTTATTCCCTTCTTGTGATGATATTACCGAGGCGCTTATCACCAATTTCAACAAGTCTGGAATTGCAACTTTGCCTGGATTTGCGCTCTATTTCATCCTTGGGCACAAACTTGCCTGCAACAATATGCCTAAAAATCAGAAACAAATCATACACTTTGCAGCAGCATGCAGTTTCGTTCTCATAATAATCGGCACTTATGCAGTTTCTGCCATCGCTGGCGAGGCTCGCGACTATTTCTACGCCTACACCACACCGTTCGTCCTCATTATCTCTGTTTCGGTATTTATATTGGCTAAGGACTATTTTCTCAAAGGACATCGTCACTGTTCATCGGCTATCAGCACCATCTCTGCCGTAAGTTTCGGAATCTATCTTATCCACCCTCTATTCATCAATATGATGGTCGAGACACCATTCTTCAGCACTCCGGCATATGCGCTTTTAACCGTTCCCGTTGTAAGCATCATCGTGTTTTTAGTGTCATTCGCCGCATCATGGGTCTTAAACAGAATTCCTGGCCTGCGCCGCTACATCGTGTAAAAATCCTCGCACGTAGCGCTGTGCCCCATCACCCTGACGCACCACCCCTGCTGTAAGGATACTGCGCACGGCTCGTCCGCGTGGCACTTCTACACCCGCAAGACCCTTTTCCGTGCCCAGCTTATTCCTGCTCTATAGGTCCTATTGGTCATATAGGCCCTATCCATGTTGTTTCATGATGTTTTTGTTGCCGTCTTTCCCCCCACCACCCCACACATACCTACAAAAATTTCAGGACCGGAAACACCTTCATGTTTCCAGCCCTGAGCGTACCCGGAGTGGAAATTGTACCCAGCAAACAATAATAACCAAGAGAAACTAACAAAAAAGAAAACCAGCCTATTAAGTTTTAAATTTTTCACTTGATTTCATAAAAAAGACCTTATTTTGACAAAATTTGCTTATTGGTTGCTTATTGAGTGAAAACAAAATATTACCTTTGCAAAGTAAAGGAAATAAAGAGCAATAAAGACAATGGCAACCAAAAAGAATTACAGGGCTAACAATACCTATCTAATTGAGGGTGCAAGTGGCGATAACCCCAAACTATTTGCACAGGTATTGAGTGACGGTAGAGAGAGCCTATATTTGGAGTTTTATTTAGGCTATACCGAGGCGGTGAGCAAGAGCGGTAACACTTACAAGAAAGTGAACCGCCAAACCGAGCGTTTAGGGCTTTACCTGTGGCAAGCGCCAAGAACCCCGATTGAGCGACAGCAAAACAAAGAAACGTTAGCCCTCGCCAAAAAAATACGTTATGAGCGTGGGCAAGAGTTGTTAGAGAAGAATGAGGGTTACAGGCTGGCAAAGCCCAAAGACATTGATTTTATTGCTTACTTTCAATCCTACATTGAGAGTTACACCAAGAAAGATATTAGGATGATCGAAATTGCTTTGCACCGCTTTCAAGATTTTTTGAGAGATACAGCCGAGTACAAGAAATTTCAAAAGCATATCACGCCCCAGCAAATAAGCCGTGAAATGATGTTGACATTTACCGAGTACCTACAAAGTAGGAGTATAGGCGAGGGGGCAAAGAGCCTGTTTGCACGCTTTAAGAAAGTCTATAAAAGTTGTGGGGTTAAGTACAAGTTTAACTATAACGAGCCGTTTACCGATGTTGACGGCAAAACGATAAGCATTAAGGTTGACGAAAACCAATTAAGGAAAGAAATATTATCGCTTGATGAGATTGCACAATTAGCCTCAACCCACTATGATAATGAAAACCCCAATATTAGGCGTGCTTTCCTGTTTTGCCTCTATACAGGGTTGAGATTTTGTGATGTGAAAGACCTTACATTTACAAACGTGGATTTTGCCAACCGCCTGTTAAAGTTTGAGCAAAACAAGACCAAAGGACACAGCGTTAACAGCGGTGTAGTGATACCGCTTGATGAAACCCACCTAAAACTAATTGGCGAGCCGTCACAGCCCGATAACAGGGGCGAGGTTATATTTCCCTTACCGAGTTATGAAATGTGCCTAAAAGCCCTTAAAAGGTGGGTTAAACGTGCCGGAATTTCCAAGCATATTAGTTGGCATTGTGCAAGACATAGTTTTGCCGTGAATATCTTGAACAATGGGGCTAATATTAAGACCGTGGCGAGCCTGTTAGGTCACAGCGGTTTGAAACACACCGAGAAATATACAAGAGCGGTTGACAGCCTAAAACAACAGGCGATTGCCAGCCTACCAGCGTTAAATATTGATTGAGTTATGGAGAAAGTGATTTTAAGGCTTATCGGCGATTTAAGTACATTGCTTGATTGTCCTAATCCGTGGGTTGAGAGGTTGGCCGATTATGAGCCACTTCCAACGGAAACGATAAAAACGCTTGACAATGAATTGCCAAACCTTTTGGCATATTGCAAGCGAGTGAGCGTTAGCCCCGAGGTTAAAGTGTTGATGAACCTTTTAGCCGAGGTTATTAACAAATATGGGGCTACAAGCGGCGTTAGCCATTATCGATACAGCGGTTACACCTTCAACGCTTTTGCTGACACACCAAGAGAGATTGAAGAAACCTGTATATACAGCCTCAACCAAGATTTAGCCAACAGTTGTAAGCCGTGGTTATATTGGTTATATCAATACTTCCCACCCCAAGCGAGTGAGGGTGTAGATGAATTGCCCACAGTCGAATTACAAGAACTGCCAACCGAACTAAACACCGAGCCAGCGAGGAAATATTTTGCAAGAGCGGTTGAGGCCGGTTTGATGAGCGAGCAATATTTATGGCGAGGCACAAAAGCACAATTAGGCTACTTTTGCTCAAAAGTATTTGAGCAACCCCGACCAATTATGATATTAGAGGGCTTTTTCAATGTGAAAAATCTTGCCGCCTCAATCACACAGGCGAGTTATGAACCCAAGCGAGCCGATGTAAAGAAATGGCGAGCCGAGTTAGATAGAACAATATTTTTTGACTAATAACAGCACAACAAAGAAGCTGTTTTTATGGGCTATAAATAGTTTTTTTATAGCTCGACAACAACAAGGTTGCAACAAGGATGGCTGTTTTTATGGGCTATAAATAGTTTTTTTATAGCCTATTTTCTTGTTTTCTAATACCCTCTACCTTTGCCGATGATTTCACAAAGGGGCGAGAGTGTGAGCCGCCCCAGCGTGAAACCACAGGGCAAAGATTGTGCCGCCTCACACCGACCACAGGAAAGCCCCGACCCTAACGCTTAAACAATATGAGCCAAGAGGATTTGAACCAAATTACCGATTTGGTAACGGCAAGAACAATATTTGCCACAAAAGAGGTTTTAACCAGCGAGGAAGCCGCCCGATATTTAGGGATTTCAAAAAGTTACCTCTACAAATTGACTATGAGGCGAGAAATACCACACTACAAGCCAATGGGCAAGATGTGTTATTTCAACCGCCGAGAACTTGAAGCGTGGTTGCAGTCAAACCGGATTGCCAGCGATACCGAGTTAGCAGAACAGGCCGCCGCCTACTGCAATAAGAAAGGGGGTGCAGCATGATTTTAACCGATTACTACCGATTTGAGAAAGTAGCCACTAAAGCAAAAATGAGGCTTGATTGCACCGCCAGCACCGAGAGTTACCCGATGTTTGAACAAAACCGAGCCACCAAGCCGAGAAAAGCAAGCGAGCGTTTTGACGCTACCGCCGTGGGTGATTTGGTTGTTTATTTTGGTGATGTACCTAAAACCTTTGGCGGCGATGTACACAGGAAAGCCGATAAGAGCCTCACAATGAAAAGCAACAATTTAAGCAGTATATTTGTACCCGACCCAGCGGTTAACCTCGCCTATGGCGATGTAAGAGGTACAAGTGACGCTATTTTGATTGTCTTTGAAGGCTTTGATGTGGTTAACGGCAAGTCCCGACAGGGGGCAATATTAGAGGTTTTTATAGCGAGAGGCAAGAGCAAAGACCGAGTGCCGCTGTATAATCTTTTGTGTGACGGTGAACTTGATGAGGAAATTAACCTTTTGAGAGAGCGAGCCACCAAGCACCACCCAGCCGCCGCCCTCGCCGCCCAGCCCCAAGAACCCAGCGAGTAACTACAAAGGTGGGGGCGATTGTATCAAACCCACCTCAAAACAAACTGACACTATATTAAGTTGTCACAAATTACCGATTTAGTAATTTAGCCGATGTTTGACACCGTTAATTTCAAGTTAACCGCCGCCGATGTTGAGGGGGTGAGTTTCATTGAGGAAACACCCTGTTACCTCACCGATGTAGCGACCCACCAATATAACGGCGGCGATATGGTTGTTACAGGCAACCTCGCTGGCTTGAAAGTGACCGTTAACCGCTGGCAAGTGAGAGTTAAAGACGGCTCACTTTGCAAATGGTTTTTAGGCGATAACTTCAAGTCAATGGGGCGAGCCGATGTGCAAAGAGCGGTTGAGCGGTTGAGCGATGAGTTACACCTACCTATGAACCTCGCCGCCGTTACTCGCCTCGATGTTGGGTGCAATATTATCACCCAGCACCCCACTGAGGTTTATATAAATCATTTGGGCGTGCTGGCGAGGGCAAACCGATTGTTACAGCCCAGCGGTTTATATTACCACCGCCGAGATGAGAAACTTTGCTTTTATGATAAGATCCGAGAGCAAAGAGCGAGGAGCGAGCAAGCGCCCGACCTCTACCGAGGCAGAAACGTTTTGAGGTATGAACAACGATACACCCACAGGCTGGCGAGTGTTTTAGGCGTGCCAGCCGTCACAGGGGCAACCCTGTTTGATGAGGCATTTTATATCGCCGTGGTCAAACGCTGGCGAGATACCTATGAGGAAATAAGAAAAATCAATGAAATTCAATTAAATTTCAACTCTATGAAAAGTAAGCAACAGTTATACCGGTTTGGGGTGTTGTCGCTTGTGGAACGTGCCGGCGGTGAGGTTGAATTTATAGGCCAAATCGCCGAGGCACAAAAGCGAGGCGAGTTGACGGCAAAACAGGCACACGATTTGAGGCAAGCGGTTAAGGTGGCGTGCCAAGAGCGAGAGGGTTTGACCGTCAAAAGCGAGGCGATTGAGGAACTTAACAAAAAGATCGCCGAGGCGGTAAGGTTTTACCGCTGACACCGCCGCCCTGTTTTTCAAATTGCCTCTATATTAAGTTGTCACAAATTACTAAATCGGTAACACTTCCAGCCGTCACCGAGGCTTATTTGTGGCCGTCTGTCGGTGCAATAATTGTTGTTAACAAAGGTGTGGTTTCATGTGAGGTTAAAAACCGAATGAAGTAGGGCATAAGTATGACAAAACAGCGGGCTTGAACCCCGAATGAACCACGAACAACGGTAAGATTACGGTAAGGGTAAACACGTAGATAGCACGGAATGAATAGGGGTGAATAAGTGGGAGATGAGCCCAAGATAGCCACAAGGTTTTGCCGACCCACATTTGCACGGCTAACAGGGAATGAACAGGGAAACAATCTGACTTTGAACCACAGACGAACAACGGAAACACAACGGAAACAGTTAGCGAGCCGATGAGGTTTTGCCCTGTTTCTTTTGTGCCTCGCCGTCACACCTCGCCACAGGTGGAAAGCAGCACCCCAGCACCGCCAGCCGCCCCGACCTCAACACCTCAACCCTCGTCGAGGCGATGAGCCGCCACCCTCAACCGCTAACACAATCCACAGCCGCCGATGTTGAACCCAACGACCGCCACAAATGAGGCAATTTTGAGGGCAAAAATGAGGTGTTGTGTTGGTTTTTGCTTATTGATTGCTTATTGGAAAATAAAAATAGGCTGAAAATCAAGCGATTAACAGCCTATTTTTGTACCCGGAGTGGGACTTGAACCCACACAGCCGCAATGGCCAAGGGATTTTAAGTCCCTCGTGTCTACCGATTCCACCATCCGGGCGCGGTAGCTTCGCTTTCGCGTTGCAAAGGTAACAAAAATTGAGCAATAACCAAATTATCCGGCACCCATTTTTGTTACCTTTATCCAAATGAAACTATAATTCACCTCATTCCGGCGCATCATATCCCGGCCACACCGGCCTGTGCCATCTGAGCGCCTTTCTCCTCAAGAAGAGCCTCATAGAACTTGGTCATCGTCATCTGCATGTAGGGCAACAGCCACAAGAAGCCTATGCCACACGTCAGCACCGACAGTATTCCCCAGCCTATAAACGACAGATACAGCACAAACATATCAGCCTTGTGCCCATCCATCAGCCACATGCTACGCTCTATCGCAGAATTGAAACTCAACTCCGGATTGTCGCGAAGCACATAGCCTGTCATCGAGTACGACAGCATCTTGATTATACCCGGTATCACCAGTAGCAGAGACCACAATATCTCATACAGGTACATCAGCAAGTGTGTGCCGGTCACGCGCCAGTAGTCCTTATATCCCGCAAACAACTCGCCCACATCGGGGTCACCGCCGCTACGGCTCGTCTTCAGGAACATCACCTGATAACCCCATGCCAGAGGCACAAAAAGCAATAGCATCGCCAGTGTGGTTCCACTCAGCCCCAGCACTGCAGTCGTGGGCAGCAATTCGCTCATGCTCAGCACCGTTTTGGTTTCTGGAAGAAACCATCTACCCACCGTCGAGAACACACCCTCCAGTGCCACCATTATCAGCGTCATTGCCACAAATGCGACCCACTTGCCGCTCAGGCTCATCAGAGCCCTGTCCTTCAGTTCACTAATCGGTCTCATATCGTCACATATTTTTTTGTTACTTCTTTTTCTTAATCCCGCAAAAATCGTGCCAACTTTCTCATCGCAGTTCTTTCAGCAACTCTTCCACAGCGCTCTTCAGCTGCTTGTCCTCGCCGGTTGTCACCGTGTTTGGGTCATTTGCCACCTTAATATCAGGCTCCAACTGCTGGTTCTCGAGGTATGTGCCGTCGGCCAACCTATACCCTATAATGGGGATTCCGAACACTAAACTGTCGTCCTGTAGCGTCTCCCACGACACACTGGTCATTGTGCCGGGAACAGGCATTCCCACCAGTTTGCCTATACCGCCTTTCTTATACACCCACGGCGTTCCGTGAGCGTTGCTGTAGTTTGCCTCGCACTGCACCATTATGCTGGGCTTGTTCCACCGCCGGCTCGGCATGTCGCATGCATCTCTTCCGCGAATTTCCTGCGTCAGGTACTTCTTGCCGCTGAACAGCACTTCCACGTCTTCGTGCAACCGGCCACCACCGTTCCAGCGGGTGTCTATCACTATTCCATCGCGCTTGTTCCACTTGCCCAGCACCTGGCTGTATATATCGCGGAAACTGGCGTCGTTCATGCTCTTCAGGTGCACGTAGCCCAGCCGGCCGTGGCTCAGGCTATCCACCAGATGTGCCCGCTGCTGCACCCACCTGTCGTAGAGTAGCCCGCTAAGCGCGCTGTTGCTTATAGGCTTCACCACCTCGTCCCAGCGGTCGCCGCTCTTGGGGTCATACAGGCTTATCAGGGTCTTCTTCCCGGCCTGTCCCAGCAGTAGCACGCTATAGTCGTTCTCTGGGGTTATCTCTTCTCCGTTTATCTTCTCTATCACCACACCGGGCTTCACTTTCGACCGTGAACAGGACAGCGGACCGCCCTTCACCACTTCTTCCACCTTCAGTCCCTTGCCGCTGTAGCTCCAGTCGTAGAACACGCCCAAGTTGGCTGTTGCCTCGCCGCCCGACGGATAGTACCGACCGCCTGTGTGCGACACATTCAGTTCGCCGAGCCACTCGCTCAGCAGTTGAGCAAAGTCGTAGTTATTGTTGATATGTGGCAGGAATTTGCGATACGTCGCTGTCATCGCGTCCCAGTCCACACCATGCATATTCTTGTTGTAGAAGCGCTCCTTCACCTGCCGATACACATGATTGAACATATACTCACGCTCGGCGGCGAGGTCCAGCTTCACCTGCGCGCTATAACTGATGTCTTTCAGTTTGTCGCTGCTCACGGTCAGCTTCTTCATTGTGCCTCCGCCCAGTATAAACAGTTCCTTACCGTCCTCGCTCGGCTCTATATTGGCCCACTTGGCATCCATCTTGTTCAGTAGCGTGGTAGAGTGCTTGCGCAAATCCATCTTCCACAGGTCATAGCCTTTCTCAAACGACGACAGATAGTACAGCGCATCGCCGTCCTTGTTTATCATAGCACTGGCTATATTGCTCGAGTTCGGTGTCACACGCACTATCCGGTTCTCTATATCGGCCGGTTCCACCACTATCTCTTTCACTTCTTTCTTCTTATCGGCCTTTTTGTCACCGTCTTTCTTCTCATCTTTCTTGGCTTCGGCCTTTTGCTTGTCTTTATCAGCCTCTTTCTGCAGCTCCGCGTCCTCTTTGTTCAGCCGGTAGTTGTCCAGGGCCTCCTGGTTCACAAACGCCAGCAGCACATCGTCGAGCGAGCCCCACGAGCCGTGGCTGCGCATTCCGTAGCGGTTACTCGTGAACAGTATAGCGTTGCCTCCCATCACCCAACGGGGCTGCACACTGATATACGCGCTCTGCGTGATGTTTATCACCTCACCGCCCTGAGCGCTCACCAGCCCTATGTCGCTATACGGGTCGCGCTGGTTGCCTATTATTTCCATCGCGAACCACTTTCCGTCGGGCGACCACTCGAACTCAAACGTCCCGTTGGTCTCGTACCACAGCGAACCGTCGGTCACCGTGCGCACCTTGTTGTCGAGCACTTTCAGCACTTTCAACTGGTTGCGGTTCTCTATAAATGCTATCTCTCCGCCGTCGGGCGAATACTTGGGGCAACGGCGCTCCACAGTCTTCGACGGCAATATCACTTCCTCCTTTATCACCGTGGCGTTGGGGAAATTGGGGTCATCATCGCGCTCTATACTCGCCTTCACTATCTGCCAGTTGCCATTGCGCTCACTGGCATAGAGCAGACTCCTGTTGTTCGGGCCCCAGCACACGTCGGCCTCCTGCTCCACGGTGTTGGTTATCTTTTTTGTCGTGCCATATTCCACCGATGTCACAAACACCTCGCCGCGCACCACAAACGCCACCTGCTTCCCGTCGGGCGACACCGTAGCACTTGTCGCGCCCTTGCTGTAGGTTCTCCGCAACACGCTCTCCGCATCGTCGTGCACCAGGCTCACACTCAGCTTCACCGGCTTCCCGCCATCGGTCTGGGTATATATCTCGCCATCGTATGTGTAACACAGTTTCCCGCCATTCGATATCGACAAGAAGCGCACCGGATTGGTCTTGAAGTTGGTCACTGCCTCCGCCTTATTCGGAGCGTCTATCGGGAACTTCCACACGTTGAAACTTCCGCCGTTGCGCTCACTCAGCACATACACCGTCCGCCCGTCTGCGCTAAGCACCGGATTCCGGTCCTCTCCGGCGCGGTTGGTCAGGTTCTCATGCTTGCCGCTCTTGGCGTCCCACTTCCAGATGTCACGGGTCACCGACGACGTGTGGTGCTTACGCCACTGGTCCTCAAATCCCTTTTGGTCTTGATACAGGAAGAATCGTCCGTCCTTCGACCAGCACAAGGCCTCTGCCGGACTGCCCAGCACCTGGCTCACCTTGCCGCCGCCCACCGCTACGCTATATAGCTCGGTCAGTCGCGACGACGGGAACAGCGCGCTCTTCGCAGGATCCTGTATCGATGCGGAATAGTATATCTGCTTGCCATCGGGCGAGAATGTCCACGGGGTCTCGCTCGCCGAGTTAAACGTCACTTGACGCGCGCTACCGCCACCGGCACTCATCACATACACGTCGTAATTGCCCTTGCGATCGCTCGCAAACGCTATCTGTTTGCCGTCGGGCGACCACACGGGCGATGTCTCATAACTCGGCTGGGTGGTCAGTTGCACCGCCGCACCGCCATTAGAGCCCACTTTATAGATGTCGCCCTTATAAGTAAACACTATCTCAGTCCCGTCGGGCGAAATCTGAGCGTAACGCAACCACAGCGGCGACGCCACTCCTATCTCGGCCACCGCCACAATCAGCAATATCAAAATCCACTTTCTCATATCGTAATTTTTTATTAATTTTCTTTCCATCGCCTCGTCGCAATTTTTCCGGCGACGAGTTCATTATGCAAATATAAGCAAAATCTCAACCTCCGCAAAATTACCTCTTCTTTTCACCATTGTCAATGTCATTTTCTGCATTTACGCAGCCCGCATCGCCACTGCCATCTCCATCTGTCCTATAGGCCATATAAGTCCCATAAGACCTATTCCCCAACTACTTTCGCACTCGCCCCCTGCATTTTTCCCCATCTTTTTTTACGCATTCAGGTTTTTTTCGTACCTTTGACCCAAAATTTCCATATTCATAAACCTATAAAACTTTAAAAACTATGACTTTATTCGACATTTTAGGCTGGGGTGCCAGCATTGGACTCATTTTGGGTTACCTGCCACAAGCCATTCAAACTATGCGCACGCGCAAAACCGACGACATCGCGTTGCCCACTTTCCTCATGATTGGAATCGGTGGCATCTGCTTCATGTGCCAGGGATGGATGCTCGGTTGGGAAAAGGGATGGGCGCTCTTCCTCACCAACCTCATCACCACGCTCTGCAGCGCCGTTATCTTCGGCATAAAAATGTACAACGATTACATCAAGAAAAAATAAGAAGCCTACACACACGGCTACTTAACGCTTCACAAGAAGAGGCTTCCACACACCACGGAGCCTCTTCTCACTTTACATGCTTCCTCAGCCGCCGGCGCAACGCGCGTGGAATGAAACTCAAGTGATGCAACGTAGCACTCCACACTCCGTAATGCCGGCACATTATCACGTATCGTTCCCACAGCGACTTGCGCTTATTCTTGGCCGTGGTGCCGCCCTCCAAAAATTCCACTATCGGCTCATTGCCCACATATTCGCATCGCCGAGCGCGCCGCAGCACCTTCACACACCAGTCATAATCGGCGCTGAATCTGTACTGCAAATCATATTCGGGGCACAACTCCAGCCGAGCCACAAACGCCTGATGACACACCAGCATCCCGTGCTTAAAACTGTCGGCATCCAGCCGCTTGGGAGCCGTCAGGTGACGCATTCCCACCACACGCCGATCCACGTTCACCACACGGGTCTGACCATACGCCACATCTGCACCTGTCTCCAGGCCGCGCGCTATCCGCGCCAGCGCGTCTCTGCCCACCAGCGCGTCGCCGGCATTCAGAAACATCACATAATCGCCCTCGGCAAGTCGCAGTCCTTTGTTCATCGCGTCATAGAGTCCTTGGTCTGGCTCGCTCACCACGCGCGTCCGCCCGCTCGCATAGCGCTCAGCCACAGCCAGCGTCCCATCGCTCGAAGCGCCGTCCACCACCAGGTGCTCGTAGTCGCCAAATGTCTGCTCACTTATGCTCTGCATCGTGACCGGCAACTCCTTCTCCGCGTTATATGTCACTGTTATGATACTTAGCAACATGGCTTATATCTTTTTCTGACCGCAAAATTAAACATTTCTGCACATTCACGCCAGCCAACTCACAACTTTTCACTATTTTTGTACCACAAATTCCATCGCTTTATGGCTCTTAAAAAAATTCTTATCTGCGTAATCGCGCTCATCTCTCTCAGCGCCTGCGAGAACATCGACAACCGGTCGCTCAAGGGATTTCGCGTTGATATCAACCTTCGAATGAAGTCGGTTTGGGACACTTACGGATGCCCCGGCATGGGCACTTGGCAATACTTCAACTACCCCAAGAGAATTCCATCCAATTTCCCATACTCCGCCACTTCCTACACCGGACTCGGTGGGGTCATCCTATTTTACACCACTTCCGGGCTCGTAGCATACGAGGCCGCTTGCCCGGTTGAACAAAAAGCCGACATCTACGTCCACATCGACCCCGATAGCCGATACGAAGCGGTTTGCCCCAAATGCCGGTCGCATTACGATGCCTTCGGGGGTACAGGCAGCCCTCTCTCGGGCGAAGCAGTCACTCGCAAAGTCGGTCTCAACCGATACTCCGTCTATGCCGACAACTCTCTCGGCGGATACCAAATCCTCAACTAACAGCTATCCACGCCCCATCGCGCTTACTTCGGCCCATATAGGCTCAGTGCGCCTGCCGCGGGTCTGTTCGGGCTTTTGTGCTTGATATTCGCAACACTTGCATGCGCCGCCTGTTTACGCGTGCCTGATTACTCCAACGCCGATTTCGCCTTCTCGCATATTTTCACTAAATTTGCACTCAATTTATTAACGAATCATTAAAACCACTCAATCTATATGGCTCTTCAATGTGGCATCGTAGGCCTTCCCAACGTGGGAAAATCCACTCTTTTCAACTGCCTTTCTAACGCTAAGGCTCAGTCGGCCAACTTCCCTTTCTGCACCATCGAACCTAACGTGGGCGTTATCACCGTACCCGACGAAAGGCTCAATCGGCTCGCGGAATTGGTTCACCCTGAGCGCATCGTCCCGACGACGGTGGAAATCGTGGACATCGCCGGACTCGTCAAGGGCGCTTCCAAGGGCGAAGGGCTGGGCAACAAGTTCCTGGCCAACATCCGCGAAACAGATGCCATTATCCACGTTCTTCGTTGCTTCGACGATGATAATATCACTCACGTTGACGGCTCGGTTAACCCCGTTCGCGACAAGGAAGTCATCGACACCGAGCTCCAGCTTCGCGACCTCGAAACCATCGAAAGCCGCATCAGCCGAGTTGCCAAGCAAGCGGCCGCAGGAGACCGTGACGCAAAACTGCAACACGAGGTCTATAAGCGATATCTCAACGTTCTATCA
Source organism: uncultured Bacteroidales bacterium (assembly GCA_902786725.1). GTDB lineage: Bacteria > Bacteroidota > Bacteroidia > Bacteroidales > Muribaculaceae > Sodaliphilus. The sequence continues at coordinate 55,196 of CADADP010000007.1, forward strand.
CAAGGTAAGAATGCTCGCGAAGTACAACTCGAAACCAAAGACGAACAACGAATCGCGCACGAACTTTTCTTGCTCACTAACAAACCCGTTCTCTACGTTTGCAACGTTGACGACGCCAGTGCAGCCACCGGCAATCACTACGTCGATGAGGTGCGCCAGGCTATTGCCGACGAACATGCGCAACTCCTGGTGCTCGCCGCACAGACCGAGAGCGACATCGCCGAACTCGAAACCTACGAAGAGAGGCAGATGTTCCTCGAAGAAATAGGGCTGCGGGAAAGCGGCGTAAACCGCCTCATCAAGGCCGCTTATGCCCTGCTCGACCTCGAGACTTTCCTCACCGCCGGGCCCAAAGAAGTTCGCGCATGGACGTTCCACAAGGGTAGCAAAGCTCCTCAGTGCGCCGGCGTAATTCACACCGACTTCGAACGTGGCTTCATCCGCGCCGAAATCATAAAATACGACGACTACATCACTCTCGGTAGCGAAGCAGCCGTGAAGGAAGCCGGCAAAATGCACATCGAAGGCAAAGATTACGTCATGCAAGACGGCGACATCGTTGTCTTCCGCTTCAACGTCTGATTTCCCTCTTACAACCCCAAAACACCCCTCAAAAAACAAGGAATTGCCCCACTTTCATGAGACAATTCCCGTAAAAATCATGTCGGCTATTTTGCCTTTTTCACCGGCGCTTATTTCACCAGCACTTTCTTTCCGCCGATGATGTATAGACCTTCGCTTAGCGTAGCCTTTGCGGCCTCCTCGTCAGCAGCCGTAGTCACGTAGCGACCGTCTATCGTGAACACTCGCACCGGACCCTTCTCTTCCTGCATCACTAGGTCCTCCACTCCACTCGGGAACGAGAACAGGTGCAACGCATACAGAGCCGGCAACGCACGTCCGGTCTCATTATCCCACAGACCGGCGTTATACCATGCGTCGGTCACTCGCTTTGTGTTCCAGTCCAGCCCATATTCGTTCGACTCGGGCCACCACCAGTACAAGCCTGTCACATTGCTGTGGCGCATCAGGGCCTCAATCAGCGCCTTTGTGAACGCCTCCTGACCTGCCTGGGTATTGGGGTATGTGTCAGAGTAATCGAAATTCACGTTACTCGGTGGCCACTTGTGGTAATATCCGCTCTCCACTATCATCACCTCTTTGTCGCCAAACGAGTTACCCAGCATATTCAAGCATTGCTCCAACTGTGGTATGCTTCCCTGATAATGCGGATAATACGACAACCCAATCACATCATAATCCACTCCGTTATTCTTCACTTTCAGGAAGTAGTTATACAGTGTTCCCTGTTCGCATGCGCGATCGTGATGGATTATTATCTTGGCCTTGGGACATGCCTCGCGACATGCCTTCGACGCCTGTTTCAGCAGACCTGAAAAACGCGTCCACTCGGCCGTGCCGCTGGCATAGTTACACTTCTGCAACGTGCCGCCTTTCACGCCCCACAAGATTCCGTAACTCTCCTCGTTTCCTATCTGGATAAAGTCGGGCTCAGCGTTCACTTTCTTCAACTCATTGAGCGAACTCTTGGTATATTCGTATATCTTGGCCTTCAGCTGCTCCTCGTTCAAGCTGGCCCACGATACCGGTGTGTATTGCTTCAGCGGGTCGGCCCAACTGTCACTGTAGTGGAAGTCGAGCATGAATTTCAGCCCATGCGCCTTTATTTTCGCGCCAAGCCGTTTCACGTACTCCAAATCCTGGCACACGCCCTCACCTTTCTCTGTGCTCGAGGCCTGCGACGGGTCCACAAACAGGCGCACTCTTATGCTGGTCCAGCCCTGGGTCTTCACAAAGGCCAGAACATCAGTAATATTTGTCCCGTTCTTGTCCTTGTAGATTGCGCCATGGTCCTCATACTGAAGCAGTAGCGACATATCGCCACCTGCATCACGCGTAATGCCCTGTGCGCTTACGCACGCACAGAGCATTACCACTATCGTTAGAATTCCTTTCAGTCTTCTTATCATCTCACTATCACCTTTTCACGGTTAATAATATAGATACCGGGAGCCAGACCTTCCCTAGCCGACTTAGCGTCTGCGGCCTTCTTCACAAACCGTCCGTCAATCGAATAGACCATCGCCGGACCGCTCTGCTGCTTAGTGTTATCCACTCGCAGGTCTTCCACGCCATCACCTTGCTTATAGTCGGCTGTAATGTCCTTAACAAAGAACTTGCCGGCCGCGTCCTTACCGGCTATCTCATAATACACATCCTCGGAGATTGGGCCTATATCGGTAGTCTGAGGCTTGCCGCTACCCTGATTGAAGATTATGTTGAACGTGTAGTTGCTGGCTTTGATGTCAAACGTCTGATAGAAGAACTTCTGTCCTTTGATGGTTTTGCTCTCAATTCCGGTCTTGCCGGGCCATACGCCGTTCAGGTTAGTTCCGTTCACGTCCCATGCGTAGAAGTACATAGCATCCCACGACGGGTCTTTCACATACACTGTGGCCGTATGGGGCTCAAACGCCTTGATGGTATATTCGCGGGTGATTATGCCTTTCACCGCGCCGCCTGCAAGCACACCCACCTTCAGCGTGCAAGAGTTACTAATGTTGATGCTGCCGCCACTGGCCACTTTCGAGCTCGATGCCGTCGGGTTGCTGCCATTAGTGGTATAGACCAGAGTCGCGCCATTGGTCGCGCTCACTGCTGTCAGTGTCACGTTGAACGCCTTCTCGTAGGTCCCGTCGGGCACACTTGCCCATGCGGTCTCGGCTTTGCGCTCCAGATAATATGTATAGTTGGTTCCGCTCAGTATCTTCGTGTACTGGCTGCTCTCGGGCACGTATCCTGTCGATGAGCCCAGCACTGCTATCAGCGAAGCGTTGCTTCCAACAGTGCGCTGAGCATAATAACTGCTGTTGCTGCGCAGGTTGCTCGACGAACTGGTGTTAGTTATGCCGGCGATGTTACGCGCCAGTATCATTTGCTTTATCTCCTGCTTGTACTCCTTCCAGTGCTTATAGAACACACACGGTGTGCCGGGCATCGCTATGATGAACGCGTTGGCCGCTGCTATGTTCTGCTTGATAGGATCTTGCTCGGCACCCGGGCCGCGGTTCTCTGTGTCGTGGTTCTCCACGAATGTCACCGCGTAGCGGGCGTATGCGCCGCTATTGGTGTTGCACAGCCCGCCCTTGCCCAGATTCTGCCACTGATTAGTAGCGTTCACCGCGTCGCGGACACTGTAGCGGATGGCGAAGTCAAACGTAGCGCTCTGTATCGTTCCGTTATAGCGCTTTGTCTCCTCAAGCCATGTCTTCAGCACGTTCACATTTCCGTCCCAGTACTCGCCCACTGAGTAGGTGGGGTTAACTGTTGCGTTATACATTCCGGTGTAGTAGGCAGCATAGCCCTTGGTCATATCGTAGCGGAAGCCCGAGTAACCCAGGTCGCTAAGCAAGAACTTCAGGTAAGCCTTCACGTTGTTCTGCACGTTGGCGCTCGTGTGGTCCAGGTCACGCATTCCGTCCCAATCCTCACCTTCGTCGTTGGTGCTGCTTATCTTTATCCCTTTACTCGTGGCCCAAGTCTTGGTCTTGCCGCGATCATCATTTGCGCAGATGTCGGTCGGAAGCAACTGATACTTCACGCCCTTGTAGGTTTCGGCCGGGAAATCAACCCATGAACCATCGTTGCCGATGTTGTTCCTGTGGTTAATCACCACGTCCTCTATCACGCCCACGCCCTTGGCCTTAAACGCCTTAATCATCGAGCGCAACTGGGCCTCGGTACCGAAACTGCTGTTGTGTGTGTACCAATACACAGGGCCGTAACCCATCACATTGTTAGTCTCATGGCAGTCACCGCTCTGAGGAACCCATACAAGAGCAAAGAACTTGCTCAGTTCGTCACTTTGCTTCTCCAGATTGCTCCACTGGCTATCCACATACGAATTCCAGTAGAATCCCTGAAGCATCACACCTTTGAAATTTGCCGGCCAGCCCTGTGAATACGCATTCAGCGTCAGGACCACGCCTAAAAGAATTAATGCTAATCGTTTCATTGATATTTAAGTTTTATCGTCATTTCCTCATTATGCGGCACGCTTTCAGGCTATTCCGACCCTCGCTGCGCGCTCATCGGCTATGATATGCAAATTTAAAAACTTTATTTCCTCAATAGCAACTTACTTGCAAAAATACATTTCTTTTATTAGCGCAATCGTTTGCAGAGCGACAACATCTCTACTATGGATGAACATCTTCGTGGAACATATGCTGCTTCGGGTCGTACAGGTCATCTACTTTCTTCTCTGTCACTTTGCCGTTCGCGTCGTGTATCTTTATCCGCAACGAGCTATCACAGAACCCGAACGTCCACTGATTAAAGTTCTGATTATCTGAAGCCAGAGCCTCACACACATTCACCTCTCGCAAACCTGAGCAGAAGTCAAACGCGTTCTGGCCCAAGCGCACCACCGAGCCGGGTATCGTCACCGACACTATGCTGCCGCAACTATAGAACGTCTTATCGCCTATCTCTTCCAAACCTTCGTTCAGCTCCACAGTCTTCAGGTTATGGCAATTGTGAAATGCCGCACTGCCTATCCACTTCAGGCTTCGGGGCAATTTCACGCTCGTCAGACTATTATTACCGTAAAACGCGCTCCCGTTTATCGACTCCACTCCTTCGGGCACCACATAGTCGCCCAGATTGAGCGACGGCAACGCGAACAGTAGCTTTGTTCCATCGCCGTTCAGAAACACGCCTCTATCCAACCTGAAGTTTCGGCCTCCGGCCTCCATCGTCAGTTCTGTCAGGTTCGAGCAGTACTGGAACGGATTTCCCTGTATCTCCTCCAGAGTGCTTGGAAAGTGCAACCGGGTCAACCCTTTGCACGCGCAGAACGCGTTATCGCCTATGGTCGCCAGGCCCTCAGGCAATTTTATATCTTTTAAGCCGGCACACGATGAAAACGCGTTGTGCGATATTCGTTTCAGCGTACTCGGCAACTTCACGTCCACCAGCGAGTCACAGCACGAAAACGCGTAACTGCCTATCTCTTCCACGCCTTCAGGTATCTCTATTCGCCTCAGCTTCGCGCATCGCGTAAACATGCTCCCGTCTATTCGCTTCAGCGTGCTCGGCAACTTCACTGCTGTTATCCCAGTCTCTTCCAGCGCGCGCTCGCCAATCGACGTCACGCCCTCGGCAAACTGCACCTCTGTCAGGTTCTCACATCCGCTGAATATCGCGGCGTCTATTTTGGCTCTCGAACACTTCACCACCGCCTTCGTCAGCGACTTGCTGCTTGTAAACGCAAACATCCCTATAGTTTCCACACTCTCGGGTATCACCAGCTCGGTCATCTTATCGCAGCCGAAAAAGCCCCAATGGGATATCGAGGTCACACGATATGTAACATCACCGTGTGTCACAGTTGACGGTAACACAAACTTTCCTTTAGGTGTATTCTTGTCGCTTATTTTTGAAGCGCCCACAGTCCCTTCTCCGGTAACCGTATATCTCACACCGTCCTTAACAAACGAGTCATCACTCTTTGCCTGGGCACACGCGCATAGCGATGCACACATCATAATCACTGCCATAGCTCTTCTAATTTTCATCTGTTCTCTAAATTTTTAGTTTCTAAAACTTCTATTCTTTCTCTCTTCACGAAAAAGCAAGCACCTCACTTTTCTTTCCTTAAGCAATACGCACTCACTAAGTCGCTCACGTAAACGCTCTTCACGTTTCCTATTCGCAAATATACATATTCCAATCCATTTATCCAAAATCTTATCGAAACATCACGTCACAGCCCTCTCATATCCGAGCATTTACCTCACCCACCCACATTAATCTCATTAAGACCTATTCGCCCCATAAGACCTATAAGGCCCATATAACAATCAAGGCGACAACCCCTCACGGAAGCATCGCCCTGATCCTGTATTAGATGTTAAATAGTAAAGTCTCTTTTTCAATGCAAAATTAATACCTTCAATCCATCGCCTTACAAATTTTTTTTACTTTTCTACTTAGATGGATGTGCAATCGTTTGCATCGGTCACTTTCTCACTTCTTTTCTCACGCTCTGAGTGCCGTCGTCATAGGTCGTCACCACTATGTTCACGCCGCCGAACGGCTCCGCGCTTCGCACACCCAGAATGTTGTAGTATTCCTGCTTCACCGCGTTCTTGCCGGCAATCGTTTCCTCCGTCAAGCCCGTGATTATCGGATCCACTTCCTCGGCACTTATCGGATGCAAAGCGAAACGTGTGCTCACAGGACCGTCCTTAGCAGCCACCTTACGACGCGCGCCGGCACTTCCGCCTATCGCCTCCACTATGCCGCTAAGTTCATACATCTTGCCGTTCACGAAACTCGTTTCGCCGTCATACATATCCAGGTCAGCGCTCACGGCGCCACCCACATTCACTGTATTGCTACCCTGGCCCTGCGCCGGCACATAGAATGCGCCATCTTGATACACGGCCCACTTTACCTTCGCGTACTCGTTGGCGCGTGGAGTCATGAAAAAATATTCATCCTGATCCACAAAGTTTGCCACGCAGTATTCGTTGGGCTCATAAGCATCCACCGCGGTTCCGGCCACCGGCGTCACTGTAGTGGCTATCCGCGAACTTGCGGCGGTATAGGTTCCGGTCACCGTACCGGCCTGTATCTTGTGGTTGATATATGCCTGTTGCTTAGCCGCGCTCTGAGCGCTCTTAAACTTGATCACCACCCAGTTGCTCTGGTCAAAGTCGGCCGGATTGTCATATGCCGATTGGCCCTCGGCCGGAGCGAAAATCTCGTTGGCCTCGCCATTGCTGTCTTTCGCGTAGAGGTACTGGCCCGTCGGGTCAAAGCACACGCCGGTCAATTCATTCTTCACCGTATATGTCTTGCCATTCACTCCGCCGCTAAGCACATTCTTCAAGGACAGCATATTCTGATCCACAGCGCTCACCAGACCACCGCTCGTGTAATATCCACCGTTCACAAATGTGAAATCGCTCGTCTGCGAGCTGCTGGCCTTGTCGCTGAACAGCAGTCCCGTTGGCATGTCACTGCCATCTGTCTCGCCCAGATCCCAGAGGAAAATGGTCTTCCCGCTCGACGACACGCCCACCGGCTCCACAAGCTGCGTCCCCGGCCACTCACCGCCAGTGAAGTTGCCCGAGTTACCCCAAGCCCAAATATACGGATTGGTGTAGTTGCCGTCGTTCTCAAAGTAGCAGAACACATGACCGTCGAGCCAACCGGCATCCGACGGAACGCCCGACACCGTCTGCTCCTCACCGCCCTTGTTGCGATCCACGTAGGCCGAGCCGGTCTCCTCATACGCCTTTTTATAGTTACCGCCAAAGTCGCTCGGATAATAATAGTACTTGTCTTTGGTTATCCCTGTCATATCGCCCGTCTGAGTGCCGTTGCCGTTGTTCAGAATGATGTTTATCGTCTTGTCGGCCACGGGGAATGTGTAGTAGTACCACGTGCCGCCGTTTATCTCCTCGGTCGGCATCGTGCTTAATTTCTTGCCCGGCCATGCGCCCGTTCGCTGCGTGTTACTGCTGTTCCACGAATACAGGCAGCAGTTGCCGTTGCTTCCGTCCTTATACACATACACAGTGATGCCCTTGCTGGTCGTCGTCTCGGTGCAGCCTTTCACCACATACACGCGGCTCACCACTCCGGTCACCACGCCATTCACCAGCACTCCCGCGTTTATCTGCTGCTCGGCGGTGCTCTTGTTTAGCGTCAGTGCCTTGCTGCCGGTTACCTGCGTGCCGTTGGTTGCGCTCGGAGTTGTGCCGTTGGTGGTATATACGATCTTGGCGTCTGTGGCGCTCGCGTTCAGGTTCACCGTCAGTGTGTTCACCTCATATTCGCCACTGGCTTTGTCTATCGACACCGTTGGCTTGTTCTCCGCAGTCACATACGTCGTTGTCAAGTCCTCATACTTGTTGCCGCCCAGCGAGTAGAACACATCGTGGCTCACTCCGGTTATATCCTGGGTCTGACTGTCGCCGTCACCCTCGTTCAGTATCAGGCTCACGCTGTAGTCGTCGCTCTTCTTTGTGAAGTCTATATAACTCCAGTCAAGGCCGCCAACGCCCACCGAGTTGTTGAGCTTCGTACCGGGCCACGACGCGCTTATCACGCCTTCGCTGTCCCATGCATACACGTGGATATTGCTGCCTCGAACGTGCACCCGTATTTTGCCCTTATCCGTTGCGCTCACCACATACTTATATATCTTCACCTTCTCCACCTTGCCGTTGTTCAGCACTCCCACTTTCAGCGTAGCGTCTTCCGTAAAGGTCAGCGCCTTGTATGTGCTTATCTGCTCGCTGCCGGCCGTTGGCATACTGCCATCGGTGGTGTAAACCAGTTTCGTGCCCATCAGCGTCGGACGCACGTTCACCGTCACACTGCCGGTGTAGTTCCCGCTGCCGTTATCCACCTCGGGCTCGCCGAGTAGCGATGTCTCCTTCGGCTGCAGCACGTATGGGTCAAGCTCCGACTCAACACAGAAGCGGAACGCGCCGTCGCGGTGCCACACGTCTTTATATCCACTCGGGCAACCGGTGCTTGTGTCAGGGCCCAACTGGATGCACACGTGGCCCTTGCTACCCTCTATCCAGAAGGTGATGCCGCCATTTTTCTGCTCCACATTGGTGATGTTGCTCTGGTTGGTCACTCCCGCCGCACGACGCCCGCGAATACACGCTTGTATCACCTGCTTCAGAGTGCTGTTTTCGTAATCATCCTTCAAGATACACGGCGTGCCGGGCATTCCCAGTATAAACGCGTATGCCGCGTCGGCGTTGCTCGTCAGGCGGTCGTTGCGATATGTGTCGTGGTTGTCGATAAATGTCACCGAGTAGCGGCGAAGGTCGGCATTCGCCACCAGGCCCGTATTGTTCAGGCCGGCCCAGTTCCCGTTGCGGCACGCGTCTTTTATCGCATACATCAGCGGAAAGTCAAACGCCGCACTCTCGTAGTATGAACCGCGGATATAACTGCTCACTCGGTCGTAACCGTCCCAGCACTCGCCCACCGAGAACATCGGCGCGCTGCTTTTCACGTACTCCGCCACATACTTCGGGTCAAAGCCCTTCACCATGTCCCAGCGGAATCCCACATAACCAAGCTCGTTCACCAGGTAATCCAGATATGTCTTTATGTTTTCGCGCACCCTGCTGTCTTGGTGGTCCAGATCGCGGGCACCGTCAAAGTCGTCGCCGGTATCGCCATGAGCCGAGCTCGATGCCGAGTAACCGCTCTGCCCGAACACCTCATCGCTCGTGCAGATTCCCCACATATTGGTCTTCGGTGTAGCCCACGTTATCGCGTAGCGCTGACCGGTCGTCGGACCGGTGGCTGTCTCATTGGGGAAATCGGCCCAGTCATACACGCCGTTCTTGTGGTTCACCACCACATCCTCTATGATGCCGGTACCGTGCTCACGATACGCCTTTATCATATTGATAAGCTGCGTCTGGGTGCCGAAACATGAATTATGGCGCAACATATACACCGGCGAATAGCCCATCGAACGGGCACCATCGCCGTAATTCCACTCGTTAGGCTTAATCTGACCGCTCTGCGGCACCCATATCAAGTCAAACCATGTGGAATATTCTTCCACCTTACCCTGAAGGGCGGTCCACGTCGTTGTTGTGTAATCATTCCAAGTGAAGCCTTGCATCATCACTCCACTGTAATCCGCCGGCCACCCCTGAGCTCCGGCAAATAATGGCATAATCGCCACCAACCATAACATTAGTTTTTTCATAATCTCAGTATCTTGTTATCGTATTAATTTTCAAGTCATTCTAAGTCTCATCATGCTCTCACGCCCACTTTGCTTCACTTGTACTTTTAGCCTTTAATAGCTCTCTGTCATTCTCACGTGTCAAGTACGCCGGATATTCCGCAACCTTGGCCTTTCTCATCGGTCTTGGTTTCCGGCTTGCTCCCGTTTACCCGGACACATCCCTCTTTACAGCACTTGAACCAGGCCACCCACAAATCTACCAAAGCACTAATTTCCAGCATTTTAAGCAAGACGCTTGCAAGGCAACTTATCATTGCAAATTTAATATCCATTCACTCCAAACCGTACCATACTCCACCCATTTAACAAAAAAAATCCATGCAATCGTTTACACCTTCCCACCCGGCCTTCTATGACCCGTCCCAGCCCTATAAGACCTATTGGACCTATAATTTGCGTTACATCGCACCGGCACCACATGCAGAGAGCCGGCCCCCACAATTGGGAACCGGCTCCGTATCAACATCTTTATTTATTATTTCTTATTTCGCTATCATCTTATTCACTTCCTCGCTTCCGGCAGCATACGTGGTGATCACCACATTCACTCCGGGCCACGGCTCGGACGACTCCACACCGGTCATGCTCACATACTTCACCTCCTTCACCTCTTTGGCTGTCGTCACCTCGCTCACCTCGGTCACTATGCCGGGCACAGCGTACCAGTTAAGCGTGAACGGACTTCGGGCGTCCACGGCCGTCGCGTTCGGGTCCAACTTGATGTCGTAGTTATAGGTCACACTTCCGGTCGCCTGCGTCGCGGTCTCTGTCACATCGCTCAGCACCAGCACATTGCCGTAAACGCGGTCGGCATCCAGGTCGGCCGTAGTGCCCACCACGCGCTTGCGCGCGTTGCTGCGTGTGCCCTGAAACGTGCTGCCGCCGGTCCAACTCTGTGAGTCCACAAGGCTTATGTCAAAGTTAGATTTCTTCTCATGGTCCGATTCAATCAAACGGTTCTTAAGCACTTGTTTCGAATTTGCTTCATACGTCGCGTCCAAGCGCAGAAAGTACAGGTTCTTGCTCGTCAGCGTGCCGCCATTCCACTGCGACAGCAACGAGTTCTCCGCGCAAACAGTACGCTCCTGCTCCGCATAGTTCAGGTCCGCCAGATTCTCCAGACCCGACAGGTCCAGGTCGGCAAGCTGATTCTTGGCGCAGTATAGCGTGGT
>CADADP010000008.1 GCA_902786725.1 uncultured Bacteroidales bacterium
ATCGTATGGAAGCGGACGTAGCTCATCGGGCTTCGGCGGTGGAGGCCGTTCAGGAGGAGGCTTCTCGGGCGGTGGTCGCTCCGGCGGCGGATATTCCGGTGGTGGCGGTGGTAGCCACAGGCACTAATTTGCTCAAATATGGATAGTCAAAGAATAAAGAGGATTATTACGTAAACATAAACGAAAGAAAATGAAGAAAATTATATTAGCAATAGTGTGTATGCTTCCTGTGCTGGCGAGCGCTCAGTACACGTTCGACGCATTGCAGTATTCAAATACCGAGTTGCGCGGTTCGTCGAGATTTATGTCGATGGGCGGCGCCTTCAGCGCATTGGGCGGAGACCTGTCCACTCTGAATCAGAACCCCGGTGGACTGGGCGTGTATAGGAGTTCGGATATCGGTATTACGTTCGGTTTGGATTTCATCTCGTCGAAGCCCGAAGGCGTGAGCGCAACAAGCCAGACAAAGTTTCTTGTAAATAATGTGGGTTATATTGGTTCGTTGAAACTGAATTCAGATGGCTTGAGGTATTTCAACTGGGGCTTCAGTTACTCACGTACTAATACGTTCAACCGTCGTTATATGGGCGGGCTTAACAACACGCCCACCTCAATGACAAATTTCATGGCCGACCTTGCCACCGGCGAGGGCGTGTCGGCCGAGAACTTGTACATGAGCAATGAGTATGACCAGAGACCGTTCAACAACACTCGATATGCATATAATGTTTTGGGGTATAACTGCGGTGTGATTTTGCCAACAGGAGACAAGCACTATTCGGGTTTGGGCATTAATGGGGCTACAGGTTATGCTGAATATGAAGTGGATGAATGGGGCGAGACCGACGAGTATAACATCAGCCTGGGCGGCAACATCAAGGATGTGTTGTTCTGGGGAATGGGCGTTGGCATAAGCTCAATGGACTATCGCTACTATAACTACTATGGCGAGGAGATGCTGAACACCGAGGTGCTTGACAATCCGGGCAATGTGGCTACGATAGTTGAAGGAAACGCGACCTATGGCCTTGTGAACAACTCGCGCACATCGGGTAACGGGTACAACTTTAAGCTGGGCGTGATTTTAAAGCCTGTGAATAGTCTGCGCATAGGTTTTGCGTTCCACACTCCAACGTTCTATAACATGAAGGACATCTGGGACGCGAATATGAGCTCAGAGTTCTATGGCGACAACATTGAGAAAGGTTCTTATACGAAGAAATTCAGTTCGCCGGTGAATGAGTATCGTTATCGCATCAGGACGCCGTGGCGTTTTATGGGCGGAATTGCAGCCGTTATAGGTGGCAAGGGTATAATCAGCGCCGACTACGAGTATGTGAACAACCAGTCGATAAAGATATGTGATGATGCCGGCCGGATAGAGCCCGGAAGTGAGGATGAGATGAAGACTTATCTGAAGCCAACGCATATTATACGCTTGGGGGCGGAGTATAGGATTGACAAATCGTGGAGTGTGCGTGCCGGCTTCCAGCGTCAGACATCGCAGGTGCAAAAGGATGTTGAAAACAACAATGTGTTTGTGGTGACATCGGGCTATAATCCGTCATATAAGTTTGACAAGAGCACGAACTACATTACTTGCGGTGTGGGCTATCACTTCAAGAACTTCTATCTGGATTTAGCCTATGTTCACAAAACACGGAGCAGTGAGTACCACGCATTCTCGCCGATAGAATATACAGATGGCGGAGGCAATCTGGCGTGGGATGAGGGAATCTACACAGGCGTGAAGGATAACCACAATCGCTTATCGTGCACGTTTGGGTTCAGGTTCTAATAATACAAGACACATACTGAAATCATGAGGCGATAGCAGGAAATGGCTATCGCCTCATGATTATACATAGCCATGAAGCAGGCCAAATGTACGAAATGCGTATCGCCGGAATTGATTGAAAGTGTTGCCTAATGATGGGATTTTTTGTAATTTTGTGGGATTATATATGAGTAATAGCGATATTGAAAATATTGACCTGCGGAATCCCGAGTTTCAGAACGCGTGGGATATGATACAGCACACTCACCGGTCAGTGTTTTTAACAGGTAAGGCTGGAACTGGGAAAAGTACGTTCTTGCGCTATATTTGCGCCCACACCGAGAAGAAGCATGTGGTTCTGGCTCCTACCGGTATAGCGGCAGTGAACGTGCAAGGGCAGACGTTGCACTCGTTTTTCAAGATACCGTTCAAACCGCTGTTGCCCGATGACCCGGACTTCTCTAATCAACGCATTAATAAGACGTTACGTTATTCAAAGGAGAAGGTGAAACTAATCCGCAACTTGGACTTGATTATCATCGACGAGATTTCGATGGTAAGGGCTGATATAATCGACTTTATTGACCGAGTGCTTAAACATTACACAAAAAACAAACGCGAGCCATTTGGAGGTAAGCAGCTACTGTTTGTGGGCGACATTTTCCAACTTGAGCCGGTGGTGACCCGAGATGTGAGAGACATATTGAAACTGCACTATAGTCAGTTCTTCTTCTTTAATGCGCGTGTATTTGAGGATTTAGGTCTTGTTCCGATAGAACTGAGGAAGATTTACCGCCAGAGTAATGATAAATTCATAACGCTTCTGGACCGCGTGCGCGTGAATAGAGCCAGCAGGGCCGACTTGCAAATGATAAATAGCCGTGTTAAAGAGCCAGCGACAGTGCAAGACGATGACTTTGTGATAACGCTGGCAACGCGTCGCGACACGGTGGATTCGATAAACGACGAGCATATGCAGGCGCTGAAAAGCCGTGAATACACATACGATGGAAAGATTGACGGTACATATCCCGACAACGATTTACCAACGCAGAAGGATTTGACCCTAAAGACCGGAGCCCAGGTGATATTTATCAGGAATGACCGCGATGGGAGATGGTACAACGGGACAATAGGTAAGGTGTCGGCACTGGGCGATGACAAATTGGAGGTGACACTTGAGGACGGCACTGAGTACAGTCTGGAGCGAGAGACGTGGGAGAATATCCAGTACACTTACAACGAGAAGGAGAAGAAAGTGGAGGAAAGCGTACTTGGGACATTTACCCAGTATCCTATTAAGCCTGCATGGGCACTAACTGTGCACAAGAGTCAAGGTCTGACGTTCAGCAACATAATCATAGACTTTGCCGGCGGAGCATTCTCAAGTGGCCAGACTTACGTGGCACTGTCGCGCTGCCGCTCGCTCGAAGGGATAACGCTGCTTAAACCATTATCGGAGCGCGATGTGATTGTGAACACGGCAATTGTGGATTTCAGCCGTAAGTTTAACGACCAGCGCACGATAGATGAAGCGATAGAGGAGGAGAGAGCCTACTCGCTGCTTCGCACGGCTAACAAGGCTTTCAAGGCATTTGACTTCGGCACCTGTGTGGATGCGTTTGTGGAAGGATGCAAAAGAGTGAAGGTGACCGAGAAGCCGTCAGTATTGAGACTGATAAAGACCAAGCTTTATGAGCTGGGGACGTTGCGCAAAGAGATAGCCGAGCGTGACCGAATAATAGACAGACAGAGCCGAATGCTGAAGGACCTTGCTCTGGAGTATGTAGCTATGGGAGACGAGACAATGGGCTACGGCAAGCTGGCAAATGAGCCCGAAGTGTCGTACGGAGCTGGGATTGGGGCAAAGCGTAAGATAGACGAGGTGACCATCAAGGCCGGCTTAGCTAACTACGACAAGGCATTACGGATTGACCCGGAATGCTTGGCGGCGCTGCTGGGTAAGGCCCGTCTGTGGGAGCACATAGGGGAGACCGACAAGGCCGAAGAGACATTTTTTGCCGCGCTAAAGGTGGATAAGCGGAATTGCGACACACGGCTTGGTCTGGCAGCGCTATACGAGAGAGAGAAAGATATACCGGCGGCTATAAAAGAACTGAAACGGGCCATTAAATGCGACAGAAAAAGATATGAGCCACATGAGAGATTGTGTGGAATTTACAAGCGAATAGGCCTGGACGACCTGGCAGAGGAGCATGCAGAAGAAGCACAGCGCCTGCGGAGGGCCACAAAAACGAACAAGAAAAGATAATGATATCAGTTCAAGGATTAACAGTGGAATTCGGTAGCAGACCACTTCTGAAGGAAGTGAGTTTTGTGGTCAATGAAAATGACCGCATCGCCCTTGTTGGCCTGAACGGAGCCGGCAAGTCAACACTTCTGAAAATACTGGTGGGAGAGCAGGAAGCCACGGGTGGCATAGTATCGCGAGATCGAGGCCTAACCATAGGATACTTGCCCCAGCAGATGCGTGTGAGCGATGACACCACACTAACCGAAGAAGTTAAAAAAGCGTTTTCGCACTTACAAGACTTGGACGATGAGATAGCACGGATAAATAAAGAGATATCGGAACGCGACGACTACGAAAGCGAGGAATATCTGAAACTGCTTAACAGCTTGTCGCACAAGACCGACTTGCGAAGCGCAATGAACAGCGGTTCGGTGGACGGCGAGATAGAGAGGACGCTTCTGGGACTGGGATTTGAGCGAAAAGACTTCGGACGAGCCACGAGTGAGTTTAGCGGCGGCTGGCGCATGCGTGTGGAAATAGCCAAGATATTGCTAAAGTCACCTGATTTGCTACTACTGGACGAGCCCACCAACCACTTGGATATAGAATCGATACATGTGGTGTCGCACGACCGAGCGTTTATTGACAACGTAACGAACCGCACAATAGAGATAGAACTTGGTAAAATCTATGACTATAACGTGACCTACAGTAAATTTGTGGAATTACGGAAAGAGCGCATAGAGCAACAGCGGCGTGCATGGGAGAACCAGCAGAAAATGATTCATGACACTGAGGATTTCATAGAGCGCTTCCGCTACAAGGCCACAAAAGCGGTGCAGGTGCAAAGCAGGATAAAGCAACTGGATAAGATAGAGCGAATTGAAATAGACGAGACCGACACATCGAGGTTACGACTTAAATTTCCAGCGGCACCACGCTCGGGGGACTATCCGGTAATAGCCGAGGATGTGGGTAAGAGATACGGTACACTGGAAGTGTTCAGTGGAGTGAATTTCACGATAAAAAGAGGCGAGAAAGTGGCATTTGTGGGCAAGAACGGAGCCGGCAAATCCACGCTGATAAAGTGCATCATGGGTGAAATTCCCCATGAAGGAAAACTCACGATAGGGCATAACGTGAAAATAGGTTATTTCGCACAGAATCAAGCCCAACTGCTGGATGAAAATCTGACGGTGTTTGAAACGATAGACCACGTGGCAACGGGCGAGATACGAACACGAATCAACGATATGTTGGGTAGCTTCATGTTTGGCGGTGAGCGAAGTGAAAAGAAAGTGAAAGTGCTTAGTGGAGGCGAGAAGAGCCGCCTGGCCATGCTAAGGCTACTCTTGGAACCGGTAAACCTGCTGATACTTGACGAGCCAACCAACCACTTGGACATGAGAACTAAAGACATCTTGAAGGAAGCGATACAGCAATTTAACGGAACTGTGATAGTGGTGTCACACGACCGCTATTTTCTGGATGGAATCACCGACAAGGTGTATGAGTTTGGCGGTGGCAGGGTAACAGAGCATCTAGGCGGAATCTATGAATTTCTGCGTAAAAAAGACATAGACAGTCTAAATGTACTGGAAGCTAAAGACCCATCTGCGGCTGAGAGATTGGAAGAGAAGCAGGTGTCGGTCGGAAAGAAAGAGTATGAGGAGCAGAAAGCTAGGGAGCGTACACTGCGAATGGCGAGAAAAGCCGTAAGCGAACTGGAAACGAAGGTGGCTTCGCTGGAGAAAGAGCTGAAAGCGGTGGAAGATGAAATTGCCTCCGGAGAAGTATCGGACAATACTATTTACGCCCGACACGCCGAGACGACGCAAAAGCTGGAGCGAGCCATGGCCGACTGGGAAAATGCGAGTGAAGAACTGGAAAAACTACAAACACAAAATAATTAAACAAAATGAAAAAAATCATGTTAATATTAACGGCATTGTCGTCGATGACAATGATGGCAGGAAGTTTGAGTAAAGGCGTGGACCGCGCGAATTTGGACTTAAGCGTATCGCCCGGCGAGAACTTCTATCAGTATGCCTGTGGAGGGTGGATGAAGGCAAATCCACTTGATCCACAGTATGCGCGTTTTGGCACATTCGACCAGTTGGCCGAGAATAATCGAGCCCAACTGAAAGAATTAATCCAGAATTTGGGCGAAAACAATCCACGTGGAAGCCTTGCCCAGAAAGTGAGCGACTTGTATCTGCTGGGAATGGACAGTGCCCGAAGAAATAGCGAAGGCTACGAGCCATTAAAGGCCGACCTCGCTACTATTCAATCACTCAAGAAGGAAGATATTGCCAAGACGATTGCTTGGATGCATCGAGGAGTAGCATCACCTTTTTTTGACACCTTTGTGATGGCTGACCTGAAGAATTCAAACGACAACATTTTCTACATTAACCCATCGGGCATAGGACTGGGCGACCGAGATTACTACTTAGAATCGGACGCTAACACGCTAAAGGTGCGTAAAGCCTATATGGACTACATCGCCACATTGTTCCGACTCACGGGAAACGGCAAGGGCAAGGCGGCCAAAGCGGCCAAGAGTATTTTAAAAATTGAGACAGCTCTGGCTCAGGTGGCCATGACACGTGAGGAATCGCGCGACTACAGCACCCAATATAACATCTACAGCATAGATGACTTGATTAAGGAATTTCCGGCAATTGATTGGAACAGCTATATTCAGAGTCTGGGCGTTGAAGGAGTGCAGAAGATATGCGTTTGCCACCCCAAGTCGATAGCGAAAGTGAACGAGTTGCTTAGTAGCTTGAAACTGGAAGAGATTAAGGATTACATGAGTTTTAAGTTGATGGACGCGGCATCGAGTTTCCTTAGTGATGAGTTTGAACAGGCCCACTTCGATATGTACTCTCGCGCGATGAGTGGCAAGCAGGTGATGCAACCACGATGGAAACGCGCACTTAGCGTTCCAGACAACCTGCTTGGCGAAGCTGTGGGCGAGTTGTATGTGAACAAATATTTCCCTGAGGAATCGAAGAAAAAGATGCTGAAACTGGTGGAAAATCTTAAATTGGCTCTTGGCGAACACATTGCGGGTCTAACATGGATGAGTCCTGCGACTAAAGTGAACGCACTTGTGAAACTAAACTCATTCACAGTGAAGATAGGCTATCCCGACAAGTGGCGCGATTATAGCGGTATCGACATCGACCGCAAACTCCCTTACTGGGCCAACGTGAAAGCGGCGCGACAGTTTGAGGCTGATTACCAATACAGCCAGCTAAACAAACCCGTGGATAAAGACCGCTGGCAGATGACCCCACAAACTGTGAACGCATATTATGATCCATCGACCAATGAGATATGTTTCCCGGCAGGAATACTTCAGGCACCATATTTTGACCCCAAGGCAGACGATGCATCGAACTATGGAGCGATAGGCGTGGTGATAGGCCATGAGATGACGCACGGATTTGATGATCAGGGTCGCAACTTTGACCAAAACGGTAATATGATAGACTGGTGGACCAAAGAAGATGCGGATAAATTCAAGGTATTGGCCGACAAGTTGGCCGACCAATACAGCGAGGTGATAGTGGCCGATGATGTTCATGCTAACGGTAAATTCACTTTGGGAGAGAACATTGCGGACCACGGAGGGCTGCGCGTTGCATATAGCGCATTTAAGAAGACCGCTGAGGGCAATTCGGAAGAGAAGATTGACGGATTCACGCCCGACCAGCGTTTCTTCTTGAGTTACGCCAATGTGTGGGCCGCAAATATCACAAAGGAAGAAATACTGCGTAGGACCAAGGTGGATCCGCATGCGTTGGGAATTAACCGCGTGAATGTGGCCATTCGCAATTTGGAGCAGTTTTTCAAGGCATTCGATGTGAAAGCCGGGGACAAGATGTTCAGAGAAGAAGCAGATAGAGTGATAATCTGGTAAATGGCTTGAGTCCAAAAGCTGAAGCGGCCAGAAAAAGGGACAATCAACTACAAGCACGGACAAACGAAAAAAAGTCCGTGCTTTTTTGTTGCCAATACGCTGAAAAATTGAAATTAATTTATTATCTTTGTAAGTTAAAATACGTGTTTAAAACAAACACCAGATTTAAGAAATAACATAAAAAATATAAGAATATGAAATTCAGCATTCAAAGCAAGTTATTACTGTCGCACTTGTCGGCAGCGAGCAAAGTTGTGAACTCAAAGAACACAGTGACTATTCTTGAGAACTTCCTATTCAAGTTGGAAGGTGGCAAACTAACGATTACGTGCAGTGACCTGGAGACCACATTGACAACGAGTATCGAGGTTCAGGGCGCAGAGGGCGGCGGGTGCTTCGCCGCAAAGGTGAGTACACTGCTGGAGTTGCTCAAGGAGTTGCCCGATTTGGGCCTTGAATTCGATATCAATGATGAAACCCTTGAAATCATCATTAAGTACTTCAATGGGCGTTTTAACCTTGTGGGTGTGAATGGTGACGAATTTCCTCAGAAGGCGCAGAGCGAAGGCGAGACCAGGACACTGGTCATACCGGCCGAGCGCCTGGTGAGCGGCATTGAGCACACGTTGTTCGCTGTAAGTACTGAAACGTTGCGCCCCATGATGACCGGTATTTTCTGGGACATCAAACCTGAGGAGATAGTGTTTGTATCGAGCGACACGCACAAGCTTGTTCGCTATCGTGAGCTAGATGTGAAGCCAGGATTTGAAGGCTCGTTTATCCTGCCGTCGAAGCCGGCCTCGATTCTGAGTTCGATATTCGACAAGAAAGACGGCAATGTGGAAGTGACAATGGACAGCAAGAGTGCCACATTCTCAACTGAGGACTATTCGCTGACCTGCCGATTTGTGAATGGAAAGTATCCCAACTATAATTCGGTGATTCCTCAGAATACCATCTATAGCCTGACTGTTGACCGCTCGACGTTGCTCAACGCTCTGCGCCGTGTGTCGGTGTTTGCCGACTCGACAAGCGGAGAGGTGAGACTCCAACTCAACAATAATGAGATATTCATGTCCACGATCGACATAAACTTCTCTACCTCGGCCGAGGAGAAAGTGCAGTGCGAGTATGACGGGCAGGATATGGTAATTGGTTTTAACGACAGCAATATTATAGAGGTTCTGAAAAACATCGATAGTGACAATGTGGTGGTGAAATTGCTTGACCCGCTACGCCCGGGTATATTCCTGCCTTCGGAACAGAAAGAGAATGAAGAACTACTGATTCTATTAGTTCCAATGAGAATTAACTGATAACGACTGAATAGAGATGGAATTACAGCTAAAGAATCCGCTTATTTTCTTTGACTTGGAAACGACCGGCACCAATGTGGCGACCGACCGCATAGTGGAGCTGTCGTACATTAAGTTGTTCCCCGGTAGTAAGGAGCCACAAAAGAAGACATTAAGGATAAATCCTGAGATGCCTATTCCGGCTCAAGCCACTGCGGTTCATCACATAACTGATGATGATGTGAAGAATGAACCGACCTTCAAGCAGATTGCCAAGGAGTTGGCTAATGTGTTTGAAGGATGCGACATAGCCGGCTTTAACAGCAATCGCTTCGACGTGCCACTACTTGCCGAGGAGTTTCTTCGTGCTGAAGTAAAGGTGGATTTCTCCCGAAGAAAATTCATAGACGTACAAACCATTTTTCACAAGATGGAGCAGCGCACGCTATCGGCCGCTTATAAGTTCTATTGCCATAAGGACCTTGAGGGAGCGCATTCGGCACTGGCCGACACAGAGGCAACATATGAGGTACTAAAGGCGCAACTCGATAAGTATCCGAGTCTGAAGAACGATGTGGAATATCTGTCGGCATTCTCCACGCAGAGTAAGAACGTGGATTTGGCTGGACGCTTTGTTTACAATAATGCCGGAGTGGAAGTGTTCAACTTCGGGAAATACAAAGGCAGGCCTGTGGAGGAAGTGCTGAGTACGGACCCCGGGTACTACGGCTGGATGATGAATGGAGATTTCGCGCTCAACACCAAGCAAGTGCTGACCCAAATTAAGCTGAGAATGCACAAATAAGAAATGCTCAAAGGAAAGAAGATAATACTGGGGGTGAGTGGCGGTATCGCAGCCTATAAGACTGTGATACTGGCTCGCTTGCTAGTGAAATCGGGTGCTGAGGTTCAGGTGATCATGACCCCTAACGCTAAAGAGTTTATAACGCCTCTGACAATGTCAACGATAACGAGCAAGCCAGTTATAAGTGATTTTTTCACCGCAAATACAGGCGAATGGCATAGTCACGTGAATCTGGGCCTTTGGGCCGACGCTATGGTGGTGGCACCCGCAACAGCATCAACTATAGCCAAGATGGCACATGGAGTAGCCGACAATATGCTGATTACCACTTATCTGTCGTCGAAGTCCCCGATATTTGTGGCACCGGCTATGGATTTGGACATGATGCGCCATCCCACTACCGTCCACAATTTGGAACTGCTTAAAAGCTATGGCAATCACGTGATAGAGCCCACAGAAGGTGAGCTCGCCAGCCACCTGGTGGGAAAGGGACGTATGGAAGAGCCGGAGAACATTCTGAAGGTACTTAGCGACTACTTTGCCACGACAGAAGATATGGCTGGCCGGCGAGTGCTAATAACAGCCGGTCCAACGGTGGAGAATATTGACCCCGTGAGATTTATAAGTAATCACTCGTCGGGGAAAATGGGATATGCCATAGCCGAAGAATGCGCCAACCGCGGAGCCGAAGTGACGCTGGTATCCGGTCCTGTTTCGCTGAGCACAGCAAACGAGCGAATAACGGTGGTTCCGGTGACCACTGCGATAGAAATGCATGAGAGTGTGATGGCTCGCTGTGAAGAGAGTGACGTGGTGGTGTTATGCGCAGCAGTTGCCGATTACCGAGCAGAGCAGGTGTGCGACAAAAAGATGAAACGCGGCTCGACCAACACGCTCACGATAAAGCTTGTGGAGAACCCCGACATAGCAAAAGCCGTGGGAGCTAAGAGGCACGACGGGCAAATACTGGTTGGCTTTGCCTTGGAAACCGATAATGAGGAAGAACACGCCCGCGCGAAGCTTGAGAAGAAAAATCTGGACATGATAGTGCTGAATTCTTTGCAAGATAAGGGTGCCGGATTCGGTACCGACACGAATAAGGTGAAGATACTGGAGCGCAACGGTGCAATCAATGCCTATGAGTGCAAGAGCAAGAAAATGGTGGCAAAGGACATTGTGGATATTGTGGTTAATAATTACCTGAAGAAATGAGCACTCTACGAAGGACGATTAACATAGTTTTGTGTGTGTTTTCGATTATGGCTTCGCAGAACGTCGCAGGCCAGGAGCTAAACTGCACTGTGGAAGTTAATGCCCAAAAGATACAAAACGCAAACAAAGAGATATTCAACACTCTGAAAGAAGCCATTTCGGAATATCTGAATACCACCAAATGGACCGATGCGCAATTTGGCGCAAATGAGAAGATAGAGTGTACGCTATACTTGACGCTGAGCTCATACGAAGAAGCGACCGGCAAGATGACCGGCGATATTCAGATACAGTCGAAGCGTCCGGTCTATAATAGTTCTTATTCAACGACAATCATCAATTTCAAAGACGGGAAAGTGGAATTCCTGTATCAGGAGAATGAGCCGCTTGTTTATTCTGAGCAAGACATGCAGAGCAACTTGACGGCGATTCTGAATTTCTACGCCTTCCTTGTGATTGCTATGGACTTTGACACATTCTCACCGAACGGTGGAGACCCATACTACGAGAAAGCGGCTAATGTGGTGCGAATGGCTCAAAGTGCCGGCGAAAGCGGATGGAAAGCCTTTGAAGACCCCAAGAACCGCAGTGGCGTGCTGAGCGCGTTTACAGACAAGGCAACTTCACCAATAAGGGAATTGCTCTATCAATACCACCGTCAGGGCTTGGACCAAATGGTAACAAGTGTGGATAAAGGCCGTGCAACAATTACGAAGAACCTGGAGATATTGAAGAAAATCTATGATGTGGCACCGATGTCGGCGTGCCTGTCGATGTTTAAGGACGCCAAACTGGATGAGCTTGTGAACATTTACTCTAAGGCCAACACCACCGAGCGCGAGAACGTGTATGAAATACTCTACCCGCTGTATCCCACCGATGGCTCGAGATTGGATAAAATAAAGAACCCCGACACAAAATAGGAGAATGCTCTCAAAGCTATACATATCGAACTACGCGCTGATAGAGACGCTGGAGATAGACTTGAAAGACGGGCTGACTATTATCACCGGAGAGACAGGAGCCGGCAAATCGATAATACTGGGAGCCTTGTCGCTGATACTGGGCGAGCGCGCCGAGAGCAAGTCAATTAGCGACAGTGGGAAAAAAACTGTGGTGGAAGCTACATTTGGCATCAAGGGTTATGACTTGAAACCGTTTTTTGCTGAAAATGAAATCGATTATGACGAGAGCGAGTGTATCATAAGGCGAGAAATAAGTGGCACCGGGCGTTCGCGTGCGTTTATCAACGACACTCCGGTCAATACAGGAGTATTAAAAGAGATATCATCGCGCTTGATAGATATTCACTCTCAACATAGCAATACGCTTCTGGGGCGTAGCGCATATCAGTTGACTGTGCTGGATTCGCTCAGCAAGAATGTGAAGTTGAGAAACGATTATAGTGAGACATTCGGTGAATACAAGCGCCTTAAGCAATCATTAGCAAAACGAAAAGCCGCTTACGCCAAGACGAAAGAAGAAGAAGACTATATTCAATTCCAGCTAAAGCAAATCCAAGATCTCGCACTCAAAGAAAATGAGGACGAAGAACTGGAACAGAAGCGTCAACTTCTGGAAAACGCCAGTGATATAAAAGAAGCATTATGGTGGTCGGAGAATGCACTTGACGGAGAGAACGGCTCAGTTATCGACACATTGCGCCAAGTGGAACAACGCCTTAGTGGGCTGGAGCAGAGCGTTAAGGAACTTAGAGGTGTGGGCGAGCGTGTGCGCTCGGCTATTATCGACCTTAAGGACATATCAGACAGCGCTTCGTACATTGAAAGGGATTTAACTGTGGACCCTGCCGCACTTATTGAAGTGGAGGACCGCCTAAACGCGATTTACAGCTTGGAAAAGAAACATAATGTAAACAGCGTTAACCAGTTACTTGCCATTCAAGAAGATTATTTGCAGAAACTTCAAAGCATAGACGACACAGGAGACAGCCTCAATGATGATGAGCTAAAGGTTAAAGAACTTGAAGGGAAAGCCCAAACACTTGCTGACGCTTTAACAAAAGAGCGAAAGAAGAGTGCGACCGATTTTGAACGGCAGCTGAAAGAGCACTGCAAACTGCTGGGATTACCAAACATGGCGGTGGAAGTGGAAATGCAACAGACTGAGTTGCAAGAGCGAGGGCAGGACACGGTAAGATTCTTGGTTTCGTTCAACAAGAATCAACGTCTCCACGCAGTGCATGAAGTGGCATCGGGAGGCGAGTTGTCGCGAATGATGCTTTGCATAAAAGCCATAATAGCCGGATATATGAATCTGCCCACTATCATATTTGACGAAGTGGACACCGGCGTTTCGGGTGATATAGCGGCTCGTGTAGGTGATATGATGAAGGATATCTCACGCCACATTCAAGTGATAGCAATCACGCATCTGCCCCAAGTTGCCGCAGTGGGCGATGAGCACTTGAGAGTTTACAAGATCGACAAAAACGACAAGACTCAGACAGGTATTGAGACACTCGACAGCGAGCAGCATGTGATGGAAGTGGCGAAGATGCTTAGTGGCAAAGAGATTAACGACGCCGCAATAGAGAACGCGCGCGTGCTGATAGAACATAAAGGTAAATAGTGATGACAGACAGAGAACAATATATATTTGGAACTCGCGCCGTGATGGAAGCGATGGAGTCGGGCAGAGTTATTGACAAGATACTTATAAAGAGTGACTTGAGCAGTGACATGCGCAAAGAGTTGACAGAGATGGCCCGAAACCACCATATTCCCATGCAACGCGTGCCTGTGGAACGACTAAACCGCATCACACGCAAGAATCATCAGGGAGTGGTTGCATACCTTGCTGCCGTGGATTACTGGAGCCTGGAAAACTTGATTCCACAGCTGTATGAGTCGGGTGCCAACCCGTTCATAGTGGTTCTTGACGGCGTGACTGACGTGAGAAATTTCGGTGCAATAGCTCGCACATGCGAATGTGCGGGAGTGAATGCGATAGTGATTCCGGAGAAGAATAGCGTCTGTGTCAACGCCGATGCCGTTAAGACTTCGGCCGGTGCTCTTAACTATCTGCCCGTGTGCCGAGAAAAGAATGTGGTAAGCGCCATAACAACGCTAAAGGCCAACGGCTTTCGTGTGATAGGCAGTAGCGACCGCACCGAGATGCTGTTCACCGACTGCGATTATACAGATCCGGTGGCACTGGTATTGGGTTCGGAAGACAAAGGGATATCTACCGATGTAATGAAGATGTGCGACAGCCTCGTAAAGATTCCAGAGTTTGGCGAAATAAACTCGCTTAACGTATCGGTTGCGGGCGGTATTATGATATATGAGGTGGTGAAGCAGCGCCTTAACGATAATCAAATAGTGAATTAAATAAAGGAGAATTTTTAGGATTATGATTAACAGAGCATTAATACGGGTAAAAGTGGTTCAGGTCATTTACTCAAACGTTATCAAACAAGAGAAAGACCTGAAAAAGATAGAAAAGGAGCTAAACAATAGCTTGGACAAGTCTTATGAGCTATATAATATGCTACTGAGACTGGCAGTGGAACTCACCGACCTTGAAGAGCGCGAGCAAGACGAGGCCAAGAACAAATATTTCCCCACAGAAGAGGAGCTGAATCCCAATACGCGCTTCGTGGAGAATGAATTGGTTAAGATACTGCGCGAGGACGAGACACTGAGAGAGTACCAAGAAGAGAGCCACTGCACATGGACCGACAATGTGATATTCCTGCATTTGCTACTGGACAAGATTAAACGCTCTGACCCATATAAGAACTATATGAGCAAGGAGGAAAACAGCTTGGCCGATGATTGCGAGTTATGGCGCAATCTGTTCAAGCGCGTAATCTTTAATGATGACATCTTCAAAGATGAACTTGAATCAAAATCGGTCTATTGGAACGATGATGTGGATATTATGGGGCAATTCGCACTGAAGACGATAAAGCGAATAGAGGAGCAAAACAAGCCATACGCGTTGCCAAAATACAAGAACAACGAGGACTATGAATATGCCTTGAAGTTGCTGGAGATGTCGCTTAAAGAGATGGACGACAGCAATGAACTAATCGACACGTATGTGAAGCGAGAGAGCTGGTCGCCTGAGCGCATAGGACTGATGGAACGCTTAATTATGGATGTGGCCATAACAGAGATGAAGACCTTTGCGAGCATTCCGGTGAATGTGACGATGAACGAATATATTGAGATTGCAAAATATTACTGTAACCCAGAGAGTGGCAAATTTGTGAACGGCATTCTCAACTCGGTGTCGAAGCAGATACGCAAAATGGGATAACAGACAATTCTTATCAAAAAATATTAACATTATAAATAATCGAAACAATGACTACAAATTTTATTCTACTGCAAGAGCAAGCTGCCGGAGGCGGTTATAGTAGCCTAATAATGATAGTGCTGCTGATTGTGATTTTTTATTTCTTTATGATTCGTCCACAATCTAATAAGCAGAAAGAGATTAAAAAATTCCGTGATGGGCTTCAGAAGGGCGATAAAGTGACCACAGCCGGTGGCATTTATGGGAAGATCAGAGACATAAAAGACAACATCGTGATACTGGAGATCGATGACAATGTGAAAATTCGCATTGACATGGGCTCGGTTTACCCCAGTGCTCAAGACGCAAATGAGGCTGGTGCTGACGTTAAGAACAAATAACAACCCCTGTATAGGCCTAAAAACAAGGTTGAGCTTCATATAATAAGGATAGGGACAAAACGATGTGAATGTGATGAAACTGGGAGACTATAATTTGTTTAAGATCGACAAGAAGCGGGCACGGTCGATAATGCTGTACTTGTTTTTTGTGGCAATATCCACTGTGTTCTGGTGTTTCATTACTATAAATCAGGACCTCCAGAATGAGGTAACCATTAAACTGGAAGTGATGAATATGCCTGAGAATATCACATTTATCGATGAATTGCCCACTGAAATCACAGTCACGATACGCGACAAGGGCTCAACATTTGTTAAAAATCTACTGAGAGGAAACAACGACATCAAGATTAATTTCAAAGATTACGCCGACTTTCAAAACGAAAAGTTAGTGGTAAGTTCGAGCAAGCTACGCACATTAGTAAAAAACGCTATAAGTCGCTCGTCGAGCATTATCATTATTTCACCCGAGATGATAAATGTGAGCTACACCACAAATTTCGGCAAGAAAGTGCCCATCAACTATGGGAATGTGTCTGTGGGTGTCACCCCCGGTTACATCCAGAATGGACGCATATCAACAGAGAATGGCGACTCAGTGCTGATTTTTGCCAACTCTCGTCTTATCACATCGATTAACGAAGTGTTCACATATCAAGTAGATGCCAAGGACCTTACCGACACACTTCGCCGCAAGGTGAACATCGTTCCCATAACCGGTATTAAGGTGGTGCCAAGCACAGTGGAATTAGTAGTGCCAGTGGAGCAGTTAGTGGAATGCACCGACACCATAATGGTGACCGTGAGGAACAATCCTGCAGGCTCGAGCATCGTGGCATATCCCGCTTCTGTAATAGCAAAATACCACACTCCCAAGAGCAAAATGGCTGAGCACAACAGAATTACAGCAGTGGTTGATTATAACCACATTAAGCGCGACGGAAATGATAAAGTGGCTGTTAATGTGGGTGAGTCGCCAACGTATATTCAGGATGTGGAGCTATATCCAGATAGTGTTCAGTGTAATTATGTGGAGGGCAAATAATGGATGTCATAGCAATAACCGGAGGCATAGGAAGCGGCAAGAGTGTGGTGTCGGCCATACTTAGAGCCATGGGCTACTACGTGTATGACAGCGACAAGGAAGCTAAGCGGATTATGCACACCAACGCGTCGGTTAGGGCACTGATTAAAACTGAATTTGGCGAGGAATCGTACTGTGGAGAGTCGCTAAATCGTCCATATCTGGCAGGAATTGTATTCGGAAATGATGCTGCGCGAATGAAGCTCAATTCGATTGTTCACCCCGAGGTGATTGCCGACTTTAGACGAAGGTGTGCAGAGAAAGCCGAAGAAACAGTCTTTTTGGAAACTGCAATTCTGACGGAAAGCGGAATGGACAAGTATGTGACCGACGTGTGGATGGTTGACGCACCGGAAGAGTTGCGCATTAGGCGTGTCACCAAACGCGATGGCGTAAATGAGCATGCTGTGCTCCAACGTATTAACGCGCAAAAGACATCAATTCCTAATAGTCGGATTATAGTAAACGATGACGTGATTCCGATTTTGCCGCAACTAATAAAACTTCTTAAAGAAATAAGAAAAGAATAACAAAAGCCGGCAAAAGTGGAGGAAGATTATCTAAATTTGACTAATTTTGCAAAGACAACAAACAAAAAGACAACAACTATGCTAAAAGAGATTCTAAGTATTTCCGGTCGTCCGGGACTATTCAAACTGATTTCCCACGGCAATAATATGCTGGTGGTGGAGAGTTTAATCGACAAGAAACGCACACCCGCTTATTCACGCGACAGAATAATGTCGCTTGGCGACATCGCAATATATACTTATGGTGACGACGTGCCGCTGTGGCAGGTGCTGGAGACCATACGTGAAAAGCATAATGGCAAGCCAGTGGAAACCAAGGCGTTGAAAACCGATAAGGAGCTTGATGGATTTTTCAAGGAGATTCTGCCTGAGTATGACGAGGACAGGGTGTATAAAACAGATATCAAGAAAGTGATAAACTGGTATAACGTCCTTATTGGCGCAGGGTTCAACGATTTCAAGCCCCAGAAAAAAGAGGACGACAAGGAAGAATCAGTCGGAGAAGAGAAATAAATCCGTGCGGAAAAGACAAGTGATAATGTGCCGAGAAAATGAGAATTGATTTCTCGGCATATTATCATAAAATCTAAGCTATGAAATCTCAGAAGTCACATATCGTTGCAACTATGGCAATATTGGTGAGCATTCTACTTTGCTTGCCCTCTTGCAAGTCGCATAAAGATGTGAATCAGCCAGTTTCATATACAAAAGAGGGAAGGGACTACAAGGACGGTGAGTTACCCATTAAAGACAAGCGTCTGCGCAGTGAAGTTAAGGGTTGGATGGGCGTGCCATACCAGTATGGGGGCCATAGTAAATCGGGGACTGACTGCTCGGGATTTGTTATGGAAGTATTCAAAGCTGTGTATGACATGAAATTGGAGCGTAACTCAGCCAAGATGTTTGAAAGAAACTGTAAAAGAATAAAGAAGAGTGAACTGAGAGAAGGTGATTTGGTGTTTTTTATAACAGGTAGAAGCGGAAAGATAAGTCATGTGGGCATCTATCTGAACGATGGAGACTTTGTTCACTCGTCTTCGTCAAAAGGGGTTACAATAAACAACCTGAGTCAGCGATACTATGTGAAACATTATGCCGCTGCCGGCAGAGTGAAATAAGTTATTACGAAAATAAGTTTTTCACACGTTATAGTTCAGCATACGCCCCATCAGTCGCTATAGCATGATAGGCAACGCCACAGGAGTCGCACTGGGCCACCAGACGCTCAAGGTCATCATCGTGGATATCTCCCGACAAGATTATCGTGCTTGGATGAAACTGGCGCAAGAGTGATGGGATGTCGCCATGGAACCGCTTACTTATTATGGCAAAATCAACCCGCAAGTCGGTTTGGCTCCCATACTTTTTTAATCGCGATTTGAGGCCAATAGAAACAATGCGTTTACCATTCAGATAGGCAAAGTCGTGGTGAATGAATTCGGACGTTGAATTGATGTTGAACAATGAGTCGGTTGGAGCCACCATTATAGAATCAATGCGCAAGCGTGCCATGAGTCCGGTGTGTCTTTTGCGGAAATCATCGGTCGATACGTCTTCGGCATCCGGCACCCACAGAGTGCCGTTGCCGTTGTGAAAGCTGAAAATAGGGGTGGAATTATAAGAATTGAGAACTATCAGGCCATGGCGTGGGGCAGAGGTATAGTGCCAATGCCATGAAAGGAACATGACAAACGTACACACAACCACTGAAACCAAGCTTAAACGAGACCTGGAGTAAATCCACCAAGCAAACAACAATAGTAACAGATAATAAAGCAACAGAACAGTAAGCGATACGCTGACCCCCGACACATTCATAAATGATGCGGTGGAGGCACCATCGGCTATCCCCAAAAGCATGTGGTGTAACCCATCGAGCCCCCATGATATAACAGTGGAATCGAGGCCAAATGCAAGCAATGCCACGTAAACAACCGCCAATATAAGAATCAGGGGAAATACGGGTATCACCAGAACGTTGGTCATAAAAGATAAGAGTGGCACCGAATGGAAGTAATAAGCAGTAAGCATTAATGTTGAAGCCATTGCAATAAATGACGTGGCAACGAGCGTAATCAAATAATTCACAAGACGGCTTTTGACACGTATTTGCGGCGAAAAAACGAGTATTGAGGATACTGTTACAAAACTCAATTGGAATCCTGCTGAGAACAAGGTATCGGGTGAGAAAATCAGAATGAAAAACGCGGCCCACAATAGGGCATTGACCGGAGCATAGCGCCTGCGCAAGGCAAACGCCAGGAATAAGAAGCCGAT
Organism: uncultured Bacteroidales bacterium; assembly: GCA_902786725.1. Classification (GTDB taxonomy): domain Bacteria; phylum Bacteroidota; class Bacteroidia; order Bacteroidales; family Muribaculaceae; genus Sodaliphilus. Next base: position 19,833 of record CADADP010000008.1, read on the forward strand.
AAGGACTGTGGCGCGAACAACCGATGGAGATAGCCCTGTGAACACATCGAATGATATAAGAACGGCAAAAGTGAGGATATATCGCAACCATCTAAGCCGCATATATTCCAGTGGTAGCAAAACGAACCACAGCAGGAAAGAAATAATGCCGATGTGCAATCCGCTTAGAGCCAGCAAATGCGCTATCCCGGCCAGAGAGAACTGATGCATTGTGTCGCTATCGAGATAGTATCGGTCGCCCATAACAAGAGCCACTACAAAGTTCTGTGCATCAGGACTAAGAGAAGAATTGAATATGGCGTGTCGGAGATGTTCCCGTTTGTTCTCGACCCATGTGCGCCAGGTTCTGTCGTGTCCACAAATAACTACCGATGAAACCGGAATGTGCTGAGTGTAGATAAAGCCTAAGCCTCGCATATAGCGTGCATAGTCGAAGTCGAAAGGATTTCCGTTACCACGAATAGGCCGGAACTTGGCATTAAAAGCAATAACATCGCCGGCATTAATTCGGTAATCGCAGCCGCGTGTGGTGACAAAAGCCTTCACACCCGCCACCGTTACAGTGCTATTGCTCCTTAATAGAGTTAAATATATTGATTGTGACGTACCATTAAACCGCGTCTGTTCCACACGCCCCACGATTGCATGTCCATTGACATCAGGTAAAGGCATTTCAAGGGGCCTGCCAATTATCTCCGCCACCATTCCAAGTGAGATGGCGATTACGGATATAGGAACGATGTAGAAATGGCGCAATTTCAGTGACACTTCCACCGAACGCCTTGCACAAAACGTCAGAAAGCCAAAGCAAATTATCGCCAAGGCTAAAAGCACAAGCGGAATCACCAATGTTCCGCTTGAATAGTAAGACGAGATAATACCCAAAAGAAACGGCAACAGGATTCTGATTACCGGCACTTTTTGCAGCGCTGCCTGCACCATGTAGCAAATTAATGGTAATAATTACTAACGATTGGTTTCCGGGGCAGTCCAAATCTTATAGGATTCAAATGCTTGTAATAAAAGCATTTCCAATCCGTTTTTCACATCAGCCCCACGCTCAATTGCCTTTTTCATAAAGAGCGTCTCATCCGGATTGTAAATTAGGTCATAGCATAGATGGTCTTGCGAAAGAAACCGAAATGGGAAATCGGGGCAAGCATCAACGTCGGGGTACTTTCCCAAGGGGGTAGCATTCACTATTATCTTGTTCCTTGAGACCATGGCCTTAGTGATTTCCTCGTAGGTGACCGTGCTTGCGCTCTTGCGGCGCGACACAAATGTGGATTGGATCTCCAACTGATCGAGGGCGCATTTTACCGCCTTAGCGGCACCACCTGTGCCAAGTATCATGGCCGAACGCTTGCTTTTGTCGAGAAGTGGCTCTATCGACATCCTGAAAGCGTTAATATCGGTGTTGAAACCAATTAGCTTAAAGTCATTATCTTTAGCTCCCCTAATAATCTTAATCACATTCACTGCACCAACTTTCTCGGCCGACTCATCGAGCGACGTGAGATAGGGTATCACCTGTTCTTTATAGGGCGCCGTAACGTTAAGTCCTTGTAATTGCGGATATTGCGCAAAAACTTCCATTAATTGTCCAATATCCTCAATCTCAAAGTTGAGATATGAGGCGTTAATGTTCTCATCGGCAAACTTGCGATTAAAATAACTCATTGATAGGGAGTGTGAAAGGGGATAACCTATAAGCCCATAGACAGTCTTGTTAATAAATTCCGGTGCCATAATAATATTGTATTGCATTTATTACGCAAACTTACATAAAAATTTGAATAAAATAAAAAAAATGTTTTAATAATAGAAAATTAATGTGTTTTTCGTAATTTTGCAAATCATTTACAAAAAGACAACAGAGCATGAAATCTATCTTTAACAAACACGTACTCATAGCTGTAACAGTGATCATCAGTTTATGCCTGCTTTACTGGGGAATAGAATACCTAAAAGGTATAAACCTGTTTAAACCGGCCAACTTCTACTATGCCAATTTTGAAAAAGTGGATGGCTTGAACATATCAGCACCGGTCACAATCAACGGCTTCCAGGTGGGACTGGTTAGGGAAATTAATTATGACTACGATAGTAACGACATTTCAGTGCTTATGAGCCTGAATAAAAACCTTAAGATACCTAAAGGCAGTAAAGTAACCCTCGATACGGAACTGCTGGGCACTGCCACGCTGGCTATTCAGTTGAACAAAGGCAGTGACTACTACGCAGTGGGCGACAGGATTGACAGTGAAATCACCAACGGCTTAATGGACCGTGTGGATGAAAACATTATGCCGCAAATAGCAAGTATTCTGCCAAAATTAGACTCTATCCTGCTCAATGTAAACGCACTGGTGTCGAATCCGGCTCTACACACCTCGGTGTCGAGACTCGACGGAATCACAGCAGAACTTGCTAAAAGTTCGCAACAGCTTTCGAGCTTGATGGCAAACCTTAATGGTAAGGTGCCTCAGATAGTGACCAATGTTGATGGGCTCACCGCAAACCTTGAAGGAACCACACAGAACATCAACCAACTGTCGCAAACACTGGCCAACGCTCCGATAGAGAAAACGCTGACCGACCTGAATGCCACTGTGGCCAACTTGCGTCAAGTAACAGACCAACTCAACGACAAGAATTCGTCGATAGGACTGCTGTTGAACGACAAGTCGCTTTATGACAATGCCAATAGCTCAATAATGAGCTTGGATGAGTTGTTAAAGGACATCAAAGCTAACCCGAAACGCTATATAAACATAAAGGTATTTTGATGCCACATGATGGCGATTATTTACAATGATTCTAAACAAAAATATTCCAATTTTTTTTATTTCTATATTTATAACCAAAATAAATTCAAGAGATTAAATAAACAAACATAAAGTAACGCTACAGGTAAAATCAAAATATTCTTATTCTGATAAATCATTAAGAATAAAGAATGTAAAATTTGCCCGAATAAATTAAAGCAGAGAATTAGAGGAGTTGCTCCAACACACTGAAAAATAAGGGCCTTGCCAACGATTTCTAAAATGCAAATTTTTTTGCATTTTTTTTGAAAAAAAAATAGTGCGAATTTTGTATTCGTAAAACACGCACAATGTTGCAAAGAGTTCATGTCAACTAACGGAAAACATATCGAGCTATGGAACAAATGCTTGGACATTTTCAGGGACAACCTTCCTGAAGAGCAGTTCAACGCATGGTTTGTTCCCATTGTGCCAATCAGTTACGAGAATGGCACGCTCACGATAGGAGTGCCGTCGGAATTCTACAAAGAGCGCATCGAGGAGACATACATCAACTTGATGCACAAGACTCTAGTTCGCGTTTTTGGAAGCGGGACCAAGCTGTTCTATCAATACCGTGTAGCTAAGACCAACATTGTTGAAGGCAATAGTAACTTGAGCTCCATCACATCGAGCGTCGTCAAGCAAGAACAGGCGCCGAGCAATCCGTTTGCCACGGTGGAATATAGCGACATTGACCCACAGCTGAATCCACGCTACACATTCGAGAACTATTGCGGTAGCGACAGCAACAAGTTGGCCGTGACAATAGGCCAGGCCATTGCCGCCGACTTGTCGGTAAAGACGTTTAACCCTCTGTTTGTCTTTGGCGCCACGGGTGTGGGCAAGACCCATCTCATTCAGGCCATAGGTGTAAGGATTAAGGAGAATTTCCCGACTACGCGCGTACTTTATATAACAGCACGCGTGTTCGAGAACCAGTACACCACAGCCGTTCGCAGCAACAAGGTTCCCGATTTCATCAACTTCTACCAAAGCATAGATGTTCTTATCATTGACGACATCCAAGATTTGGCCGGAAAGATTGGCACATTAAACACATTCTACCACATATTCAACCATCTGCACCAGAGCCAAAAGCAGCTGATTATTTCCAGTGATTGCCGCCCGGCCGACATGGATGGTATGATTCCACGACTAATGTCGCGCTTCAAGTGGGGCATGACTGTGGAACTGGAGAAGCCCGACTACGAGTTGAGACGTCGGGTTCTGGAGCAGAAAGCGCTTCAAGACGGTCTGTCGATACCGGCCGAAGTGCTTGATTATGTAGCAAGCAATGTAACCGATAGCATTCGCGAATTAGAAGGTATAGTGGTGGCACTTCTGGCACACGCCACGATGCTGAATCAAGAGATAACGGTGGATCTTGCGCGCGCAGTAATAGGCAATGCGGTAAAACTCAGCAAACGTCAGATAACCTTTGAGATGATTACCGAGGCCGTGGCCAACCACTATGATATCGATTCCGAGATATTGTTCGGCAAGTCGCGCAAGCGCGAAATAGCTGATGCGCGCCAGCTGGTGATGTATCTTTCGAAAAATAAGACCCAGTTGTCGTCCACCAACATCGGTGTGAGGTTCGCCCGCAACCATGCCACCGTGCTGCACGCATGTAAGCAGATAGAGCAACGACTCTCAATCGACCCCAAATTCAAGGCGGAAGTGGCCGAAATAGAGGAAGAATTGAAAAAAATATAAACTTTTTTGCGAAAAAGTTTTGTCAATTCAAAAAAAACGAGTAATTTTGCATCAACAATCAGGGTGATATCGTCTAGTGGTCTAGGACGCCGCCCTCTCACGGCGGAAACCTGGGTTCGAGTCCCAGTTTCACTACAAAAGCGACTGAATAATCAGTCGCTTTTCGCATTTATATGTTTTAATGAATTTGCCGCTTACAATGCAGAAGCGGGTTAGGGGACGGCATTGACGAAGAAGTGGGAGAAATTTTCGCCAAATAACTTCACTGCTATGGCCATGAGAATGATGCCGAAAAATTTGCGAATAAAATAAATTCCGGCTTTGCCTAAAATGTTCTGTATTTTGTCGGTCAGCCGAATTACGATATAGACCCAAACCATGTTGAGCAGCAGGGCTATGATAATGTTAACGTCGGCATACATAGCCTTTAGCGACACCAGTGTGGTGAATGTGCCCGGACCGGCCAGCAACGGGAACACCAGCGGTACAAGTGTGGCCTCCTTGATAGGGCCATTACTCTTAAATATCTCCACATCGCATATCATCTCCAACGCCATGAAGAAGATAAGTATTGCGCCTGCGGCGGCAAATGCCTGTATATTCACTCCAAATATCTGCAGGATCCAGTTTCCGCCAAAATAGAAGCCCAGCATCAGAGCAAGCGAAATGAGCGTAGCCTTGCTTGCGCTCACGTTCTTGCCCGTGGATTTGAGTTGGAGAATAATGGGAATCGCCCCAATGATGTCGATAATACCAATGAGCACCAGGAATGCGCTCAATGTCTCTTGCCAGTTGAAATTAAACATAACCTATTATTGATTCTTTTATTTATTGATGCAAATTTACGCATAAATGCGCTAATGCTCCAAAAATTTAGGGGCCAATTCCACCTATCACTTATCTTTCACCTAACAAATTCGCAGATTCCGCGCAGTATAATTTGTCAAATAAATTTTTTGCTTTATCTCCATGCCCCCTCCGGAATCAGATACTAAAGTTTTCGGATTCAACCCTTAATTTAGAATAAATACAAATAAAGAATGTGCCAAAATAACTAATTTATAGAGCCATATGCAATGGCGTTTGTTTATGTTTTGGACAACTTTAAGCTTTTTAATATTTTGCAACATACTGATATACAGTGTTTATGGAGAACAAAATGGAAAACTTCAATTTTTATTTTGATTTTTAAAATTTCATAAAAAATTATTACTAACTTTGCACCTACTAACGAATTTTTAAATCCGTTGAACCTTATACCTACAATTATAAACGCATAACGAAGAAGTAATCGTGGAACAGAAAAGTTATTCTTATCAAGAAGTTTACGAGGCAACGCTGAAGTATTTCGACGGTGATGAACTCGCCGCGAGGGTATGGGCTAGCAAATACGCTCTGAAAGACTCAAGTGGCAACATCTATGAGTTGACCCCCGACGATATGCACCATCGCATTGCCCGTGAAGTGGCCAGGATTGAGGCGAAATACCCCAATCCCATGAGCGAGGAGAAATTATTTGACCTGATGAGTCATTTCCGCTACATAGTGCCACAAGGTAGCCCTATGGCCGGAATCGGCAACAATTATCAGGTGGGCTCATTGTCGAACTGCTTTGTAATAGGCATCGATGGCGACCCCGACTCGTATGGAGGCATCATCAAGATTGACGAGGAGCAAGTGCAGCTGATGAAGCGCCGTGGCGGAGTTGGGCACGACCTGTCGCACATACGCCCCAAGGGTTCGCCGGTGAAGAACTCGGCGCTGACCTCAACGGGTTTGGTGCCGTTTATGGAGCGTTATTCCAACTCCACACGCGAGGTTGCTCAAGACGGTCGCCGCGGAGCGCTTATGCTCACGGTGAGCATCAAGCACCCCGACTCCGAGTCATTTATCGATGCCAAGATGGTTGAAGGCAAGGTAACCGGAGCCAACGTGAGCGTTCGCATCGACGATGAGTTTATGCAAGCGGCCGTTGAGGGTAAGGAATATACGCAGAAGTACCCTGTGGATAGCGATCATCCAATCTACGAGAAGAAGATAGACGCGTCTAAGCTATGGGGCAAGATTGTGCATAACGCATGGAAGAGCGCTGAGCCCGGTGTGCTGTTTTGGGACACAATCACGCGCGAATCGATTCCCGACTGCTACGCCGACCTGGGTTTCCGCACCATTTCCACCAATCCGTGTGGCGAGATTCCGCTGTGTCCCTACGACAGTTGCCGTCTGATAGCGGTGAATCTTTACTCCTACGTGGTGAACCCGTTCACTAAGGACGCGTACTTCGATTACGACCTGTTCCGCGAACACATTGGCTACACACAGCGCATCATGGACGACATAATAGACTTGGAGATGGAAAAGATTGACAAAATCTTAGCCAAGATCCAGTCTGACCCGGAGACTGACGAGGTGAAGCAGACCGAGCTTAACTTGTGGAACAAGATTCGCACCAAGACGCTCAAGGGACGCCGCACGGGAGTCGGCACCACAGCCGAGGGCGACATGATAGCCGCAATGGGGCTGCGATATGGAACTGCCGAAGCAACTGAATTCTCGGTGAGCGTACATCGCACACTGGCTCTGGCCGCATACGCATCATCGGTGAACATGGCCAAGGAGCGCGGCGCATTCGAGATATATGACGCTAAACGCGAGCAGAACAACCCGTTCATCAACCGAATCAAGGAGGCCGACCCACAGCTCTACAAAGACATGGTGAAGTACGGCCGCCGCAACATTGCTTGCCTCACGATAGCCCCAACGGGCACGACAAGTCTGCTGACGCAGACCTCGTCGGGCATCGAACCGGTGTTTATGCCTGTGTATAAGCGCCGTCGCAAGGTGAATCCCAACGACAAGGACGCCCACGTGGACTTTGTGGACGAAAGCGGCGACTCATTCGAGGAGTACATCGTGTATCACCACAAGTTCATGACGTGGATGAAAATCAACGGCATTGAAGTGCGCCACGACTACACACAAGAGCAAATCGACGACTTGGTGGCACGCTCACCCTATTACAAGGCCACATCCAACGATGTTGACTGGGTGAACAAGGTGAAAATGCAGGGCGATGTGCAGAAGTGGGTTGACCACTCTATCAGTGTCACCATCAATCTGCCCAACGACATCAGCGAGGAGATGGTCAACAAACTCTATGTGGAGGCATGGCGCTCGGGGTGCAAGGGCTGCACAGTGTATCGCGACGGCTCTCGCGCCGGAGTGCTGGTTTCGCTCACTAAGGACAAGAAGAAAGAAGACAAGAAAGAGGAAAAGGCAAAATACATGGCCGAGGAAGGCCACATACTCAAGCGCCCCATTGAACTTGAGGCCGACGTGGTACGCTTCCAGAACAACAAGGACAAGTGGATTGCGTTCATAGGCCTTATCGATGGACGGCCTTACGAAATCTTCACCGGTATCGCCGACGACGACGAGGGCATTTTCTGCCCCAAGTCGGTGAATAAGGGCAAGATTATCAAGGCCATTGCCGAAGATGGCACTAAGCGCTACGACTTCCAGTTTATCAACAAACGTGGCTTCAAAACCACAATCGAAGGCCTTAGCGAGAAGTTCAACCCCGAGTTCTGGAACTACGCCAAGCTGATATCTGGTGTGCTTCGCTATGGAATGCCCATTGAGCAAGTGCTTAAGCTCGTAAGCAGTTTGGAGCTTGACAACCAGTCGATTAACACTTGGAAGATGGGCGTGGAGCGCGCTCTGAAGAAATATCTCCCCAACGGCACCAAGGCCAACGGCCAGAAGTGCCCCAACTGCGGTGAAGAGACGCTCGTGTATCAAGAAGGTTGCCTGATTTGCACCAACTGTGGCACATCGCGTTGCGGATAACGATGAAAAGATCGCTAATGTAAAATAATTGTGACGAGAGAGGGTGGGGCGACAGGTCTCACCCTCTCCATGTTTCAGGTGGGGGCAACCGTTAACAGACCTGCAGTTTGCCGGGTGCGGCAAAGCGCGCTGAGCCAACCTGACAGCATGACAATTTTGGCACAATTTTTGCAGTTAAAGTACTGTATTACTTGGTTATAATTGTATGAAGTGAGCGGGGTCACTGAGGCCTCGCTCACTACTTGTGACTTATCGCTTCTTACTTGATGGGGTTGGGCGGGATTGTATCTGCTTAAAACTTGGTCTTGATTTGCGAACGGCGGTATCGTATATTACTTTAAGCGCAGTTGAGCGCAGTTGTATCGCTTGCTCGTAACCGCCGGGGCTTACCGCCGACCGATATGCCGATTACTCGCTGAATTTGGTTTCGTAGGCCGGGATATCCACAAGCTTGATGTCGAACACCAGATTGGAGAAGGGGAGTATGTCGCCAATGCTCGCGGGGCCGTAGGCCAGTCCGTAGGGGATTACCACACGGCAACTGTCGCCTATGTGCATCTGCATGAGCGCGATGTTCCAGCCATCGATGATGCTACCGCCCATCGTGGTGCGGTATATGCTGTCGGCAGGCGATGTGCTGAGGAACGATGAGTCGAACGCCACATCGTTATAGAGCCGCCCAATGTACTTAATATCCACAGTGGATGTGTATTTGGGCGAGATGTTGGCGGCAGTCTTGGAACGGTCGTTGAACCAGTGCATGAGGATTTTGGCCTCGTTGTCGTAGGTCGCGGTGACCTTAGTGTAGAACTTGTTGCCGGAGCCGTCGGTCAGGTCCTCCTGCGCGGCGTACCACAGTTCGTTGGCGGCGAGCCACTCGGCATACTCCTTGTAGGGGTCGTCGGACTTGAGACACGACACCATTGATGACGCCACAATGCAGGTGAATATGAAATAAACGATTTTTTTCATTGCCTTGATATTTTTAAACCGGAAGCGACTTGAGCAGGTTGTTCAAGCTACATTCCTTGTTGATGATATCGTGAAGCCGAGCTATATCCACGCGCTGCTGCTGCATGGTGTCGCGGTCGCGCAGAGTCACGGTGTTGTCCTCGAGTGTCTGTCCGTCGATAGTGACACAGAAGGGGGTTCCTATGGCGTCGTGTCGGCGATAACGCTTGCCCACCGAGTCCTTCTCATCGTAGTGGCAGGCGAAATCGAACTTGAGCACATCCATGATTTCGTGAGCCTTCTGCGGCATGCCATCTTTCTTGACGAGGGGCAGGATGGCGCACTTCACCGGCGCGAGCGGACGCGGCAGGTGCAGCACCACGCGCGAGTCGCCACTCTCGAGTTTTTCTTCATCGAACGACGAGCATAGCACCGAGAGGAACATGCGATCCACGCCGATACTGGTCTCGATAACGTAGGGAGTGTAAGACTTGTTGAGCTCGGGGTCGAAGTACTGTATTTTCTTGCCCGAGAACTTCTCGTGCTGCGACAGGTCAAAGTCGGTGCGGCTGTGAATGCCTTCCACTTCTTTGAAGCCGAACGGCATCAGGAACTCGATGTCGGTGGCGGCGTTGGCGTAGTGTGCCAACTTCTCATGATCGTGAAAGCGATATTTCTCGTCGCCCATGCCCAGGGCCTTGTGCCACGCAAGGCGCATCTGCTTCCAGTAGTTGAACCATTGCATCTCGTCGCCCGGACGCACGAAGAACTGCATTTCCATCTGCTCAAACTCGCGCATACGGAAGATGAACTGACGGGCCACAATCTCGTTGCGGAACGCCTTGCCTATCTGCGCGATGCCAAATGGCAGGCGCATGCGTCCTGTCTTCTGCACATTGAGGAAGTTAACGAATATTCCCTGTGCCGTCTCGGGACGCAAATACACGTCCATAGTGCTGTCGGCACTGGAACCCATCTGCGTCTTGAACATCAAGTTAAACTGGCGCACGTCGGTCCAGTTCTTAGTGCCCGATATGGGGTCAACAATCTCGTAGTCGAGAATGATTTGCTTCAGTTCCTTTAGGTCGTTGTCGTTGAGGGCTTTCTCGAAGCGTGCGTGAAGCGCGTCGCGCTTGGCCTGAATCTCGAGAACCCGGGGATTGGTTTCACGGAACATCTGCTCGTTGAACTGCTCGCCGAAGCGCTTGGCAGCCTTAGCCACTTCCTTGCCGATTTTCTCATCGAACTTTGCAATCTCGTCCTCAATGAGCACGTCGGCGCGGTAGCGCTTCTTGGAGTCGCGGTTGTCGATTAGAGGGTCGTTAAACGCGTCAACGTGTCCCGAAGCCTTCCAGATAGTGGGGTGCATAAAGATAGCCGAGTCAATGCCCACAATGTTCTCGTGGAGCAGTGTCATGGCTTCCCACCAGTAGCGTTTTATGTTATTTTTCAGTTCCACACCGTTCTGAGCGTAGTCGTAAACGGCTCCCAGACCGTCGTAAATCTCGCTTGAGGGGAACACAAAGCCATATTCCTTGGCGTGTGAAACTATTCTTTTGAAAACATCTTCTTGTGCCATAATTATTTAAATGATTTTTTAAAAAAAGTTCCAGCAAAGATAATGAATATAGTTCAATCGGTAAAGAAATGCGCTAAAAGAAAATAGGTCTGCGACGAAAGTTTAAGTGTTTTTAACTTGACAGAACCACGCTCGGGCAGTATCGCCATCACACTGGAGTTATAATCACTGTGGCCGTAGGGGCTGTCGCCGCACTGCCTGTCCGACCGGTAATCACCAGTCGTCGTCGGAGTCGGGCTCCGGCTCAGTGTAGTCGGTGGGCGGCTACGTGTCGTAGGTTACTTCCACGCTACCCGAAGTCGCGGACTCTCCGCCACACTACCACAGACACAGCTGCGCCGCGAGGATGGCTATCAAATTGAATGCAAAGTGCTTCATCTTAGGCATATGTCGTGCATAAACACATTTACCTCGTAATATATCTATTCAAAATTAAACAAATTTTTGTAATTTTGCGACTCTATGATTGACTTCCACAACATAAGGACTATGCTCCGGCAGGGACGATGCGACGAGGTGCTGACGCTAACAGATAGCGCGCTCCATAACGGCGACGCCGATAACGAGCACTTATGGAGAATCTACTACGAGCGCGGCAACGCCTATCGGCAACGCGGCGACTTGGGGATGGCCATGAACAATTACCTGGAAGCCATCAACCTTAACCCCGACAGCCCGGCCGCCGAGGCATACCGGTCGTTGCAGGAAGTGATGAGATTTTACGATAAAGACCGATACAATCCATGAAAAAGACTCTTCTAAAGATAAAAGGAGGGCTTGCGAGCTTGTCGTTCAAGACCGGAGTGGTGGTGCTGGCAATGTGTATCCCATTCTATGTGGCATCGTTCGCGCAAATGGCGCTGCCCATCAGCGCACAAGCCAAAACGGCGCTGTGGGTGACTCTGTTCGGGCTGGCCAAGACATTTCAGTATGCCGGCCTAACCATACTGGGCGTGGAAGGATACCGCCGCGTCAAAGCATGGTTCAAGCGCGACTCCGACAAAAATTGCGATTCGTTGACCAACAGCAGAGGACGCGACTCAAAGTGAGACTTTGCGAGCCTGCACCACTTCATGGACAAAGACCGACGCAAGCGACGAGAATTTGTCGGGCTCATCGGTGGTGAGATAACGGCAGGTGGCTCCCTTTGAGCACTTGGCATCAATCTCGGGATGCCTACGCAAGTAATCCTGCAAGCTGTCGGCCACAATAGGGCCTTGCTCCACGATGCTAATGCCCTGCGGCATGTAACGCCTGATTTTGGAGAGCAGAAGAGGGTAGTGGGTGCAGCCCAGTATCACAGTATCGATTTCGCCGCACTGGCCGGTAAGCGCATCAATGTCCTTTTTTACAAAGTAGTCGGCTCCATCGCCGTCAGCCTCACGATTCTCCACAAGCGGGACCCACATGGGGCAAGGGTGGGAATAAACGTGGAATTGCGGAAACAAGTGCTCAATCTCGATGTCGTATGAACGGCTCATCACAGTTCCGGGCGTGCCAAACAGGCCAATGTTGCCATTGCGAGTGATATTGCCCAGAGCCTCCACCGTGGGGCGGATAACCCCTAGTACGCGCCGCTGCGAGTCGATGTGGGGCAGATCGTTCTGCTGGATAGTACGCAGCGCCTTGGCCGATGCCGTGTTACAGGCCAGTATCACCAGATGGCAACCTTGATTGAACAGGTATTTCACCGCTTGCAACGTGAACTGGTACACAATATCGAACGAGCGGTTTCCATAGGGTGCGCGGGCGTTATCACCAAGAAACAAATAGTCGTATCGCGGCAGTGTTTTGCGTATCTCACGCAGTATCGACAACCCACCGAATCCTGAGTCGAAAACGCCGATTGGGCCAATATTTTGAGCGAACTTATCCATAGTGCAAACATTTGATAATGCAAAATTAAACAAAATAGCCAAGTAATCGCATCGTTAACGCAAAAAAGTGCTCTGTTACTTTTCCACAAGTTTTACTCGCGAGTTAAGTCCGCTTGCGACAGGTGCCCAATGCGAGTAATTGGTATTCTTGTAATTTATGTCCACCACGTTGATGTCTTTCATCTTGCGCCACTTCACACCTCGCCGGTCGAGGTCGGCAATGCGATTGGCCGGCAGATTCGTGACCTCAATGCGCAATTTATTGTCTCCACTCCTGAGCGCATCACGGCAGTCGAGCACAAACGGCACTGCCCACGCGCAGCCCAAGAATTTCCCATTGAGGTAAACACGCGCCGACTCTCTGACATCGCCCAAATCAATTATCCATTTGCGCTCGGCAAGCCAACTCGGCAGACTGAATGTTGTGGTATATACGCCAGTTCCCATGGTCACGGCGGCTTCGGGAGAAAAAGTTTCCCACGTTTGAAGACTGTCCATGTCAAATTTTCCATGAACCACAGGAGCTTCTTCTGTGAAACTGAGTTTCCATGGCGTTGAAATGGGGTACACAGTCGGCAATGCGGCATGCGGTGATTTAGCAGCAGAGACTGCTGTAGCCGGCTCACTGCTCACCACCAGTATGCGGCTCTCACCCGACCGCAAATTCACAAGCACTTTACCTTCGCTTACTGTGGCCGGTATTATATCACCGGTCATCGGGTTGAACCACGTTGCGCTCACACATGGCACAGCCAGTTTTGTGGCCTGATTCACATCATTGGGCGTAAGGTTGGCTATAAAATAGTGATGCCCCGGCAGGCCGCTTCCGCCCAAGGCGGCGCTACCGGTAGGGGTAACTCGGCGAATGGCGCGTAACTTGAGTTGTGTGCGCATTGGCTCCGACATGGCTCGGCCGGCCATTTCCTGCTCATCCTCGCCATAAATCACGAACTGCGCCAGAGGCTTAAGTAGAGTAGCTAACTTCTGGTCGATAGTGGTACCTTCCGGGATAATGATTGCGCGATAACGTGTCCCCCCTTTGCTTACCAGCCACTGTCCGTCAATGGTCACATTTTCTAACTGACGGTCGCTGATATAGTCGCAGTCATAACCCAAACTGTCAATTTTCAGTATGCTACGAATAAACTCCGGAGCCTTCTCGGCCATTGTGTGGATATCGAAAAGCATGAGCAAATCTTCTCCGGGCTTCGCCGGCAGGCCATCCTTGTTTGGAATGCGTTTGCGCCACATATCTCTAACCGGTAAATAGACGAGAAAATCATTGTCGGGAGTGCCCAACTGCAAGAAACTTTGACATCTTTCTATGTAGTCCATCAGATAAGGGGCGTCTCGCCAAATGCTATTAGTGGGCGACATGTCGATGCTGGCATAGAACTTCCATCCCGGCCATGGCTCATCCTTGGGTGAATAGCAAGTTCCGTGAAAAAACACCCGGTTTACACCGCAGGTGAACATGAGATCAAGGTCGGGTTTCATTTGTGACAACGATGTGCGGAAATGTTCAGTAAGCCACGTAAACGTTTCGCTCGACGTAAACGGTTTGCCCATCACATGCGCGGCCGACGACGCATACTTGAGCATAGAAACATCACTGAAGTTTTTGTTCGACATACCGGGGTCTTTTCTCAGCCCTTTAATGCCAAATTCCGATAGTCCAAAGCCCTCAATTTCCGGAATATCCACCGCCGCATACACATCAAGCAAATTAGCCGGCGACCCATGAGCCTGATTACGCACCATAACTCCATGGCTATGAGCCCAATCGGCCCATTGCCGCGTGAAATTCTCAATCAGCAAATCGCTCATCGTCTCGCGGTAGTCGGCAAGCACCTCGCTCGGTTGCATACCACCTGGTACCTCGCGCCCTAAAAGTTCAGGTAAATGCTGGCTCAAATCATATCCACGACGTTTCCGGAACTCACTGAAAAGCGATGGTGTCCAGTTAGCCCCATATGCCTCATAGCTATCGTTAAAGAATGTGTGAGGCCACGGTATCGCGGAATCCATAAAGGCGCTATCGAAGCGCTCAAGATATTTGCGCACTGCCATAGCGTCGAAATGGTCAATTACCAATCCCTCGCCACCGGGAGCAGCCCGTTTAACCTTCTGACCGGTTCTTCCTATTTCCACGCTATATGACAAGCCATCGCCATGGTTCTCTTTGAAAACTGCTTTACAAGCCGCATCACTAAGCTGCACAGCAGGTCCACCAAATGGCCAACCTGTCCCGCAATTCATATCCACTTCTATGCCTATCTTACCGGCGATATTTTGCACGTCGTTCAATACTTGCATCCATTGAGGCGACAGAAAAGGAATTTCATTTTTCTCATTACCTTGCACACCATAGATTGGCGTTATCTCCACAGTGCCTATCCCCGCACGGGCATACTGATTAAGATTCCACTCCAAATCGCTATGATTCACGGCCGAGCCAAGCCACCACCACCTCGTACCAGCCTTCGCCTCCGGCCTTGGCGCAGGCCATGATTGTGAATAAGAAACGCAACAAGCGCAACACAGCAGAACTGAAAGTACAATTTTTTTCATTGGTTCAAGATGTTTTATTACATGTATCCGCTCAGGACATAGGGCATATAAGCAGTTGAGTTGTCTCATGTGGCATGTATGTGTTGTTAAATTTTGGTTATAACATATTCCGGTAGGGGGATGTTCGACCACCCTCCGTTAATGCAAATTTAATACATTTTAGTGACTCGCACAAAATCGCACAAAATCTTGTATCCTTTTTTCAATTCTGCGATTTATTACGTACTTTTGTCACATAAAACTAAAGATAACACTGATTATGGAAGTAATTCAAAGTTTCACTATCGACCACACACGCCTCAAGCCGGGCATATATGTGTCGCGCCAAGATAAAGGCTTCACCACATTCGACCTGCGAATAACCGAGCCTAACCGGGAACCGGCCGTAGCCCCGGCTGCCATGCATAGTTTAGAGCATCTCATGGCCACTTGGTTCCGCAACAGCAGGGTTAAAGACGACGTGGTTTACGTGGGGCCAATGGGATGCCTTACCGGAATGTACCTTATCATGACCGGGACATATACTGTGGAAGACATACGCGCTCTCACCATCGAGTGCCTACAGTGGATTCTTACCCAAACAGAGGTTCCTGCCACAACGCCACAGACTTGTGGCAACTGCTTGCTTCACGACTTGCCAATGTGCAAGTGGGAAAGTGAACGATATCTTAATCGCTTGCAACACAATTTCCATTGCGAGTACGCTAAACTGCATGTCACACTCGACGACGGCAAGATTTTTGCCGACGCATAAAGTCAACACCATACAAATTTGCATAATAAAAAAATCCTCGACATCAACGTCGGGGATTGCTTAACTAATTAACCTTCTAATACCATTAACATAAACCTTAAACAAAATGAGAAACGTTTTAGCGTCATCACGACGAGGAACGTCTTCATAACCTTAAAAACTAATACCATGAAAACTGATGCAAAGATAATGCATTTTATGTTATAGAACATAATTTTTCGGCACAAATCTCGCAAATTTAAACTTTTTTAACACAAAAAGGGTATTTTGATAGTAAATAACTGGTTTTAGAGTTATATTTTTGCCGTTGCATTGATAGCGGATAACTGTTCTGCAATCACAAGCTATGCATAACATCCTATTCAAATGAGACCAACGAAAGACATAACAGCCATTATAGAGTGTGAAACCACTCGCGTCAATGCCGGTGAGTACTTGGCAGTGCTTCGGCGGCTATACTTGAGGCGCAACTGGTGGTGGATAACTCTGCCTGTCGCCAGCCTTTGTGTCTTGGGCTTTGTTAACATCAATTTTCTTGTAGCCGGATTATTCATCGGTTTTGTGGCGTTGCCAATGCTCCTTGTGCTTATTTACTTCAACTATACGCTAACCCGCGAAGTTCAGTGGTCGCTACGCCCCAAGAATGTAACCTGCGATGATTCAGGTTTACGGCTTGAGTTCTGCGACGAGAGGCGAGGGAAGAAGTGTATTAATTGGGACGAAGTGACCGACGTGCTTGTTAGTGCTCGTCATGTGGCAGTGGTACTTAGCCACCGAAAATATGCCATAGTTCTATTCCGACGCAAAACCAATGCACTGGTGCTCAAATAATTTTTCGGCTTTTGTAATAATTTAATTGGGAACCTTTATTCAGTCAGCAATCCAAGAATCGCGGAACTGAACGGGCAAAGTGTTCATGTGTTGTACAAGTTCCGAGTAATCATCACTCTGCGCGGCACAGATTAGATAATTACCACCCTTTTCGTAAATCGAGAGGTTCAGTTCCGGATACTGATTCACAAACAATTGCGCTTGCTCCGGAGTTTTCCATGCCGATATAATAAGATGATATTTAAAAGTTTTATTTATGCTATCATCGACCTTTGATTTCTGAGATTCTTCAATATCAGAAGCCTCTACAACTGGTTCAGCAAGCTGCGTTTGAACATGAGCGGCTTTAGGACCTGATGCCATGGGAACAGATAGTGAAGCGTAGTTTTGTTCACGCTCATTCACCGCAATAGGGGTGGTAAGTATCAACGTTAGCACTACAAGAACCGCCACACTGGCGACAATGCGCCCCAATCGTGCTCCGCTTCTCAAGAATCGTGCCTTTAATGAGTCTTCACCCACACTCACATCATCACCATCTACCTCAACAGCATTTAGCGATACCAGTTCCATTGGAGCCAAAGCATAGAAGTCATCGTAACGTTTCTTATTAGCAAACGGATGAAACTCAAGTAAATCGTTGCTCCTATGGAAGAATCCTATTCTGCCGAATGGCATCTCAGAATATTTCAGAAGCTGGCTCCTAAACACAGTCACATTATCTCCAATAAGCTTCACCGCCTCGGAATAGCTAATCTCATGCCTGCGAGCAAGCGATGATGCCAAGAGACCGTCGTTATGAGTAATTGATGAGTTAAATGACACTATGCGCATAGGCGGTATCACTTTTTCGTCATCAAACCTAGCCGGGACTCGATGCGTTATCAGCGCGCCCCAATCGGGAATTATCACACAATCGGTGCGTGTTAGCAGATATTCTATGTGCTCGAAAAGCGAAATCATTGATGCAAATTTAGTCTTTTTTGCCGAAACAACAAAGTGTTATTGCAAAATATTTATCTCCCGGTTTATTTCAGCATCTGTTCAACTTGCGCACGTGGCATTCCATACTTTGAAGCCAGTTTGACGTCGCGCTCTACATCCTCATAGTTGAATCGCATTTTATTGAGTTTTGCCCTCAACACATATAGTAAAGCATCATCCGGCGTAAGCTCAAGCGCCTGTTGAATATCTTTCGATGCCTCATTAAGTTGCTGCAGCATAAGATAACAGTCGGCACGGTTAGCGAGCAGTTCTGAACTTGGTTTAACGCGGATAACATCGGTGTAATATTGCACTGCTTTTCGATAATTCTTGCGTGCTTTATATAGGTTTCCAAGTCCCTGGTGGGCGAGTCCGGAGTTTGGGTCATAACCAAGCAGCGTGTTAAAGTCCTCGGCGGCTATCGAATCGCGCCCTTGCTGAAGCGATAAGGTACCATGACTGTACAGAGCCTCGGCATTATTCGGCTCAATGGCAATTACGCGTTGATAGTCGTGTAGAGCGTACTCTAAACTATCCATCTGCGTCAGAAGTGCGGCACGGTTAAGTATAAGCGTCACAGCATTAGGCGTGAGGTCAATCGCCATATTATAGTTCTTAAGCGCTTCTTGCAACTTGTTCTGGTAGCGCTGCACTGTTGCCAGATTCGACAGCACAAGCGAATTGTTTTCATTTGTGGGGTCTGCGGCAAGCATTCTGCTGAAATACGTCTCGGCTACCGCAAAATTCTGGGCAGTTATCGCACTTTGAGCCGAGTCAAACAGGTTGTAGTATAGCGTTGCTGTATTAATTGTAACGTCGGGCTCCGCCACCTTCTGCGGCGTTGTCTTAATCGGCTCGGGCTTGTTCCCGCGCGGAATCTTCATGTTTTGCTCGTTAATCGACACTCCAACCTGAGCACTCGCCACAGTGTAGCAAATCGTCAATAACAACGCCAGTAGATGATATCTGTTCATAATACCTATTTTTTTTCAATCGCAAATGTAAGAATTTTTTGCCACATGTGCGAAATCGGTCCAAAGATTTCATCCATTTTGACAATTAGAGATGAAATCACTAATTTTGCACAAATTTTTATAATCAGGATTAAAGAATGATACCCGGAATATTGATTCAGATAGAAAAAGTGCTTGCCGACAGCATAGCGAAGGGCTTTATCTCCGCCCCAGACACGGCCAAGGCAGTTATTACGCCACACAAGGTGGCCGAAGACATTAAGAATTTCGACTGGAATCAGATTGTTGATAAACTGGCTGATAGTGTCTTCGATTTTACTCTGAGACTGTTTGCCGCCATTCTGGTATTCTATGTGGGTAAATTCATTATCAACAAAATCCACAAGATTCTCAAGGCTGTCCTGCTGGCACGTGGAGTGGACCGCTCACTAAGCACATTCACTCAAAGTTTCGTAAAGATTTCGCTTATGTTTATTCTGGTAATATCTGTTATAGGTATTATCGGCATTGAGACAAGTTCATTCATCGCAATATTCGCTTCGGCTGGAGTGGCCATAGGTATGGCTCTCAGTGGCACACTGCAGAACTTTGCCGGTGGCGTGCTGCTCCTTTTCCTAAAGCCATTCAAGATAGGGGACTACATTGAATTTGGTGAATTCAAAGGGTTCGTCAAGGAGATACAGATTTTCCACACAATCATCGTCTCGCGCAATAACGAGCGGATAATAATCCCAAATGGAGGATTGTCAACAGGCTCTATAACAAATATCACTGCCGAAGACTATCGGCGCATCGAGTGGAAAGTGTCAATATCCTACGGCGACAACGTGGCAAAAGCTCGTGAATTGGTATTGGATATGCTTCATTCCGACGAACGGGTTCTTAAAGACTCAGTCCCACTCGAAGATGTGGACAATCTGGTGATAAAAACCACACAAGAGGAAACGCAGCATGAAGCCGAGCCAGAAACAGAAACCCATCTCACATGGTGGCAAAAACTCTTCAAGAAAAAGAAAGCCGTAGAAGCTCGTGCGGCCGAATGGCATGCCGAAAAGATTAAAGCCGTTCTATCCAATATCCCTTATCGCGATTGTCGCCCGGTTATCTACCTCACTGAGTTGAACAACAGTTCTGTGGATCTGCTCATACGCGCATGGGTTAAGAGCGAGAACTACTGGGAAGTGTATTACGAGATTAACGAAAAAATCTATACATCTTTCCCACAGAACGGACTAACATTCCCATTCCCGCAAGTTGACCTTCATATCAAGGAGCGCCCGGGCAACGACAGTACACACCCTGCCAATCTCAACGAATAAGGCGCCATAGTATCTAAGATGCTTTCATCTTCGTCATCCACTTTGCCAGGTAGTTCAAGGTGGCGGTTCACTACTATATTACTTTTTTATTACCTAGCCGAACAGTTGCCTCAATATCATCGAAAATATTAAAAATACTGAAAACCTAAGAAAAAAATGACTAAAAATAGCCATTTCTTAAATAATTATGATTAAATTTGCGAAAAATAAGGTATTGGATATGCATAAATCTTAAAACAGAGGTTTAAGAATATGTAGCTAAGAGACTAACGCCTTGTTTGTTACAGAGCCATTTGGGTGAGCATCATGTGTTGCGCACCCATGATAAGGTTTTTCACAGGTAACAATGAAAACTCACAGCGGAGAACTGAGACCACTGTGTTTTAAAAACAAAAGTCGCAAGCGTGCGGCACCTTCCTCAGCCAATATAAAAACTACATAAATGATAAGTAAATGGAATTACTTACCCTTAACATCCGAAGAACAAGAGATAGAGGCTCAACTGGCTACACGGTTTCCCAGCTGTGCTTCCATCGCTCGGCTTTTGGTGCAGCGCGGTGTAAAGAGCTGGGAAGAGGTCCAAGCGTTTTTCTATCCGTCGTTGAGCCAAATGCACGATCCATTCCTGATGAAGGACATGGACAAAGCGGTGGATAGGCTCAATCGGGCTTTAGGGGCTAAAGAGAAGATTATGGTATATGGCGACTACGATGTGGATGGTACCACTGCGGTAGCGCTGGTGTACAAGTATTTGCAAAACTTCTACTCGAATTTGGTTTATTATATCCCAACTCGAGAAGATGAGGGTTATGGCATATCACTGCAAAGCATTGATTATGCTCAAGAGATTGGCGTGAAGCTAATCATTGTGCTTGATTGTGGCATCAAAGCCATCGACGAGATTGCCTATGCCAAAGAAAAAGGCATAGATTTTATCGTTTGCGACCACCACGTCCCGGATGAAGAGTTGCCCGACGCTGTGGCTATTCTTAACCCCAAGCAAGAAGACGACAATTATCCGTTCAAGGATTTGTCGGGGTGCGGAGTGGGGTATAAGTTCATGCAAGCATTTGCCAAGAGCAACGGCATTTCCAACATGTACGACTTGGAAAGCCTACTCGATTTGCTGGCAGTAAGCATCGCAGCCGACATAGTGCCTCTTGTGGGTGAGAACCGCATTATGGCCTATTATGGGCTCAAACGGCTCAATTCTAACCCTAACGTGGGGCTGAGAAGCATCATCAAGCTATGTAATCTTAGTGGCAAGGATCTTACAATCAGCGACATTATCTTCAAGATAGGTCCTCGCATCAATGCATCAGGGCGCATGCAATCCGGACTGGAATCGGTGGAACTGCTCGTTACTCGCGATGCGCAGAAGGCCTACGAAATCAGTAAGAATATCGATCGCTACAATAAGGACCGCAAAGAATTAGACCGTCAAATTACCGACGAAGCCAACGAGATAATAGAAAACCATGTGGAAATCACAAGTAGCAAGAAACCTATTGTAATCTACAATAAGAGTTGGCACAAAGGGGTTATCGGAATTGTAGCTTCACGCTTGTCTGAACTCTATTTCAAGCCCACTGTGGTACTCACGTATTCTGGCGATGGACTGGTAATCGGGTCGTCACGCTCATTACGTGGATTCGATGTGTACTCGGCCGTCAAGGCTACACGCGATTTGCTGGTAAACTTTGGCGGACACACAAACGCTGTGGGACTCTCGATGAAAGAAGAAAACATCCCCGAGTTCCGCCGACGCTTTTCGGAATTTGTGGAACAGCGCATCAAACTTGAGCAGGTGACGCCGCAAATCGATATCGATTGCGAACTGGATTTTGACCAGATTAATTCCGATTTCTTGCGCTACATGAGACTCTTCAACCCATTTGGCCCTGAAAATCAGAAGCCTGTGTTCATCACCAGAAACGTTCACGACTTCGGAACCAGCAAGCTCGTGGGTAAAAAGAACGAACACATAAAGCTCGAACTCGTGGACAGCAAATCAGGGAAAATCCTTAACGGTATAGCTTTCAATATGGCTCAGTATATCGACCATATAAAGGCTCAGAAACCTTTCGACATTTGCTACACTGTAGAAGAGAACAAGCGACGCGGAGGCAATTCCATCCAGCTGATGGTGAAGGCAATCAAGACCTCAAATGCATGACTCTATTCATGAAATCTTAAAGCGTTTCTGGGGCTACGACTCGTTCCGTCCGCTACAGGAGGACATCATCCATGAGGTTCTCGCCGGCCATGATGTGCTTGGACTTATGCCCACTGGTGGGGGAAAATCCATCACGTTTCAAGTGCCCACTTTAGCCATGGATGGCATGGCACTTGTTATAACGCCCATCATTTCCCTGATGAAGGACCAAGTTGATGGCCTGATTGCACGGCACATCAAGGCCACATACCTGCATGCCGGACTTACTTTTGCCGAAACACGCCGCACCTACGAGAAATGCATCAATGGGAAATGCAAGTTTCTTTATGTTTCGCCCGAGCGACTCGCAAGCGAGAGTTTTCGCGAGCGACTCAAGCAGATGAACGTGTCTGTCATCGTGGTTGATGAGGCCCACTGTATATCGCAGTGGGGTTATGATTTCAGACCTTCTTTCCTAAAAATTGCCGAGATAAGGAAACTTCTTCCGGGCACACCATTGCTTGCGCTCACAGCCACTGCTCCTCCTGCCGTGGTAAGCGACATCATGGACAAGCTGCAATTTGCCTCGCCTAATGTGCTGCAAAAAAGTTTCCGACGTAACAACCTGTCTTATGTAGTGCGGCACACTTCGGAAAAAGTGGGAGAACTTGTACATATCCTCAAGTCGGTACCTGGAACAGCAGTGGTTTACGTACGTAGCCGCAAGCGCACCAAGGAAATATCGGATGTGCTCAAGCACAATGGGATAAACGCCGACTACTACCATGCCGGTCTTTCGGTAGAAGAAAAAGAGGACAAGCAGAATAAATGGCGCGCCGATGAATTACGCGTCATTGTAGCCACCAACGCTTTCGGTATGGGTATCGACAAACCAGATGTGAGAATCGTGGTACACGTAGACGTGCCTAATTCGCTCGAGGAATATTATCAAGAAGCTGGACGCGCCGGACGTGATGGCAACAAGTCGTACGCTGTACTACTTGTATCAGACATCGACAAGCGTGTATTGCACCGTCATCTCACCGAAGCATTCCCCGAAAAAGATTATATTCGTCAAGTTTATGGCTTAGTTGGCGATTTCCTGTCGGTAGCGTTGGGCTCTGGATACGAGCAAATTCTCGATTTCAACTTCAATCTGTTTTGCGCCACTTATAAGTTACCTGTTCTCAAGACTTACAACGCCTTGAAAATACTCACTCAGGCCGGCTATATCGAGTTCGTTGAAGAGATGGAGACTCAGTCACGCGTAAAGATTCTGGCCGACAAGGACGACCTTTACGACATCGAGACTCAAGTCGCTGGAGTAGATTCCGTGCTGCAGGCTATACTACGAACCTATACCGGCCTGTTTGCCGACTATGTCAACATCAACGAGAGCGTTATATCTTATCGTTATGGTCTCTCGCAAGAAACCATCTACACGGCTTTACTTGAGCTAACACGTCTCCATATTCTCCACTACATTCCACGCAAAAGGACTCCACTGATAATCTTCACCACATCGCGCGAGGAACCGCGACACATCCTCATTCCACGTGCCGTGTATGAGGAAATGCGTGAAAGAATGCGCGTGCGAATCGAGAATGTGATAGAATATGCCTACGGAGCTCAATGTCGCGAAACGGTTCTGCTAAATTACTTCGGAGAACAAACTCAAGACTCTTGCGGCGCGTGCGACGTGTGCATACAAAACCGTAAACGTGCGTCATACAGTCCAAAAGACGTGCGCGACGGCATTCTTTACATGGCCCAGGTGCGACCGCGCAAACTGGAGGAATTCATAGAAACTCTCGCTTTTACTCGCCACGACATTTTAAACGAGCTATCTATACTCGTGGACGAAGGATACATCATCCACTCCGACAACGACACCTACGTTAATCCGGTGCCCCTCAAATAGGGTAGAGTCGCACACTATCCACCCATAAAACCATTTACTATTTTCTGCTTATAACTGATAATCCACACAAGCACGGCTTTCCTTGTGGCCCGCAAGCAACGCTGCCGCAGCCACATGCGCGGGATGCTTGGCATACACTTCCACGTCGGCCATTGAGGGAACTATCGCTGTGAGCACCACGTCCCAGTCTTCCTGTGGATTCTCGTTAATGCCCACTTCAATGCTTTGGAGCACTTCTATTTGCCCGGGCAGAGCATCAAGTGCCCGCTTAAATCTCATTGACACTTCACGACGCTCAGCACCAGAACCTGTAAGCTTAAATGTTACTATATGTTTAACCATAGATTATGAAATATTAATGTTATACTCTTCTGTATTTATGACATCCTGTTTTTATAGTCAGAATAAGTGAATTGGCGCAACATTTCCATTTCACCGCTATTATGCCGCATTACTATAGCCGGGTGGGCTATACCATTAAACATATTGGTCTTCACCGTGGTGTAGTGATTCATGTCCCGGAAAGTAAGTCTGTCGCCAGGCTTCAGCGGTTCGGAAAAACTCCAGTCGCCCACAAAATCGCCACTCAGGCACGAGTTGCCGCCTATGCGGTACGTAGGTTTGTTGCGGTCAACTTCCGGAAGTGCCTGAGCTATTTCTGGCTTATATGGCATTTCCAGGCAGTCGGGCATATGACAAGCAAACGACACATCCACTATCGCCGTCTTGATGCCACTATTCTCCACCACATCCACCACCGATGCCTCTAAGTCTCCGGTCTGCCAACAGAACGCGCTACCCGGCTCTAAAATCACCTCCAGATTCGGATGCCGCAACTTAAAAGCACGCAGAAGCGTCACAAGGTGTTCCACGTCATAGCCCTCTCGTGTCATCAAATGTCCTCCGCCCATATTTATCCAGTTTAATCTCGGCATAAATTCTCCGAACTGGCTTTCAACCGAAGCGAGAACTTGCTCTAAATCATAAGACGTTGATTCACACAACGCATGGAAATGAAATCCTTCAATGCCTCTCGGCAATTGAATTAGTTGCTGCGCGGTCACCCCAAATCGCGAGCCGGGACTGCAAGGATTATATATGTCGGTCTCCACCACCGAGAACATAGGGTTGATGCGCAAGCCACAACTGATTCTCTCATTGTTATGTCTATCGTTATATTTTTCAATCTGAGGATAGTATCGCTCAAATTGTTCTATGGAATTGAATGTTATATGACTGCTTCCTGTAATGAATTTCTCTATTGTCTGCGGTGTATAGGCAGGACAATACGTATGCGCCTTGCAGTGTAACTCATCATTGGCCAGTAGCATCTCGTTTACCGAACTTGCAGTAGAGCACACCCCATATTCGCGAAATATAGGAAACGTTCGCCACAGAGCATTTGCCTTGAACGCAATTATTATCTTTACGCCGGCGCGTTGCGCTACCGCTGTTATTAGTTCCAAATTCCGCCTTAACTTCTCCTCGTAAACGACATAATATGGTGTCGGTATTGTTTCCATTGTTATTTCAGTATTTTAAATTTTGCGAATTTGAGCAGAAGGGTTTTAATACCCACATCTCCAAAATCTGCCATTATTTTGCTATTTAACGACGAATCCACTTCGGTAATCATGCCCGACCCGAATCGGTTATGCTGTATGCGCATGCCCACAGCCAGTTCTTCGGCATTATGAATAGTGAAGTCTGCATCGCCCACACTTGTTTGCGACTCTGCCGCAGGTGACACAGCCGGTGTGGTGGCCCTCGAAACCGAGCCACTGCTCGCGAAAATACTTCTGCGTAATGGCTCCGGCCTTGGTGCCTTAAACTGCGGAATCTGCATCGTATCGGTTTTCATCGATGTTTGTGAAACGTACAGATATTGCGGATCAATATCAGCCAGAAAACGGCTTCGTGTGCACATCTTTGTCTGTCCATTATGGTAGCGAGATGTAGCAAACGTTATGATACAGTTGGCCTTGGCTCTGGTAATCGCCACATAGAACAGGCGCCTTTCCTCCTCTATTTCGCTCAGGCTGTTGCAACTCATCGCTGAAGGGAATAGGTCTTCCTCAACACCCACAATAAACACATTCTTAAATTCCAGCCCCTTCGCTGCATGCACGGTCATAAGGGTCACGCAGTCGCCGTCGTTATCATTCGAGTCTTGGTCTGTGGCCAGCGACGCATCGGTCAGGAAATTAATCAGCTGGTGCGGCAAGCCTTCCTCTCTACTGCTTTCCACAAAGTCATGAATACCGGTTAGCAACTCCTGCAAATTTTCCTGGCGACTAATATTTTCCGGAGTATTATCAGTCATCAGCGACGATATCAACCCTGTTTCTTTAATTATATCATAAGCCGCATCGTAAGCGCTTTCTCCTTCGGCGTTAAACCGCATACAACGAAGCATCGTCTCACGAAACCGATTCAGTTTCGACTTCGTTCCGGCATTCACATTCAGCCCATGTCTATCCGGCTCTAATATCACCTGCCACATACTAACGACATGCTCCATTGCACAATGCTGAATCTTAGCCAGTGTTGTGTCACCTATTCCACGCAGTGGATAATTTATGATGCGACGCAAAGCTTCATCATCGTCAGGATTTATTGTAAAGCGGAAATAGCAGATTGCGTCCTTCACCTCTTTGCGCTGATAGAACGACAGTCCCCCATAGATGCGGTATGGAATAGAGCCGCCTCTATTTCCGTGCTTATCACGCTTGCCGCCATTTTTCAGCGCTTCCTCAAGCACCCTCGATTGTGCGTTCGTCCGGTATAGCACCACAAAATCCTCATATCTGTCGCCCTGCCGTGCCCTAATACTCGATATCCTATTTGCCACCACATAGGCCTCCTCATAGTCGGAGTAGCACTGTATCACCTGAAGCTTTGACCCTGGCTCATTCTCCGAAAACACATGCTTGGCTATCTGGTGCTTATTCTTCTGAATAAGCGAATTAGCCGCCTCAATGATATTCTGTGTTGACCGATAGTTTCGTTCCAACTTAAATGTCTTTAGGTCACTAAACGACTTCTTCAGGTTCAATATATTTGAAATATTAGCTCCGCGGAACGAGTAGATGCTCTGAGCGTCATCTCCCACCACACACACCTTGTTGTGTACCTTGGAAAGTTGCAGCACTATCAGATGCTGGGCAAAGTTGGTGTCTTGATACTCATCCACAAGAATATACTGGAAAAAGGTCTGATAACGCTCCCGCACCTCCGGAAAATCCCGCAGCAATATGTTTGTGTAGAGCAGCAGGTCATCGAAATCCATGGCCCCGGCCACACGGCATCGCTTGCAATAGGTCTCGTAGATGAAATACGTCAACGGCCTATTTGCCCGGTTGTCGGTCTCGCGTAGCTCGCGATTATGGGCATAGTCCTCAGGCTGAATAAGCGCATTCTTCATATTCGAAAAGTGCGACTGAAGCGACGACGCACTATAATTCTTATCGTCCTTGAGCCCCATATCACGCAATATCAGCTTGATTAGCGACTTGGAATCACCGGCATCATAAATAGTGAAATCGCGTTTAAAACCCAGCAACTCCGCATTCGCATGGAGCAATCGCGAAAAAATAGAATGGAATGTTCCCATCCATAATTGCGAAGCCACACGCTTTCCAACCAGTGGCTCTATGCGCTCCTTCATCTCACGCGCTGCCTTGTTGGTGAATGTCAGAGCCAGTATCCTGCGCGGGTCGTAGCCCAGATTCAGCAGATGCACAATTTTGTAGGTCAGCACACGTGTTTTGCCCGAGCCGGCACCGGCTATCACCAGAGCAGGACCGTCAACATAGGTCACGGCAATTCGCTGCTGCTCATTAAGCATATCTAAGTAGTTATTCTCCACTTACTTTTTCTCGTCTTTGGTTATACCAGTTTCCCATACGGCGGTATGTCGTGTAGAAATCTGTAACTGTTATTATCATAATCTATTTTGCAACAATAGTGGCTAATCCCGTTCGAGACAATAAGATACTTGGCATGTAGCACCATATTATAGCGCACTATCTGGTCAAAAGTTTGCTGGCTTATCTCTATCTCGGGCGCTTTATATTCCACTATAACTAGGGGGGCTCCCGCACGGTCGGTCACCAGCGTGTCGCATCTGCGCCTAAGCCCGTTTAGTGTCAGTGATATCTCATTACCCATCAGTCCTCGTGGAAAGCCACGCTCCTCAATAAGAAACCGAACAAAGTTCTGCCGCACCCATTCCTCTGGCGTAAGGGCCACAAAACGGCCGCGCAACTGGTCGAACACCTGCTTCTGACCATCGCTCGCCATCTTAATTTTTAACTCGTATGAAGGCAGATTTAGCGTCACGTCTCCTATCTTCTAAAACAAATACAAAGATAACACTAATTTTACGAATTGACTCCCAAATCGCCACGAAAAGATATCATTCTTCTAAAGTTGTATTGTGCATGTTTGCTCAGCTGAATAAATTGTTGTAAATTTGTGAAAATATAACAAGCGTATAACGCGCCATTCCATAAAGAACTATGGCAGAGAAGAAGGCAGAAATCACATATTCATCACTTATTAATGAGATTAATGCAGGCAAATTCCGCCCGGTTTACGTCTTGCACGGCGAGGAAGCATACTACATCGATAAGCTCATGGAGCTAATTGAAGCTAGCGCTCTCACTGAGGATGAGCGCGACTTTAACCTCACCATCGCGTATGGCAACGAAGCCGATGTCAAGGCACTTGTTGCACAGTGCAACAGCTTCCCTGTTATGGCTGAGCGGCAAGTGGTAATTCTTCGCGAAGCCCAAAATGTGGGAAAAGCCGGCAACAATAGTAGTCTCGACTATTTCTCATCCTACGTTTCACGGCCTCTCGAGAGCACCGTGCTCGTTATATGCTACAAGCACGGAACCATACCGGCCAAGAGCGAATTTATGACCGCGGCCAAGTCTAGCAAACCCTGCGCCATAATGGAGTCAAAAAAAGTCACAGAATGGAACATTCGCTCTGTTATTGTGGACTATGTTAAAGCGGCTCAGTGCTCAATCGACGAGAAATCGGTCATCATGCTGCGCGACTCGGTGGGCACCGACCTGTCACGCCTCTTCAGCGAAATCGACAAACTACTACTTTTAGTAGGTAACGACCGTAGCATCAGCCCGGAACTTATCGAGCGAAACATCGGAATCAGCAAGGACTTCAACAATTTTGAGCTTGAAGACGCTCTTATAAGGCGTGACGCCAATAAAGCCTTCAGAATCATAGATTACTTTGAGAAGAACCCAAAGAACAATCCACCTATCGTTACTGTGGCCATGATTTACGGCTTCTTTTCCAATCTGCTTGTGGCGTCCACGCTCAAGGACAAGTCTCCTCAAGCCATTACGGCCGAACTCAAGGTCAGCCCGTTCCGAGCCAAAAAGATTGTGGATGCCATGTCGCGCTATCGTACTGTCTCGTGCGTCAACATAATAAGTTTCCTCCGCCAGTGCGATGCCAAAATGAAAGGCATCAACTCGCGCCAAGATAGTTATGCTCTTCTTCGGGAACTCATCTACAAGATGCTACACTCATAATTCCAAGACCTCTCTCACACGCTCAAGTGCTGGAGCATTTCGCCTTCAAATCATACGATACAATCCACGACCACTTATTTTATGCGGAAGTAATAACCCAGGGTCACCAGAATACTCATCCCCGATGACGCCGAGAACGGAGCGGCGGCATCATGGCTGAACACATCGTGCAACCCGTAATAGAATCGCCCCTCAAGCACCACCGAGTGCTTGCCTCCCATAATCAGCTCCATACCGGCACCTGCGGTGATGCCATAGTCAAATTTATATTCCACCGGAATCGTAAACTGGTCGGTGTTTCGGCCTATCACAAACTCGTCGGCCACAGTTTTCCAATTTTGGTAATCAAAGTTTGAACTTGTGCTCTGACTTATCATGAATGCTATTTCGGGACCCAAATTAAAAAAGCCGTGAAACTTACTGCTGCCAAAGTAGATATGAGTCAGCACCGGCAGTTGCAGGTAGGTAAATCGACGTGAATATCTCAGCGCGCTTCCCTCGAATTTTTCCTTCCAGCCTCGCTGCTCCACATTAAGCTCTGCTATAATCCCAAAGTGACGCTCTTCCATATAGCGGAATGTCACTCCGGCCATCGCGCCAAGTAGCATAGTTTGTGGCACACTTGGATTAAAATTCAGTTTCGATAGCGTAATACCCGACTTACCGCCTATCGCAATATTCGACTCATAATGCGTCTGTCCGTTCGCCACTAAGCCGGAACATAGTGCCACCAACACCGTCAAGCCGACCATCAACCGCTCTATACCGTGACTATTCCTCATCGTGCTATGTCAAGTATGGTTTTATCCGGCGCAAAGTGTATTATGTCCACCGAGTTGTTGATAAAACCGCCCCAGTTACTTATGCGCTGAAACTTAAAGTTCGTCTGAATGCCGTCGAACTGCTCTGTATCCTCTTCAAACGACGCGCTCTTGCTCATCTTGCTTATGATATAGTGTGCTACATCGAATCCCAGCAAGCCCATCGTAGGCGCGGTATAAAGCATCGACTCATTGAACATATTGTTATAACGGCGCTCTATCTCACGGTAACGATAACCGCGCGAATTAAAGAAACGAGCATAGATATACGTGTCTATCTCCATCATATCTTCCTGATAATCGCGCAAATACAAACTGTATTCAGGGTGCCCGAACAGCACCAAGTCACAATCAAAACGGTCGGTTTTCGCCTTCTTCAGTGCTTTTATCACCTTGCCTAGTAGCGACTTGGAACCGGATGTGGGGACAAACACATATTTTATCCCCGGGTCCATATATTTCGATAAATTGGCAAACGTCAACTCATGGATAATGGTCAACTTGTTGGTCTTGAATCCCACGTCATTTATGTGACGCTCCAGTTCACCGAATATGTCATCGTCCTGCACCTCTGGGTCATCCAGGAATATCACAGAATAACCACTGAACTGCTTATCGAACCATTCGGCCACGTTTCCCACAAGATAAGACGATGGAATGTTCAGTTGAAACACGCGTGGGTTCTCCAGATAATCCTCATTTTTCAGTGTAAAGCAGTTGAGTATGTTAATCCCGTTTTTCTTTCCGAACTCATTCACTCTGGCAAGTTGCTTGGGTTCGCCGGGAGCTATTATGAAGTCCAACTGTTTCAATTCGGGCAGTTCCAGTATGCTGTCGGTCTTGTTTAGGTTATGCTCCGTGTCATAGACCGAAAGTTTGATTTTCTTGTCGGTCACGCGCCTCACGCTGTCTATACCCAGCAAGAAACCTCTATAAAATTCAGAGTAGAGTAGGGCCTGCTTGGGCGGCACCTGCTTGTGCAATTGGAATGGCAATATAATGCCCAGATTTATCTCTCCATTAGGCTTAATGTTATTGATACCATTATAGATGGTGTCAATCTTGCTCGCATACGTTTGCTCCAGTTCCTTTTCCGATATGTTCTTCTGCTCCACATACACCGTCTCAGTGCTGTTCTTGGGCACATACACTATCTTACCCTTCTTCGGCTGCTCCATGCCTGGATTCGCGGCTTGCAACGTAGCCACGCTTATGCCGTAGAGTTGCGCTATCGAGTTGAACGTGTCACCTTTCTTCACCTCATGCGTATAGAACTTAGTCACATCCTTTTCCACCATTATGGGACGCGATGAATTGGGCATCACTTTTATCACGTCGCCTGCCAGAAAATGCTCGGGCGACACACCGGGGTTCAGGCTCAACAGTCCCTCAATCGTCGTGTTGTATTTCTTGGCAACACTGTAGAGCGACTCACCACGCACTATCGTGTGAAAAATAAGCTCCGGCTGCTCCGGTTGGCTCACCCGTAGCGGAGTCTCGTTTTCAGACTTGCCGTTTCTCGGTTGTGGTATGTATATCGTTTCTCCGGCTCGCAACGCACCGTCACTACTGGGATTGGCCGCCAAAATCTCGGCCTCGCTAACCCCATAATTCTTCGATATGCCATATAGGGTCTCACCTTTCTGCACTGTATGTACCACTGTCTCACCGGTCGATGTCAGCAGCGTCGCCTGAGGTGCGCCTGTCTTATCTTTCGAGAACTCACTCACGGGGAAGAACAGTAGCTGCTTATTCACAAACCCATCTGCCACCGACGGGTTATACTTCAGTATCTCTTCAGTGGTTATTCCCAGCTGCTTTGCCACACCGTGTATGGTCTCTTTCTTCTTTACTTGGTAGAAATAATACCTATTACCATTCACTTCTTTTATCGGCAGACTCAACTGAGACCACGCGCCAAGATTGCCCGTGATAACAAGCAGTGCTATAGCCAACAAACGTATTTTGCGTATCATAACTTATTTCGTAATAATTGTTTTCGGTTGCAAAAATAGTGATTAATTCGCATTTAACCCAAATCGGCGACAATTATATCGGATTCACCACTCTATCGCCTATCAACTTTGCCAACTCGCGGCGACGCTGATATAGCTCGTTAAGCCGCTCCAACTGGTCCTTGGTATCACCGCCCGAAGCTCGCATCTCCTCCTGTATATCCATTATGTGACATTGCACTATGGCGTTTTTCCAGTTATTTATCGCCTCCGGCACAAGCACAAAAAGACGCTCATAATCGGTCTGAACGTGAGCGAATTTCGTGTGAATCTGACTTAGCTGATACTTCTCGCTCACAAGATTTATCGCCGTCTTCCTCATCGCATCATCCTCAACCGAGCAGATGCGACGCTCAAAGAAATTAATACTGAATGTAGCTATTTTATCTTGCGTTTCAGCATATATCATCTCTTGCAGACTATTCTCCTCTTTCTCAATATCACTGTAACTCAGATTTCGGTCGCGCAATTCTGCCACTCCTTCTTCAAAACGCTGCTTCATCTCCTGCTCAAGTTTAACATTAAGCTCATTCAGCGACGTGTAGTAGTCGGGAAGGATCTGCAGAGCGTACTGGAATATCTGCTTGAACACCGGGTGCGTGAACTCTATATTGTCACCGGTGAGCTCATTGTTCACGTATTCCACCACTGTCGTCGCTCGCTCCGTGCCATCGGCATACTGCGTGTTACAAAAATAGCACATGCCAAACTTGGCCACATAGCGAATCAAGTTCTCTTCTTGCGGATACAGGAGCCGTTCGTGTTTGCTCTTGGCCGTGCCTATATGTGCCTCGTGCTGTTGCGCCCCATGCATTATCGTTGGTGGCATATCCGGAGAGGGTGGGGTGGACGGAGCTGCTTCCACTGGCGCGCCGGTATCAATTCCGTTCTCCGCGGTCCCCCCCTGGCGGTTCTCTTTGCTTTCGGTCCGCTGGCGGCGCTTGTATTCTTCCTCGCGCTGCTTGTTTCGCATCTTACCAATCTCGCTCAGCAGAATTGTCTCTTGAACATCAAGCATACGGCTACATTCTTTGGCATAGATTGCCCGCGTTATCTGCGATGGTATCACCGATATTGATTTCACCACATCTGCAACCACCTGCGCTTTCTTTATCGGATCGTTTTTGGCGTCACTAAGCAGTATATTCACCTTGAAAGTAATGAAATCAGTCTCTGCATCCGTTATGAATTGCTGTAATTCCGACGCGCTGTGAGTCCGTGCAAAGCTGTCTGGGTCCTCGCCATCAGGCAGCAAGGCCACCTTCACATTCAGGCCCTCGGCAAGCAGCATATCTATCCCTCTGAGCGAAGCGTGAATACCGGCCGAGTCGCCGTCGTATAATACCGTTACATTATCGGTAAAGCGGTGTATCATTCTCACTTGCCCGTCGGTAAGCGACGTACCGGACGATGCCACAACGTTCTGTATCCCCGACTGATACATCGATATCACATCAAAGTAGCCTTCCACCAAGTAGCATTTATCCTGCTTGCTAATCTCTCGCTTGGCTTGAAAGATACCGTACAACTCTCTATTCTTTACATAAAGTATCGACTCCGGTGAATTAAGGTACTTGGCGTGATCCTGTTTCAGAGTCCGCCCGCCAAACCCTATCACCTTGCCGGCTATGTTGATAAACGGGAACATCACCCGCCCGCGAAATCGGTCAAACCCGCCGCCATGATTATCGTCGGTGCACACTCCTGTACTGAATAGGAATTTGCGATTATAACCCTTGCCGGTCGCCGCGTCATACAGCGCCGTGCGATTATCGGGAGAGTAACCCAAATGAAACGTTTTTATCGTTTCGTCCGACAAACTTCGTTCATAAAAGTATGTCAGACCTATGTTTCGCCCGTCATCAGTATTGTGCAACGTATCCTCAAAAAACTGGTTGGCAAATTCATTCACCACCAGCATACTCTCGCGCTCGGTCTGCTGCTGTTTTTCCTCATCGCTCAATTCACGCTCATGCACCTCTATATGATATTTCTTCGCAAGGTATTTCAGCGCCTCCACATAAGTCATGTGCTCGTGCTCCATCACAAAGTTCACCGCACTTCCTGCCTTGCCACACCCGAAACACTTATAGATCCCTTTCGCCCGTGACACAGAGAACGACGGTGTCTTCTCGTTATGGAACGGACACAGACCCGTATAATTGCTTCCGCGTCTCCGCAAACTCACGAAATCCGAAACAACATCCACCACATCGGCGGCATCCAGTATCTGGTTTATTGTGGCCCTGTCTATCATACAACTTTAATACGCTTTCAACCCACAAAGTTACGGATAATCGAGTGCAGAACAAAAAGAATTTATTCTTTTTTTATGCCGAGAGCAAAGTAACTTCGGCATTTTGCCAACGTTACGGATAATCGAGTGCAGAACAAAAAGAATTTATTCTTTTTTTATGCTGCATGATGCGATGGTTGTCGGCGGCCAGTTCCTCCGGGGTCTTGAGTATGGGCGTGGCGTAGCACCGGCAGTGTGGGTGCCAGCCGGTGAATTTGAAGTCCTTTGGGTAGTCGCCCTTGAGCTCGTCGCAGATGTCGAAGAACGCCCCCTCGGGCACGCCTCTGCAGTTGTGGTTGTTGCTCAGTTGCACCCTGATACACACCACGAAGTCCATCTGCTGCCAGCGTAGGTGGTCGGCGGTGCGGTAGGCGATGTTGGTCTCGGTGGCGGCAAGCCGGCGCGCGTTCATGTAACTGGAGCGGTACACCCCACGGCCAGGGTGGAATGCCGCTGCCGCTTAACTCAGGTGCAGGTGTCCGTGCTTGTCGGCCACAATCTCCCTTGCCTATCGTGGCCTATTGTTGCCTACTGCTAACCACGATCCCTATAGAACCAATCCTCCTTCCATTATCTCTTCAATAATTTGCGTGTCATTTACGGCAATTTGTGTTCAGCTTCCACACAAGCGCATCCGTATTCATTCCTGCCCATTCTTGGTCGCTACATTTAATCAGATATAAATAATTGTTAATTCTCAAGCTAATAGCAAGAATTTAATTATCTTTGCTCGGTAAATAATCTTTAAATCTGAAAATAATGAGAAAATTCCTTTTCTTGGCTTTGCTTATAGCATTTGTAAGTTCTGCGGCGTTAGCCCTCGACATTCCCAAAGGCAAGTTCTATTTCGACAACACAAAAACCAACTATTCTATCGTGAAATTCATCTATGGAAGCGACGTTAGGGAAGAGTGTTACGTTATCTCGATGAGCAATGAGGGAAATGGATTGTGGAGCATCACTATCCCCGAAACTGTGAAAAACATGTACCGATACACCTTCGCCGCCACCACGCTGGCCGATGGCGAGCAAGGCAAGAATTTCAACACTGTCAAGAACGACATTAGCAACAATCGCAATGAACTACGCACTGCCACCCGCGAAGACGAGATTATTGTGGGATGGAAATTTACTCCGGCCAACGGCGACAACTGGGCTCAAGGTTCTTGGGTACCACTCACAAGTGGTGGTGGAAGCGGCACAGAGCGATATTCCGGAACTTTGCCGGTATTGCACATCAGCACTGCTTCTGAGGGTACAATGCCAAGTTTCTGCACCTATATCAACGATTATTATTTCGCCTATTTCGAGAACTCCGACAACTGGGACGAAGTAGGGTGCTACATCTGGAAAAACAACGCGCCATATATCACTGCCGGATGGCCAGGCGACAAGTGCGAACTTGTTGGAACTGCCGACAATGGCAACCAAGTCTGGCTCTGGCGTAGCAGCTCTCCAAAGTCGGCTAATCAAGCGCCCGAAAACATCATTTTCAACAATAATCAAATGACCGGTGGACAGACTGCCGACCTGCCTTTTGTCAACGGCGGATACTACACGCTCAACCTCGAAGCTCATTCCGAACCCGATGTTAGGGTTGCCGAAAACGGCGAATTCATCGGTAAAGCCACTCCCATCACATCCAAAGAGGAATATGTGCACGGCACTTATTACATCGATAATTTAAATCTCGACGATTACACCGCAACCGGTAGTGCCGACGCGCCACTCGGACTTCAGATTCGGGGTCGCGGCAACTACACATGGAAAGACTTCGACAAAAAGCCTTATCGGCTCAAGCTCGACGAGAAAGCCTCTCTCTTGGGTGGTAAAAAAAGTAAGCACTTCACCCTGCTCGCTCACGCCGACGATGATCTGGCATTCTTGCGCAACACAGTCGGGTTCCAACTCAGCCGCCTGCTCGGACTGGACTACACTCCCGCTCAGTTCCCAATTGAGGTCGTACTCAACGGCGACTACATAGGCCTCTATATGCTCACCGACCACATACGTGTTGATAAAGACCGTGTTAACATTGTCGAGCAGGCCGACAACGAAACTCTTGCCGAGAATATCACCGGCGGATGGCTTCTGGAAATCGACAATTACGATGAGGAGGAACAACTTCGCATGACTGAGGGAAACGGCGAAATTCTCCGATTCACCTACCACTCGCCTGAGCTGCTCTCAACTGAGCAGTACAATTACCTCAGTTCTTTCATGACTGCAGCAGATCACGCTATCTATTCCAACGACAAGAACAGCACCGACTGGGAGAAATACATCGACATGGAGGCTCTCGCCAAGTTCTATATCATTCAGGAGGTGATGGACAATGGTGAATCTTTCCATGGCAGCTGCTACATGTCCAAGGACCGTGGCGAAAACACTAAGCTCGTCTTTGGCCCGGTTTGGGACTTCGGTAACTCATTCCGCCGAAATACCGACAGATTCATCTACGACGGCTCGCCTTTCGGACAGAACTGGATTGGAGAAATCGCAAAGTTCCCGCGTTTCCAGCAAACCGTCAAAAAAATATGGCAAGAGTTCTACCCAAGCAAATATTCCCAACTCGATGCGTTCATCAACGATTTCATCAGCCAAATTGCCGGCGGTGCGGCATCCGATGCCGTGCGATGGCCTCAGTACGGGCACAACGATGTGTCTAACCGCAGCCGCACATTCAAGAATATGATGAACAGCAAGGTTGATTTCCTTCGTGGCCAATGGGGTGAGGGTAGTGGCATCAATGACATTAGCGTTACACCGGCTCAACAAGTGGCCGACAACACCGTCTATGACCTGCAGGGACGACCCGTTATGATTGCCGATGATGCAGCTCAAATCAGTAGTTCCTCACTTGCGCGTGGAATCTACATACACCAAGGCAAAAAACTGGTCGTGCGATAAAGACCATCCCAAATACGTCAAAGATCTCTTTTCAATCAGTGTGGACACATGCCGCACTGATTTTCGTTTGCAAAATTAATACTTAACACGCCATGTGTCAATGTCATTTTCTGCATTCGTCTCTGCCCTTGTCCTCCAAGCATTTATCCCAAATCTGTCATTTGAATTAATGTCAGAACAAAAATTATATCGAGCAGATTGTTAGTGGCGGTGACAAAGGCATAACGGGCAGAGTCAAGACGCCGCCACGGGCAAGATGCCGATAGAGGTTTGTTACGGCATAAATAGCATTATTTCTACCCTTGTTGCGGTCTTATGGCCGATTGGGATTTATAATAAATCTTCTTGAAATCTTGCAGAGTCCGAAATAAACCGCTAACTTTGCCTATGTGGGCATGCCCTCCGGCATCGCCACTTCATTACCACGCCTCCGGGCATTAGAGAAATTAACATCAATTTAGTGTATGAAACATCTGTTTTGCTGCATAGCTGCTTTTCTACTACTTACATCGCTTCCGGGGTGCAACACTCAGGGAAGCCACAACACCACGCAATCCGATACCGTTACGCTATCATCCCGTGCTTTGGCCGACTCCTTGCAATTTGCGCTTAAATCCGGTGGACATTGCCGCATGAGCGTTATTGCCAACATTACCTTTCCCGAAAAATTCGGCACCAACACCGAAACAATTCAGCGTCTTTTTGCGCAATTGGTTCTTGAGGCCAGCGATAGCCTAAATTTCAACGATGCCCTGGACACTTATGCGGCCCGAGTCCTTAATTACGACGGTGAAGGCATAAATGAGCCGAATAGCGACTTCAATGACCCATCAAGCAACAACATAAAAATCGATTATAACCGCCAAATCACCATATATCCGGTGTTCAATCGATTAGGAATTATCTCGTTCTGCAAAGACGACATCGTGACAAAAAATGGTACCAAAACGCTTCGCGAACACACCTACTACAACTTCGACCTCAAAGAAATGGCGCCTATCGACATTAACTCCATCTTTACCGACGACGGTATCTTGGAACTCACCGGTCTCATGCGCGCCGAGTTGCTCGCCATGAACAATGTCCAGAACGAGGACGAACTGCGAGACATCGGGTACTACAACCTTGACAACCTGACTCCAACCAACAATTTCTATATCAGCGAAAAAGGCATTACTTGGAGTTATAAACCCAACGATTTGGCTATCATGAGAATCGGGGAACCTAAAATCTTTATCAGCCTCGATTTGCTCAAACCTTTTTTAACCGAAAATTCACCCCTCAATCATCTATGAATCAGCATGGAAACTATTAAGCTTTACTTTCCAGATCTCACCGAGAAACAACTAAACCAAATTCTTATCCTGGAACAATGGTATCCGTGGTGGAACGAGAGAATTAACGTCATCTCCCGTAAAGATATCGGCAACCTGGAAGTAAACCACATACTGCATTCTCTTGCCATCGCACGATTCCTCAGCTTCGCACAGGGCACACAAGTGCTCGACCTCGGCACCGGCGGCGGTTTCCCGGGCATACCTCTCGCTATTCTTTTCCCACAGACTGAGTTCTTGCTCATCGACCGCACCGCAAAAAAACTCCGTGTGGCTCAGGATATTGCAGAAAAGGCAGAGTTATCCAATGTCCACTTCTTCCACGGCGATGTCAAAGAAGTAAAAGACAAATTCGACTTCGTTGTCAGCCGCGCCGTAATGGACCTCAACGACATGGTGCCACTCGTTCGACGCCTCATCCGAAAACCGGGCTTCAACGCTCTCCCCAACGGCCTTATTTGCCTCAAGGGTGGAGACCTGAAGAATGAAACTCGCGCGTTTAGCAAATCTGCCATCGAAGAGGACTTAAGTGCCTATTTCACACAAGACTACTTCGCCACAAAGAAAATCGTGTTCATACCACTTTAAATCGCAAGACAACAACATGAAAATTGCCCGTTTCGAAGTCAATCCTTTCGGTGAAACCATGTATATTCTCTGGTCCGAAATCAGTCGGGAAGCGTTTGTCGTGGACCCGGGTATGATGAACGAAGCCGAACGCAAATCCATCACCGATTTCATAGCCAACAATGGCCTTAGTGTAAGAAAAATTCTTCTCACACACATGCACATCGATCACGTGGCCTCCGCTAACTGGCTCGCTCAGACCTGCGGCGCTCATTTGTGCGCCAGCGATGCCGACGACGACTTGGTGCAAGCCATGCCGGAACAAGTGCAACGCTTCCGCCTAAGAATTGAACCGCCCGAAATCGCTCTCAACGAAATCCTTCGTGATAACGACATGCTTAGTCTCGACAATGAACCAATCCACGTCCTCGCAACCCCTGGACACACTCAAGGAGGGCTCTCGTTCTATCTGCCAATGAGTGCCGCAGTTCTTACTGGTGATACGCTCTTCGCCGGCAGCATCGGGCGCACCGACCTGCCGGGAGGTAACTTTACCACACTTATCAGCAGCATTAAGAAAAAACTACTCCCACTTCCGGCCGATACCATAGTCCTTCCCGGACATGGCGACACCACTACTATTGGACGAGAACTTCATTTCAATCCTTATCTGAGCTAATGGCACAACACAACTCTCTTGGAAAAGCCGGCGAGCAGGCTGCTATCGAATTTCTCATAAAGCAGGGATACACCATACGAGAAACCAATTGGAGGCTCAACCACCTCGAAATAGATATCGTGGCACAGGATTCACGTCCGCGACTGCATATCGTGGAAGTGAAAACTCGCACCAGCGATGAGCACTTCGACCCACTTAAGGCCATCAACAAAACCAAAATTCGTAATCTCGTTGCAGCGGCAGCCGGATACATTAGCCACTACCGCCTACACATGGAAGTTCAGTACGACGTTATGATAATTACCGGCTCACCTCAGAACTTCTCCATTCAGTATATCCCCGACGCTTTCTATCCGCCACTCCGTTCCTTCCGCTAACCGTC
This sequence comes from uncultured Bacteroidales bacterium, assembly GCA_902786725.1. Taxonomy (GTDB): domain Bacteria; phylum Bacteroidota; class Bacteroidia; order Bacteroidales; family Muribaculaceae; genus Sodaliphilus. The sequence continues at coordinate 60,692 of CADADP010000008.1, forward strand.
GCCGTCAACTTCGCGCACAACCGTCACCCTCTGATACGCAAGGCGTTCATCGCCATTGGCCAGCAATATTATTCCGCAATATGTAAATCCCCAGTTCTGCAGGCAATGCTGCATTATGGCGTTGTCGCGATGAGTGTCAATGCGGATATTTCCACACACCGCGAACGCGTATTCCATAATCGCTCCGAATATGCCATGCACATCAGGCCCGCTCGCAATCCGGTGTATCACGTAGTAGGGTAGGGCATCATCAATCCAGTCGCCTCCATATATTTTGTCATACGTCGGATCGGGCGAGGGTATAAAAGCGTAGTATGCCACAACTTCACCATTATCTGTCACCACGTAGCCCACATGCTTTCGTATATCTTTCTCTATAACTTCTGCCGATGGATATCCATTAATCCACTGAAACTTATTGCCCGAGGCCCGCATAATTCCCTTAGCCGCCTCTATTACTCGCATTATACAGGCCACATCGGCCATCGTCGCTTCACGTATAATTCTATCTTGCGTCATTTCAGGTACATTAATTCGTGCCGTAAATATAGCACATTCTCTCTGATTATGCGCAAATCAAACAATAGAATTGAAATATAAACTTAATCATCTCACGATAACAATCTATAAGATTTGCGAGGGTGGGGGAGTTGCAGTAAATTTGCAACGGTTTATCTGAGTAGCATAAATAACTATGGCAAGAAAAAAGCAACGAATATTCAGGTTCAAGCGATTTGCGGTAGCAAACGAACGAAGTGCCATGAAAGTGGGCACCGATGGTGTGCTACTGGGAGCATGGTGCTCTGTAGCAGGGCGCAAACGGATATTGGACGTGGGCACTGGCTGCGGAGTGATAGCGCTAATGCTGGCCCAGCGAACCGAAAGTGCCCTGATTACCGGCATCGAGATTGATTCAGAAGCGGCCGATGAGGCAAGGCAAAACTTTGCCGCCTCAGGCTGGGGACACCGTCTCCTTATTCAAAACATTGATTACAAGGAATTTATCAACGACAACAAATACGACCTTATCGTATCTAATCCTCCTTTCTTTAGTCAAGGCGTTTTGCCTAAGGATAACGAACGAATGATTGCCAGACATTCCACCGAACTTTCGTTTACCCACTTGATTAGCAAAAGTTCTGAATTAATGGCCGGTACCGGACTTCTGGCTTTCATTGCACCGGCCGATGCTGAAAGAGAGATCAAATATCTTGCCAACCAATTCGGATTAAACCCAACGAGAATATGCCGGGTGAAAGGTACGCCTCAATCCGAACCCAAAAGAATAATGTTTGAATTTTCTAAAAATAATCACGGCGAGATTACGGAAAATGAAATCGTGATAGAATATTCACCACATAATTTCACAGAGGAATACATTCGGCTCACTAAAGAATTCTATCTGAAGATGTGATTCCGGAGAGTTTCACTGGCCCTTGATAATTAATTCAGAAAGTATAACTAACGATGCATCTGCATTAGAATCATTTGTCTAAAAAGAAACTCAACTCGACGACATTTAATTATTCTAAAAGCACTCCAATAAGAAGGCAAAAAACATCCCAAAATCAACTATGGTAAGTTGTTCTAATTTGTGATCTGCTTGGGGCTCTGCCGTCAATTTCTAATTCATATAGAAAAATCATAACTTGTATTATGTTAAATAAAGTAGCGCATATCTTCCTCTATGTCCTCCACTTTCTTTTTCATCAGAAAAAAACTATTTTTTAGCTGCCACCGCCTCACGTAACCCATTGCAGACACCTATTCATTCGTTTCTTGATAGATTGGTTATTAAATCGTAATTTTGCAATATAATTCACACATTCCACTTATGACTAAAAATTTTCTTATTTACGCGGCTCCTCTTCAAGGCATCACCGGACGCATCTGGCGAAACGCTCATTCTGCGGTGTTCCCCGGCATCGACGCATATATAACTCCATTTTTACGCGTTGAACACGGCACAATTCGCAAAAACGGACTCAAGGACATCACCCCTGAGCTAAACTCGGCCACTATTATTCCGCAAATATTGGCCGCATCACCCGGCGACACATTGCAGTTGGCCCTGAAGTGCCGCGAACTTGGCTATAACGAAATTAGCCTTAACCTGGGATGTCCTCATCCGCCGATAGCACTTCATCATAAAGGTTCGGGACTGCTTCAGTACCCTAACGAAATTAAACTTCTGTTCGAACGACTATGCGATGTTGAAGGTCTTAAATTTAGTATCAAAATGCGTCTGGGTTACGTCAGTGCCGATGAGTGGCGGCACGTCATACCATTGTTCGATATCATCAACCCTTCTTTCGTAACTGTCCATCCCCGCGTTGGTCGTCAACTCTACTCCGGGGATTTGCACATGAAAGAATTTGAACTTCTTCTGACCCAGACATCACACAAAATCATATATAACGGCGATATCCGTTCTCTCGACGACGTTAACCGATTGCGCGAGCGATACCCGCGCATCTCCGGAGTCATGGCTGGCAGAGGGCTGGTGGCCAATCCTGCGTTATTCTGCCCCACTCTCTCCACTCGCGACAACCTGCGCCGCTTCCACTCTCTCCTATATAATGAGTTGGTCAGTAGCATGGAAGGCGGAGAGCACCAAATTCTTGCGCATCTCAAGGAGTTATGGCATTATTTCTTACCCAGCACCGACCGCAAGGCATTAAAAGCAATCAAGAAGTGTAATTCACTACAGAAGTATAACGAAGCTGTGAATACAGCTCTTGGTTAACCCATAGCCTCTCGCATTCGTAGTCTCCTCAAAAATTTCATTATGGCGCAAAAAAAGTCGCCATGAAGTTGCGAAATCTAATATTAATGTTTAAATTTGCATCATAATCTAAGAGAAGGCAACAAAATGAGTAACATTTTCGCATATTACTTTTACTATTACTTTTATTTTCAGAAATAAAGGGCGGAGTAATTTTTACGAAAAGTTATTTAAAGACTAAACAATATAAATCCCGCCAAACATTTTTTTTGACGGGATTATTTTTAAGCGATTCAAAACACAATATGGATGAGTTAAAAGTGGCAATACAAGGCGTGGCTGGATGTTTCCACGATGCCGCAGCCAGAGAATATTTTTCCGGGCAGAATGTGGGAGCCATTGAGTGCGAAACGTTCCACGACCTTTTTCAGTTGGTTTCGCACCATAACCACATGGTTGGTATCGTAGCAATCGAAAACACCATTGCCGGAAGTCTCTTGCAGAATCATGAACTTCTACGCAATAGCCGGCTCACAATCATCGGCGAGCACAAAAAATACATTTCACACTCGCTCGCAGCCCTGCCTGGACAAACCATCGAAAACATTTACGAGGTCAACTCCCACCCTATGGCCCTGCAACAGTGCGAGCAGTTCCTGCGAAGCCACCACTGGATGAAACTTGTTGAGACCAACGACACCGCCGGTAGCGCCAAAATGATTGCTGAGCGCAACCTTGCCGGGCATGCCGCAGTGTGTGGACGATATGCTGCAGAACTTTACGGCCTCAGCATTTTAGCCGATGATATTCAAACCAACAAACGCAATTTCACCCGTTTTCTGATCGTAGCATCTCCTGAAAAGGCCACACAGTTTAAGGCTGGAAAGCAAACCAACAAATCTTCCATTGCCTTCACCCTACCCCACTCCCACGGTAGCCTTTCGGCCGTACTCACAATCTTCTCCTTCTATGGAATGAACCTCACAAAAATACAGTCTCTCCCCATCATAGGCCGAGAGTGGGAATACCGCTTTTACATCGACCTCACTTTCGACAATTACGTTCGATACAGCCAGTCAATCAACGCTGTACGTCCGCTTATCAGTGATTTTAAAATACTTGGTGAATATGCAGAATGTAAATAAAAATATTCAACCGGCCAGGCGCATCAGCAATGTGCAAGAATACTACTTCTCACGCAAGCTCAAGGAAATAGCTCAGCTAAATGCGGCCGGTGCCAACATTATCTCACTCGGAGTTGGAGGCCCCGACCGAATGCCGCACCCGGCTGTAATACAGACTCTTTGCTCCGAGGCTCTCCGCCCTGACGCTCACGGATACCAACCCTACGTGGGATTACCGGCTCTTCGCCAAGCTTTCGCACAGTGGTATCAGCACTGGTATGGTGTTGATTTAAATCCGGACAACGAGATTTTGCCTCTCATCGGCTCCAAAGAAGGCATTACGCATATCACGCTGGCATTTATCAATCCGGGCGACGGCGTGCTCGTCCCAAATCCGGGCTACCCCACCTACACTTCAGTGAGCAAACTGGCCGAGGCCCAAATCCACTACTACAATCTCAAGGAAGAGAACAACTGGATGCCCGATTTCAACGAACTTGAGCAAATGCCCACCGACAACATCAAGCTTATGTGGGTCAACTATCCTAGTATGCCTATGGGACAACCAGCTTCGCGTCAGACCTTCGAGCGATTAATCGATTTCGGACGCAGACACAACATTGTCATTGTCAACGATAATCCTTATAGTTTTATCCTGAACGACGAGCCCATAAGCATTCTTAGCATCGACGGCGCAAAGGACATTGCCATCGAGCTTAATTCTCTCAGCAAATCTCATAATATGCCGGGATGGCGCATTGCGATGCTGGCAACTAACAGCCAATTCCTCCAGTGGATATTAAGAGTGAAATCCAACGTTGACTCCGGACAGTTCCGGCCCATGATGCTCGCAGCTGTTAAGGCATTATCGGCCGGCGATCGGAATTGGTTCAAGCAACTCAACGACGAATACGCCACCCGACGTAAAATTGCCGAAGAGATTATGCTCGCACTCAATTGCCGGTTCAATCCCGAACAACGGGGCCTTTTCCTTTGGGGACGTATTCCTCCAGAAGAGCTAAGTGCCGAATCGCTTGCCGACAAAATCCTCGAACAGGCTCGTGTCTTCGTGGTCCCAGGCTCCATTTTCGGAAGCAATGGCGACCGATACATCCGTCTTTCTTTGTGCTCCAAGCCTGAAATTCTGCAACGGGCTCTCGAAAGAATTATTAACACCCATTTATAACTCAAACCCAACCGCGACAACATGACTACTAACGAAATAATGAAAGATTTAGAACCATTAACATTCGATGGACTCCGTCTGGAACGCCCCATAATCATTTCAGGTCCTTGTAGCGCAGAGACCGAAGAGCAAGTGCTCGAAACTGCACGGGGATTGGCCGCTATCGGCGTTAAAGTGTTCCGCTCCGGCGTGTGGAAGCCCAGAACCAAGCCGGGCGGTTTCGAAGGCATTGGTATGAGAGGCCTCTTGTGGCTGCATCAAGTGAAACGCGAAACCGGTATGCTTGTTGCCACAGAAGTTGCCACTCGTGAACACGTTGTGGCAGCTCTCGATGCCGGCATCGACATCTTGTGGATTGGAGCTCGCACCAGTGCCAACCCGTTCGCAATGCAAGAAATAGCTGATGCCCTCAAAGGGCACAACGATGCCACAATTCTCGTAAAGAACCCTGTCAATCCCGACCTTGAGTTATGGATCGGCGCCCTTCAGCGCATCTACAACGCCGGCATCAGGCGACTCGGGGCCATTCACCGCGGCTTTAGTACCTATGGCAAGCACCTCTACCGAAACGAGCCGCAGTGGCACATCCCCATAGAACTACGGCGCAGATTGCCAATGCTACCCATCTTGTGCGACCCCTCGCACATGGGTGGAAAGCGCGAACTCATCGCACCCATATCGCAGCAAGCCATGGACATGGGCTTCGAAGGGCTAATCATCGAGTCGCACTGCAACCCCGACTGCGCTCTTAGCGATAAAAATCAGCAAATCACGCCGGAATCTCTCAACGTTATTTTAAACACTCTTGTTATGCGCGACATAAAACAATCTACCGAAAATCTGGCAATCTTGCGCCAGCAAATCGACCAGTGCGATAACGACCTTCTTGAAGTGCTAAGCAAGCGAATGCGAGTATCACACGACATTGGCGTTTACAAAAAAGAGCACAACATGCAGGTGGTTCAAACGCAACGCTACGACGACGTGCTCCAATCCCGCATACGCCAAGCCCAAGAAATGGGAATCAGCGGCGAATTCATGAGCACTATCATGCAAGCCATACACGAAGAATCAGTTAGGCTGCAAGTGGAAATTATTAACAATAGTAAAGACGACACAAAATGAAAATAGCTATTATAGGCGCAGGAAAAATGGGTACATTCCTGTGTGATGTACTGAGTTTTGAACACGATGTGGCAATTTTTGATACCGACCGGAAAAAACTTCGGTTCACATTCAATGCCGCACGTTTCACTTCACTCGACGAAATCCGCGATTTCGAGCCGGAACTTTTAATTAATGCGGTAACTGTAAAATACACCATTTCCGCCTTCAATAGCGTAATGCCCTACCTCCCGGCCAACTGCATAATTTCCGACATAGCTTCGGTCAAGACCGGTCTGCCTGAATTTTACGCTAATTGCCATCACCCCTACGTGAGCACTCACCCAATGTTTGGCCCCACTTTCGCTACTCTCGATAATCTCGCCAGCGAAAATGCCATCATCATTAGCGAGGGCGATTATTTGGGTAAGGTGTTCTTTAGAGACCTCTATAGCCGGCTGCATCTTAACATTTTCGAATACACCTTCCAAGAGCACGATGAGACTATCGCCTTCTCGCTCTCCATCCCCTTTGCCAGCACTTTGGTTTTCGCCAGCGTCATGAAACACCAAGACGCTCCGGGAACCACTTTCAAGCGGCATCTGAAAATCGCGCATGGACTGATGTCGGAAGACGATTACCTCTTGCAGGAAATTCTGTTCAATCCACACACCTCCGCACAGCTCGACAAAATCAAACAACGACTTTCTGTCCTTCAAGATATCATCAACCGAAAGGATGCCACCGACATGAAACAATTCCTCGATGGCGTTCGCAACAATCTCAAGTAATTTATATTAATCTCATAACCACTATCAACAAAAATGAAAAGAAGGGATTTTATAAAGAGTTCAGCTTTACTTGCAATTTCCGCCACGGCCGGAAACGTGGCTAAAGCATCATCAATGGCACAGGAAACGGCTCTCACTCAACCCGAGGCTCAATCCACACTCATTGCATCCGCCCCCATGCTTCAGAATTACGCAGCTTCGTCTATCGGCATCACGTTTGCTGTGAGCGACATGGCTAATGGATACGTCTTGATAGGTCAACGACCCGACTTGAGCGATGCGCGTAAAGTGATGTGCGGCGGATTCCGCACCACCGAAATTAGCGACCGCGTGATTCAGGTTAGAGTTACAGGACTTAAACCGGCCACTAAATATTTCTACAAAATTGGTGCCGATCGCATCAGTTACAAAAATGGATACAACATGAAAATCCTCGGCAATGAGGAAGACCCCACCATACGTCATTTCACCACAGCCGGGCCCGATGCCCACTCTCATTTCTGCGTAATAAACGACACGCACGCACGCTGGGAATCTTTCAGCCGGGTTATTGAGAAAACCATCGAGCTCGCACCTTCTTGCGTCGTCTGGAACGGTGATGCCAGCAACGCCGAAGAGACCGTAGAAGATCAAACTCGCATTTTCCTCAACCCCGAAATTAACCGACGCGATTACGCCGCATATATCCCATATTTATTCTGCCCGGGCAACCACGACTCGCGCGGAATGGCCAACCGGCATCTTGAACGAGTGTGGATGTTCCGACAGCCCGAAGAACGTGCGTCACGGGACTGGGATCTGGGACGTAACTTCGCTGTACGCATGGGCAAAATTGCTATGATTGGGCTCGACACCGCAGAAGGCACAAACCACTTGGCTACGCGACGCATTAAACCAACCCGAAATTAAAAAGGCTCCATTCTTGGTCGCATTCTGCCACATTCCGCTGTTCGACCCGGATCCGACGCACAACCCCGGCGACATACGACCCAACGATACCGACCCGAAGTATTCAACCGACTACGCCTTGTGGCAGCGGACTTGCGCTCAAATGTGGACACCCCTATTGCAAAAAGCCAAATGCCAACTAGTCATCACAGCTCATCAGCACCAATATCGCTACGATGCACCAACCGCATCGCGCCCGTGGGCACAAATCGTTGGTGGAGGACCCGACTTGGCACTTAATGGTAAAAGCAAACGTCCCGAGCGTTTCCCCACTGTAATAGACGGGAAAGTCACAAATGACGGACTTTGTATAACAGTCTATAATCTGCAGACATTTCAAGTGTTGCGACAATTCACCTTTAAGCCTAGATAATATATTCTCTCAAACTAATATCGAGTAATTTCACAAAATTTTACCCAAATCCAGCAAAACAAACTATGAGCAGAGGCGTTTTTATGCTATTGGCAGTCATTGCACTGTGCAGTTGCAACGAAAAGAAATTGAGTGAAAATAAGGCTCCCATAAGAGTTGTAACAGAAGTGGCTTCATCTTCTGTTCATGATAATGGGCAGACCTACGTAGGCATTGTTGAAGAACAAGAAGCCACAGCTGTCAGTTTTACCGGTATGGGCGTTGTGAAGCGCGTATTCGTCAGCGAAGGCCAGGCCGTACGCCCCGGACAACTCATTGCTGTAATGGACGACACTCAAGCCCGCAATATGCTTAGCGGTGCAGAGGCGCAAATGGCGCAAGCCAACGATGCTCTGCAACGTTTCCAAATGCTCCACGACAACGGGTCTCTACCAGAGGTGCAATGGGTTGAAATTCAGAGCAAGGTAGCGCAAGCTAAGGCACAACTGGAAGTGGCTAAGAAAAACCTCGCCAACTGCAGCCTGAAAGCGCCGGTGAGCGGTATCGTCGGCAAAAAAAATGTAAAGGCCGGTGAGACCGCTTTACCATCACAGGCAGTGGTAACCATTCTCAACATTAACACCGTAAAAGTGAAAGTTTCGGTGCCTGAGGCCGAAGTTAATGCCATTCAAGCTAATACCACGTCAGAGATTACCGTTGAGGCGGCCAACCGAACTCTTTCGGGTGGCAGCATCGAGAAAAGTGTTCAAGCCGATCCTCTCACTCACTCCTACAACGTCAGGATTACTGTTGCCAATACCGACCATAAGCTTCTTCCTGGCATGGTGGCCAATGTATGCATTGGACTCACCAAGGCTGATACGGGCTTGAGTGTGCCGATCACCGCGGTACAACGCAACGTTAATGGCCGGTTGTTCGTTTGGACTGTTGCTAACGATAGCACAGCACACCGCACTATCGTGTCTGTTGGCGCTACACTTGGCAATAATATCTCTATCATTAGTGGCATTAGCGATGGCCAACGCATTGTTACCGAAGGGTATCAGAAACTTAGCGAAGGCACAAAAGTAGTCTTTTAATTAAAGCATATCGGAAAATGAAAGATAGCACGTCTTGGATCAAATGGCCATTGGAGCACTATTCCATATCGTTGCTGATTATTGGTATCTTGTTCGTACTCGGCATTTACGGCATGTACGTCATGCCGAAAGACGAATTTCCGCACACCACCATTCGGCAAGGTGTTGTGGTGGCAGTTTATCCGGGAGCCACCACCGAAGAGGTTGAACAACAAGTCGCTCGTCCTCTCGAACGGTACCTCTTCACATTCGGAGAAGTCAACCGCGACAAGACCACAACCACGTCCCAGAATGGCATGTGCATAGTGATGGTGAAACTCAACGATAACGTTAACAACAAAGACGAGGTCTGGTCCAAAATCAAGCATGGACTTAATGGTTTCAAGGCTCAACTTCCGGCCGGAGTTCTGGCAGTTGTGGTCAACGACGACTTCGGAAACACCTCTGCGCTCCTCATTGCCATCGAGAGTGGGCAACGCAGTTACCGCGAGTTGAAGCAATATAGCGATGACCTCTCCGACCGATTGCGACGCATCCCGTCGGTAGCCAACGTTAAGACCTATGGCGAACAGAAAGAGCAGATTTCACTCTACATCGACCGCCAACGGCTTCAAGCCTACGGAATTGGGCAGCAAATGCTTTTCAGCCGTTTGCAGGCTCAAGGCTTAACCACCATGAGCGGTAGTATTAGCGACGATGACCAGCAGATACCAATCCACGTGGCCCCTACAGAAAACAGCGAAGTGGAAATCGCTAACCAAATCATATTCAGCGACCCCGTATCGGGCAAAGTGGCCCGAGTGCGAGATGTGGCTCGCGTTGTACGCGAATACGACGCAAGTAATAGTCGCATCGAATACGATGGCCACCCCTGTATCCTGCTGTCAATGGAAATGACTCCAGGCAATAATGTGGTGGATTATGGTGAGAAGGTTGATAAGGTGCTAAATGACTTCCGAGAAACTGAAATGCCCGATGATGTCACCATTACTCGTATTGCCGACAAGCCTAAAGTGGTTGCTCTTAGCGTCAGTTCATTTTTGCGCGACCTCATAATAGCAATGATTGTAATCATTCTTGTAATGATGGTACTCTTCCCTCTGCGCTCGGCCATTGTGGCGGCAATCACCATTCCGCTGAGCACATTCGTCAGCGTAGCTTTAATGTATCTGGCCGGCATCGAACTTAACATAGTCACGCTGGCCGCACTCATCGTGGTACTTGGAATGATTGTTGATAACAGCATAGTGGTCATCGATGGATACCTCGAATACCTCGGCAAGGGGATTGAGCCTAAGAAAGCCGCCATCGAGAGTGTTAAGCAATACTTCATGCCTATGATGCTGGCCACAATCTGCATCTGCGCCATTTTCTTCCCCTTCTTGGTTACGATGAGAGGGGTATTTCTCGACGCTCTGAAGGATTTCCCTTGGACCATTACCATCAACCTCATGGTTTCACTGCTGCTCGCAGTCACCATTATTCCACTTCTGGAAGTGAAAATCATTAAGCCTGATAAGGTCAGCACCGATGGAAACGCCATTACCCGATGGGTACAAAAAACATATAATAGCGTTCTCGAGTGGACTTTCCGACATCCGTGGATTACCATCTGCGGTGGCATTGGCATCATTCTGCTATCATCGCTCATAATGCCCACGCTCAAGATTCGCCTGTTCCCGTACGCCGACCGCGACCAGTTTGCCATCGAAATTTTCCTTCCCGAAGGTAAAGGCATGCATGAAACCACTATCGTGGCCGATTCTGTTCGCCACGCCATGCAACATGATGAGCGCATAACCGGAATGACTGGATTCATAGGATGCTCATCACCTCGATTCATGGACGCATACGCCCCCCAAATGGCCGGACGCAACTACGCTCAGTTCATTGTCAACACCACATCCGACAAAGCGACACTCGACCTGATGGCCACATACCAGCCGAAACTAAGCGAAGCTTTCCCTAACGCCTATGTGAAATTCAAGCGGCTCGATTATCTGGAGGTCAATGAATTGGAATACCGCTTCTATGGCAGCAACATCGACTCGCTACACGTGGCTGCTGAACGTCTGATGGAACAAATGCGTCAGATGCCGGAACTTGAATGGGTGCATTCCGATTATTTCCTGCCATCTCCAATCATAAATGTCGAGTTAGACCCGGTTAGTAGCGCGCAGTTAGGTATCACTCGCTCCTCTGCGGCACTGGCTCTCAGTGCCACGTCCGGCGACCTGAGAGTGGGCCAGATTTGGGAAGGCGACTACGAATTACCTGTAGTGGTGAAGGACGACAACGACATGACATTCTCCGATGTAGAGAATTTTGGGATAGCCACGCCTGCCACAATGATTTCTGCCGGTTTAAGCAACACTAATAGCACTGCTCCTCTGCGGCAGATCGCCTCTGTAAAACCGATTTGGAGCGAAAGCCGAATCACGCATCGCGGAGGTGAACGCTGCATAACGGTTATGGCACACTTTGCGCAAGGTGTCTATACAAGCCCCGTTGAGAGACGCATTGCTCAGATAATGCAAAACGAGATAACACTTCCTCAAGGAGTTCGGTGCGAGGTTGGCGGCGAAATTGAATATGGCAACGAGGCTCTGCCTCAGATTATCGGTGGCATTGCCATTGCCATGATTATCGTTTTCTTTTTCTTGCTCTTCAACTTCAAGAAGTTTGGCATCACCACAGTCTGTATGGCCGCTCTGGGGCTGATGACTCCAGGAGCTCTCATCGGGCTGGGACTTATGGATCGTGCACTGGGTTTAACTTCCATCTTCGGACTCATCACTCTCATGGGTATGATTATGCGTAACGAGATTCTCATATTCGAGCACGCAATCGACCTTATCAACAAGTATGTGGCCGAGCATAAGCACGAGGTAATTGACTCCAAATCTTATAATGAGGCTGTACGTCGTGCCGCTTACGAAGCCGGAAAGCGTCGTATGGTGCCGATTTTCCTCACCACCGCCACTACTGCCGTTGGCGTTGTACCCATGATTATAGCCCAATCCAGTTTCTGGATGCCTGTCGGTGTCACTATATTCGCAGGGGGCATTGGCTCACTTATTATGGTGGTCTCCATGCTCCCCGTGGTTTATTGGAAAGTAAATTTAAAAAAGTCATGAAAAGGTTATTCTCTATCGCCATTTGCGCCGTTTGTATCGGGACGTTATCGGCTCAAAAATCCTATAGTCTTGAGCAGATTATTGATTCGGCTCTACATAACAACATAGCTGTTCGCAACGCTCGCCAAAGTATAGTGGTAGCGCAGCAACAGCGCAAGGAAGCTTTTACTAAGTATTTCCCTAATGTCAGTGCCACCGGGCTATGGTTCAATGCCAACAAAGGCATGGCCCAAACATCACTCAATCCGGCTGAGATTATACCACCTTCGATAGCAACTTCCTTAGCCTCATCTCTACCGCCCGAAGCATTGGTCGGCCTCTCTAATCCCATTACTCTCTCAATGATGAAGAATGGCACCATCGCCGGGGTTATGGCTATGCAACCGGTCTTCGCCGGTGGCCAGATTTTTAATGGTAATCGCTTGGCTAAAGTCGGTGAAGATGTTAGCCAGCTCCAACTACAGCTCTCTGAAAAAGAGGTAGAAAAGACATCTGAACAATACTTTTGGCAGATTGTCACTCTGCAAGAAAAAATGAAGACTATCGAAAAGGTCGAGGCATTACTCGCCGGCATTCACAAAGATGTGGATGTGGCAGTTCGCGCCGGTGTGGTTCTCCGCAACGACTTGTTACAAGTGGAGCTTCGGCAAAACGACGTGGAAAGTCAGAAGCTGAAACTCCACAACGGCATAAGCATTCTTAAACTCATGATGGCTCAGTACTGCGGCTTGCGCGACACATCTTTTTCGCTCGTTGCCAACATCAACTCTTCTATCGAGCTACCCACTAAGCAAGACCACGCTAATGCGCTGTTTGCCACCACAGAGTATCAGTTACTCGATAAGCAAGTCGAGGCCTCAAGACTGCAAAAGAATCTCGCCGTTGGGCAAAACCTTCCTTCGGTCGCGGTTGGAGCCGGTTATAACTACCATAATCTGCTCAACAACAACCACCATTTCGGCTTGGTTTTCGCCACTGTCAGCATTCCCATCACAAACTGGTGGGGAGGCTCTTATGCGATCAAGCGCAAGACGATTGAGCACCAAAAGGCTATAGACGAACAAAACGACAAAGCCAAACTACTGCAAATTCGCATGCAGAACGCATGGAACAGCGTCATGGAAGCGCGACAACTTCTCTCAATCGCTCAGCGAAGCATCGAACAGGCCGAAGAGAACCTCCGGCTCCACCAAAACTTCTACCAAGCTGGCACTTGCAAGATGTCCGACCTTCTCGAGGCGCAGCTTCTCTACCAGCAGTCGTGCGACAAGCACATCGATGCTTACGCCGAGTTGCAAAACAAAATTCTTGAATATAAGCAATCTGTGGGTCAGCGATAAATATCTTAAGATAGCTCTTACTCTTTCCTCGCATTATAACTCTCCCGTTCAGTAGCATTTCACTCAGCGACCGTTTTTCAAAAAAACCTGCCGCAATTAGTGCATAAATGCTAATAATTCACTAACTTTGTGGGTTATTTTAAGGCAGTATGGAAAAAGTGGCTGAAATAATGGGTGTTAAGCTCGCCTACACCGTCTGTGGCGAGGGCTCCCCTGTCGTGCTTATGCATGGATGGGGATGCAACCGCACCACTGTGGCGAGCATTGAGAATGTACTTGTTAACCGTTTTAAGGTCTTCAACATCGACTTCCCTGGCTGCGGACTCAGTACCGAGCCCACATCAGTCTGGGGAGTGGACGAATACGACTCCATGCTACACGAACTCATTCGTATCGAAGACATCCAGTCTCCGATTCTTATCGGTCATTCTCATGGTGGACGCGTTGCTATCAAGTATGCCTCGCATAACCCTGTTAACAAAATGGTGCTCGTGGATGCAGCCGGTATCAAACCGCACCGCACACTCCGATACTACTGGAAAGTATATAGCTACAAGGCAGTTAAGCATCTTGTGCATCTACTCATGGGACATGAGCGTGGCGAAAAGCTCTTGGAACGTTTCCGTAAGCGTGCCGGAAGCGCCGACTATGCCGCGTCTTCACCTCGAATGAGAGCAATTATGAGCCGATTGGTCAACACCGATCTTAAGCACTGTCTGCCTCACATTCAGTGCCCCACCCTGCTCATTTGGGGCGAGGCCGACACCGCAACTCCTCTCTCCGATGCCAAGACCATGGAACGCCTCATTCCCGATGCCGGTCTGGTCTCGTTCCCGGGATGCGGACACTACAGTTTTCTCGACAACCCGGTGCAATTCGCCGCGGTACTCAACTCTTTCTTAAGTTCTGATTAAAAACCTCAACGTAAACAATGGAATACGCGCTCAACATAGCATACATCATCTTCCTCATTGTCACCGCTACAGAACTCTTCTTCATGGTCAAGTGGGACATGCAGATGCTGCAACAGAACAGTTACTTCAACAGCCGTTACATTAAGTGGCTTCGCACCTCTGAAGAACACATCACCGTAAAGCGTGTACTCACGTTCACAGCTATGGTAATGATGCTGGTAAATTACGTTTACACCAATGTCTATAACGTTTCTATAATAGCTCTGGTACTTGCAGGACAATGCGTGTATGCTGCCAGAGAAAAACACAAACTTCCGTTGGTATTCACTGCACGCGTCAAGCGCATGTTCACCATTGAGATGCTTCTTATCCTGGCCATCATTGCCGCTGTTGCAGTCTCTTGCGACCTCCATATCGCCATCATCATCGCCCTGCTTGCGTTATCCTTCTCCTACGCGGTCACAATTGCCGTAAACACAATGTTGCGACCGGTAGAGAAACACATTGCCCACCGCTACATCTCCGACGCCAAGAACCGACTTGCACAAATGCCTGGCCTCACGGTGATTGGAATTACCGGTAGCTATGGAAAAACCAGCACCAAGCATTACCTATACCGCATCTTGAGCGAAAAATTCTCAGTACTCATGACACCCGGTAGTTTCAACACCACCATGGGCGTAGTCCGTACAATTCGTGAGCACATGGAGCCTTACAACGAAATCTTCATCTGCGAAATGGGGGCTAAAAAGCCCGGCGACATCCGCGAAATATGCGATATAGCTCATCCTCGATATGGCATCATCACAGCCGTTGGCAAACAGCATCTTGAGACGTTCAAGTCTATCGACAACGTGCAGAGCACCAAGTTTGAGCTTGCCGATGCCCTGCCTGCCGACGGGTTGGTCCTCCTTAACAACGACTTTGAATACGTAGCTAACCGTCCCGTTTCCAACGTACCTGCTCTGCGCTACTCGGTTAATAACGGCGAAGGTATTGATTTCTACGCTTCTAATATCTCCTATTCAGCCCATGGCACATCTTTCACCGTGAATGGCAATGGTAAGGCTCTGGAACTTACCACCAAACTTGTGGGTGAATGCAATATTTCCAACCTTATCGCTGCCGTAGCTATGGCGATGAAACTTGGTGTAGAAGACGACAAAATCCGCTATGCGGTAAGCAAAATTGAGCAAGTGGAGCACCGGCTCAACGTCAAGCGCTCGGCCGGCGGTATCACCATAATCGACGATGCCTACAACTCCAACCCCACAGGCTCGCGTATGGCCCTCGACGTTCTCGCCGGAATGAACACCGGAAAGCGCATTGTAATAACACCGGGAATGATTGAGCTTGGTAGCGAACAGCTATCACTAAACAAGGCTTTCGGTGAACATATCGCCGAAACCGTGGATGTGGCCATTATCGTAGGGCAATATAACCGCGAAGCTATCGTGAGCGGAATCACGGCTAAAGGGTTTCCTAAAGAAAACCTGCACATCGTTGACACTCTCGCACAAGCGCAGCAGACTCTTGCCACAATCGCGCAAGCCGGCGACACCGTGCTCTACGAGAACGATTTGCCCGACACTTTTAAGTAACTGAATAACATAATATATATCACACTGACGATGAAAACAAACATTGGAGTATTCTTTGGCGGACGCTCAACGGAGCATGAGATTTCCGTAATCTCGGCTTCACAAGCTATGCACGCCATCGACAGGGAGAAATACGACGTCACTCCCATCTATATCACCAAACAAGGGTTATGGTACACAGGCGATGCTCTATTCGACGTGGCCAACTACCGCGACATCAAGGCCCTGCTGCAACAATGCACTCAGGTCTATATGCGGCCCGAATTTGGAAATTACAACCTTTATAAAGAGAAAAAACCGCTTTTCGGTAGCGACATACTTACTCGAATCGACGTGGTGATTCCGGTTCTTCACGGCTCTAATGGCGAAGACGGAACCTTCGAAGGCGTGCTCGAAACCATAGGCATTCCATACGCCGGATGCAACACCCTGGCCAGTGCCAACGGCATGGACAAAATCACAATGAAAATGATTCTCAGTCAAGAGAACATCCCGGTAGTGGACTACGTCTGGTTCACCGACAAGCAGTGGTTTAAGCAACGCGACACGCTAATCTCTCGCATTGAGCAAAAACTGGGCTATCCCGTAATCGTCAAGCCAGCCAACCTCGGCTCAAGCGTGGGTATTGGAAAAGCCGCCAATCGTGAAGAATTAATCGAAAAAATTAACGACGCCGAAATCTACTCCACGCGCATCATTGTCGAGGATATGGTCGAAGACCTCCAGGAGATTAACTGCGCCGTGCTTGGCGACTGCGATGACTATGAAACTTCAGTTTTGGAACAACCCATAATGAGCGGAGACATTCTCTCTTACGAAGACAAATACATGGGCGGTCACAAAGGCGCTAAGGGTATGCAGGCTTCATCCAAGCGGTTCCCGGCCGACCTGCCAAAAGACGTTACTGAGCGCATACAATTTCTTGCGGGCGAAACTTTCCGGGTGCTCTCATGCCACGGTGTGGCTCGTGTGGACGTGATGATCGACGGCAAATACGGCAACATTTATGTCAACGAAATCAACACCATTCCAGGTTCACTCTCTTTCTACCTTTGGGAAAACAATGGTAATGGTTTCTCTTTCAGCGAGCTCATGGACCGTCTTGTCAAGCTTGCTATTAAGCGCAAACGCGAGCAAGGAAACAAGACCACCAACTTCGATGCCAACATCTTCTCCATGGGAAAGGGCATTAAAGGTGGAAAACTTAAATAAGTCACAACTTCTCACCTCCGTCATGGTGAGACACTTCAACATTTACGAAGAAACCAACTCTTAACTGATGAAAAAATTTAACGAATACAACAATTTCAATCTTAGCGAAGTAAATAAAGATGTCCTCAACATTTGGGATCGCGAAAACGTGTTCGCAGCAAGCATCAAGGAGCGCGAAGGAGCTCCCTCGTTCGTCTTCTACGAAGGACCGCCTTCGGCTAATGGTATGCCGGGCATTCATCACGTTATGGCACGAACGCTCAAGGACATCGTATGCCGATATAAGACCATGAAGGGATTTCAAGTTTTACGCAAAGCCGGATGGGACACTCACGGGCTGCCCGTGGAGCTTGGCGTGGAGAAATCCCTCGGAATCACCAAGGAGGATATAGGCACCAAAATCAGTGTCGATGAATATAATGCCACCTGCCGTAATGAGGTGATGAAATACACTCATGAATGGGAGGACCTCACTCACCGCATGGGATACTGGGTGGATATGAACGACCCGTATATCACCTATAAAAACAGCTATATCGAATCGCTGTGGTGGCTCCTGAAGCAATTATATAACAAAGGTCTTCTCTATAAAGGTTACACCATTCAGCCCTACTCCCCTGCGGCAGGAACAGGACTTAGCTCGCACGAGCTTAATATGCCCGGATGCTATCGCGATGTAAAGGACGAGACCGCTACCGCCGAGTTCACCGTAATTCC
>CADADP010000009.1 GCA_902786725.1 uncultured Bacteroidales bacterium
CTGACATAACAAAGCCTCCGCTTGGGAAAGTAGAGGCTTTGCTATATGTTTTACAACATGTTACAACAAAAGGGTGCGCCAGAATTATGACACACCCTCTTTGCTATGAACCGATTCGGGTTAAACGCCAATGCCCACACCAAAGAGGGCGTAGTCGTAGAGTACCGGGTCATCGGGTCGCATCCGGCGCAATGCCTCGGTGAGCTCAAGAACAGTGCGCTTGTCGTTGGCTCGACGTGTGATGAGTCGCAGTGAACGGGCGGTGTTGCCCACGTGAACGTCGAGCGGGATAAAGAGTTGAGCAGGCGTGATAACGTTCCACACGCCCAGGTCCACGATGCCGTCGTCGCGAACAAGCCACCGCAGAGCCATATTCACACGCTTAAGGGCAGTGTCGGCGAGTTTGGTGGGCAGGCATCGCGAGTCGTGGCATCCATTTGCCAGGAAGAACTCGTGCTGAATGTGTTCCACCAGTTTCCATGCCGGTTCCGCATCGAGTTCCACGTGGTGGTGCCGGGCAAAGTCGTGCAGAGAATCGTGGGTTACGTAGATTTGTCTCAGTCCGCGGAGCATATTCTTGAAGTTGGCCGCGAAAAACGTGCGGTGGATATTGAGACGGTCGGGCAGAGCCTCATAAGCTCGGTCCATTACGTAGGCGTAGGGGTCGTTCTCCATGATGGCGAGCATTTTCTCGCAGTTGGAGCAAATCATCTTGCGGTTACCCCAGGCGATGGTGGCGCACAGGAGCGACACAATCTCTATGTCTTGCAGGCGGCTGAAGCGTCGCGGGAATTGTACGGGGTCGTGAGCAATGAAGTCGGGGCTGTTGATGCGCCGAGCCTCACGGTCGAGGAAATCTTTAAGGCTATTAAGTTCGTCGCTATTCATTTGAGGTGTTAGTGGATTTTTGCCCGAGACGTTGCTCCACGCTTTCTTTCACATTATTCATGAGCCACATCGGGGTGGAAGTGGCGCCGCAGATGCCAATGGAGTCGGTGTTGTGTAGCCATTCGTCGCAAATCTCGGTCTCGTTGCTGATGAGGTGTGAGTTGGGGTTAACATCGAGGCATTCGCGGAATAGGATGCGTCCGTTGCTGCTTTTGCTGCCGGCCACAAAGAGGATGAGGCTGTGCTTCTCGGCAAAGAGGCGTATCTGTGGAATGCGGTTGGCAACCGAGCGGCAGATGGTGTCGAAGCTCTTAAAATCCACTTGTCCGTTGACGCGCTTGCCTATTTCTTCGGCAATGCGACGAAATTCCTGCACCGACTTGGTGGTCTGAGAATAGAGGAAAATGTCGCGCGTGTAGTCGATTTTATCTATTTCGTCGATACATTCGATAACGATGGCTTCCGACTGCGTCTGTCCCACAAGCCCGTTGACCTCGGCGTGCCCTCGCTTGCCGTAAATCACGATTTGGGGCTTGTCGGTGGCTCGGTCGTTGTAGGCTTGATGAATGCGTTGCTGCAATTTCAGCACCACTGGGCAGGTGGCGTCGATAATTTCGATGCCGTTGCGCTGCGCTATGGCGTAGGTCTCGGGCGGTTCGCCGTGTGCCCGAAACAGGACTTTAACGTTGTGCAGGCTGCGCATTTGCTCGTGTGTTATGGTTTCAAGCCCCTTGTTGCGCAGGCGTTCCACCTCGTTGCTGTTGTGCACAATGTCGCCAAGGCAGTAGAGGTGACCGTTCTTGTCCAGTTCCTCTTCCGCTTTTCTGATGGCAGTGGTCACGCCGAAGCAGAATCCCGAGCCCTTGTCGATTTCAATAGTCACCACGTGATGTGAACGGATTTTTAGGGTTGTTCCTTGTAATTGTCGTAGAGCCGGATAAGCCACCGGTTCTGCTCGTCAAGTAGCATGTGAGTGCTGTCGAGTTCAATGGCATCGTCGGCTTTGCGAAGCGGGCTTTCCTCGCGAGTGGAGTCGATTTTGTCGCGCATCTGTACGTTGGCAAGCACGTCGTCGAATGTGACCTGAGTATCGCCTTTGCTCTGCAACTCGCGGAAGCGCCGCATGGCGCGTTCGTGAGCCGAGCAGGTGACAAACACCTTGATTTCGGCGTCGGGAAACACAGTGGTTCCAATGTCGCGGCCGTCCATTACCACGCCCTTGTTCTTGCCCATGGCCTGCTGCCGGGCCACCATGGCGTGGCGCACGAATGGGATGGCGGCCACGATGCTAACACTGTTAGAGACACGCAGCCCACGTATCTGTTTCTCCACGTTCACGTCGTTGAGATATGTGTCTTGGAGCCCGTTATCGTTTTTAGCGAATGTGATGGAGATGGAGTCGATAACCTTGCGCAAAGCGTCTTCATCCACTTTGCCGTCGCTGATAAGGCCGTTGTCGAGACAATAGAGTGTGATGGCTCGGTACATGGCACCGCTATCGATGTAGGTCAGGCCCGAGTATTCGGCCAGGGCTCGGGCCATGCAACTCTTGCCGCTTGAAGAAGTGCCATCGACGGCAACATTTATTTTTTTCATCGTCTTATGCGTTGTGTGATTATTTTCTGCAAAGATAGTGCAAACCCGGCTAATTCACAATTAAGCCGGGCTTGATTTTGACGAGCACTATTGTTTTTTATCGAAGTGGTTACTTAAGGTTGTCGGTGAAGAAGCCGGCAATCTTGTCGAATGGGATATACCCCTTGGAGCCGCCGTCGTAAAGGTCGCAGTGGGTGGCACCGGGTATTATCATCAGTTCTTTGTTGCCGGCGAAGGCCGAGTTGCGAGTCATGTCGGCGAAGGCGTCCTTGGAGAAATAGAGCGAGTGTGCTTCCGAGCCATGAATCATAAGAACCGCCGAGCGAATCTCTCCGGAGTAGCACAGGATGGGCTGGTTCATGAACGACATGCATCCGGTCACGGTCCAGCCGTCGTTGCTGTTGCCCGAGCGCACATGGTAGCCGCGCGGAGTCTTGTAGTAGTCGTAGTAGTCCTTAACAAACTGCGGCGCGTCGGCGGGCAGGGGATCAACCACGCCACCGCCCTGCTCATAGTAGCCCTGAGCGTATTCCTTGGTGCGCTGGCGGCACATGGTCTCGCGTGCCTGGTGGCGAGCCTCCTCGTTGTCGGCAGAGTCGAAGTAACCGTTGGCGCTGACGCGGCTCATGTTGTACATTGTCATAACCACAGTGCCTTTGACGCGCGCGTCGAGTGCGGCTGTGTTGAGAGCCAGTCCTCCCCAACCGCAGATGCCCAGGATTCCTATTCGCTCGGGGTCGGCTTGCTCAAGGGTAGAGAGGAAATCTACGGCGGCCATGAAATCTTCGGTGTTGATATCGGGCGAAGCCATGCGGCGCGGATGACCGCCGCTCTCGCCGGTGAACGACGGGTCGAAAGCCAGTGCTATGAAGCCACGCTCGGCCAGAGTCTGCGCGTAAAGTCCCGAGCATTGCTCCTTAACGGCTCCGAACGGGCCGCAGACGGCAATGGCCGGCAACTTGGATGCGGCTTGCTTGGGGGCGTAGAGGTCGCCGGCAAGCGTTATGCCATATCGGTTAACGAACGTCACTTTGCAGTGATTCACTTTGTCGCTCTTGGGAAACGTCTTATCCCACTGTTGCGTGAGTTGAAGGTCTTGCTTTACGATTTTGTTAGTCATGTTAAATTGGCTTTGTGCGTTTGCGCTGACAGCAAGCGCGATTATGAATGATATTAATGTTAGTTTTTTCATTGGTGATAATGTTATTTAATCCTCAAAGATACGAATTATTGCGCACTTTTCAAATAGTCTTGTGCTTCGGCGTGGCGGGTGAAGCGGAGTAACGAAAAAACGCTACCGGTCCACGATGGATTGGCAGCGTTGCAGTCTCTGTGACCCGCTTGGGGCTCGAACCCAAGACCCCCACATTAAAAGTGTGATGCTCTACCTGCTGAGCTAGCGAGTCTCCGTAAAAGCGTTGCAAAGGTAGGAGTTTTTTCTCAAACTGCAAAATTATTCGTTCTTTTTCATGGAAAATTGCTTGGATTTACGTAAATTTGGGAAGAATTGTTGTAACTAAAAAAGGCGTGCGATTATGATACATACTCCTCACGATGTGGCTCGGCTGGTTAACGAACGTGGATTTCTGCCGTTTTTTGAGAGTGAGATTCCCGACTTCTCGTTGGAGGAAGAAACACCGGTGGAGTTGTGGTTCCCCGACGACAAGACTATGGGCGTGTGGGACTGGAAGAGCGATATAATTCTGGAGGCCGACTGCGCCTATGGGAAGTTCTTCAGGTCGAAGGCATGCTTTGTGTCGATGGAAGTGTTTCCGCACTTGGTGAATTATAGGCGCGCGTTGCATGTGCTGTCGGCCGACGAGCGCGGCGTGTTAAGCGTGATTTGCGAGAACAAGTCGCTACTCTCGGGCGAGTTGAAGAAACTTTGTGGCTATGAATCGCCGCGAGCCAAGCGTGAGAGCAATCCGCTGGTTAGGGAATATAAACGTGAGCATGCTCAGGCGGTGCGGCCGTCTAAACCTCGGAAGGCTCGACCCGGCTTTGAGGCTCTGATTACGCATCTGCAGATGTCGGGGCACGTGCTGATAGCCGCATTCGAGTATAAGGTGGACCGTAAGGGCCGAAACTACGGCTGGGGCGTGGCACGATACTGCACGCCGGAAGACTTCTTTGGTGCGGAGCGATTGCGGGTGAATTGCACGCCCGAGGAGTCGCTGAAACTATTGCGTAGGTTCCTGAAGTCGCATTATCCGGCTATGACTCAGAGCCAGATAGCAGATGTGTTAGAATACCGATAGCGATATAGCCATAAGAACGGTGAAGATGAGCATGTTGCGAGCAGTGGCACCCAGCAGAGGGTTGAGCGCGGCTCCGTCGCGATGCGTGAGCTTGTTCCATGTGGCGGTGTGCATAACCAGATACAGCACCGGAATCGCGAGCGACCAAGCGCTGATTTTGCCGCTAAAGGCAAGTAATAGCCACAGCGGGGCAAGGAACGAGATGGCCATGAAACCATTGATGAGATAAGCGGCGGCGGCCGGTTTACGGCCGAAAATCACCACCGAGGTGCGTTTTCCCGCATCGCGGTCGTCGTCAACATCGCGGTAGTTGTTAACCAACAGCACGTTTACACCCATAAACCCTATTGTGATTGAGGCCAACAAGGCCAGCGGCGAGAAGTGGCCGGCTATTATGTAATAGGAAAAATTTACGGGAATCAAGCCGTAGAAGATGAACACGGCCAGTTCGCCCAGTCCGTGATAGGATAGTGGATAGGGTCCGGTGCTGTAGGCCAGCACACCCAGAGCTATGAACGCGCCCACCGGCACGAGCCACCATCCGCCGAAGGGAATCAGGCCGCACCCCACTGCCATCGCCGCGACCAGTGTGGCGTATGTGACGTTGCGCAAGGTGTGTGGCTTGATGTCGCCCTCAGTGACCCCGCGGCGAGGCCCCACGCGGCCTGCCTTATCGGCCCCACTCAAGAAATCATAGTATTCGTTGGCCAGATTAGATGCAATCTGCGCCAGAACGGCAAAAGCCACACAGAGCAGGGCCGGAATCCAATTAAATTTCCCGTACCACTGCGCTATGCCCATAGCCATTATAACGCCCGAGAGAGAAACGGGCAGTGTGCGCAATCTGATGGCTTCGAGCCATATTCTTAGTTGTTTCTTCATAGATGTGAGAAGTTTTGTGCAAAGTTAGTAAAGTTCGGCGAAAAGTGATTATCTTTGTGATGATGAAAAGCAAAATAGCTGATACGGAAGATGAAGATAGTGGTACTTGACGGATATGCCGGCAATCCGGGCGACTTGTCGTGGAGCGAGTTGAAGTCGCTGGGCGATTGCGTGATATATGACCGCACCGAGGCTAACGAGGTGCGCGACAGAGTGAAGGACGCGCAGGTGGTGCTCACAAACAAAGTTCCCTTCACGCGGGCGCAAATTGAGGCGTTGCCTCAGTTGCGGTATATAGGTGTACTTGCCACAGGTTACAATATCGTGGATACGGTTGCTGCTGCCGAGCATGGTGTAGTAGTGACCAATGTTCCGGCCTACAGCACGGCCTCGGTGGCTCAGATGGTGTTTGCGCACCTGCTCTGTGTGGTAACGCCTGTTGAGATTTATTCTCAGGAGGTGAGAGCGGGCCGCTGGAGCCGTTGCAAGGACTTTAGCTACATCAGTTCTCCGGTAACTGAATTGGCCGGCAAGACGATGGGCATAGTGGGGCTGGGTAGGATAGGGAAAGCTGTGGCGGGGATAGCGCTGAGCATGGGCATGAAAGTAATCGCTAACACATCGAAGCAGCCGGCTGAGTTGCCGCAAGGAATAGAAAAAGTGGATCTCGACAGCCTGTTCGCCATGAGCGATGTGTTGTCGCTTCATTGTCCGCTCACGCCCGAGACGGCCGGGATGGTGAATGCTCATCGATTGCGCTTGATGAAACCAGGCGCTATCCTGATTAACACCGGCCGCGGTCAGCTGGTGGTGGAGCAAGACTTGGCCGACGCGCTCAATAGCGGCATCATAGCCGCGGCTTGCCTCGATGTGCTGAGTCAGGAACCACCGGAGGAGACCAATCCGCTACTTGAGGCCAGGAACTGCCACATTACTCCACACATAGCCTGGGCCAGCAATGAGGCACGCGCCAGGCTGATGCAGATAGCAGTGGACAATGTGCGCGCATTCTTAAGCGGAACGCCGCAGAACGTGGTGAGCTAAAACCGCAGAACCGGGAATGAGATTTTACCTGTTTGGTGCCGCACGTTTCAGAACGTGCGCCGGTGCCGCAGGTAGTAGTCAACGATGATGTTGCAACCGCATTGTGGCAAATCGGCGCGGGCATCGCGCTCGGGGAACGTGTTGTAGCGCTGTCTCATCCGTCGGAAGTCGCGATGAGCTCGCAGAATGGCACCGGCGTTGGCGAAGCGGAATTTCGCCAGTTCCACCAGCATGGCCAGCGTGTCGTAGAGTCGGCGAATGAATAGTAACCGGCGGCCTTGTTTTTGAGGTAAATTCTTGTGCATCAGCACCAGATTGTTGCGAAAATTCAGATACACTTTTCGAGGGTTACCCTGTGGTAGTGAGCCACCGCCCAAATGATAGATATGGCTCTGTGTCACCGCCGTGATGTCGTATCCGGCAAGGCGTATGCGCCAGCAGAGGTCGATTTCCTCCATGTGGGCGAAAAAACCGCTGTCGAGGCCGCCAAGTCGGTTATACAACTCGGTGCGTACCATCAGGCATGCTCCGGTGGCCCAGAATACGCTTGTCGGTTGCTCTGTGTCGTACTGTCCGTGGTCTTCTTCCACGGTGGCGAAGATGCGCCCCCGGCAGAATGGAAATCCATTACGGTCGATGAACCCTCCGGCCGCGCCGGCATATTCAAACGTGGCCTTGTCATCGTCGCGGTCTTGCAGAATCTTGGGCTGACAGGCACCCACTTGCCGGTTTTGCTCCATGTGCGCGAAAAGAGGCTGCAGCCAGCCTGCGGGAGTGCGGACGTCGCTATTGAGCAGCACGGAGTATTCGTAGTGGGCGCACTCGGCCAGTGCCAGGTTGTAGCCCCCTGCGTATCCGTGGTTGCTGTCGAAGAGGATGGTTTTAACACCGGGAAACTCGTGGGCGAGCACTTTGCGGCTCTCGTCGGTGCTGCCGTTGTCGGCCACAATCACGTCGGCGATATCGGCATCGGTATTTGCCAGAACCGAAGGCAAGTATCGGCGCAAAAGCGCGGCTCCGTTCCAGTTGAGAATTATTACGGCAACCCTTTTCATAGCAGCGGTAAGATGTTGTTTTCGATATGGTTGAGAATGTCGGTAAGCTGTTCCAGGGTTCCGGCCTGCAGCATGGCGATGCGCGTCTCGCGGAAGTTGGGGATACCCTTAAACAACGGTGTGGCGGCCAGATGCCGGCGTATGTGCAGGATGCCGCGGTACTCGTCGATGCGGTCGATTGACTCGCTTATTTGGCGGCGGATAAGGCGCATCTTTTCGCGGTTGGAAATCTGCGGAATCTCACCTGTGCGGAGAAATTCTTTCATCTCGCGGAAAATCCAGGGGCAACCTATAGCGGCTCGGCCCACCATAATGCCGTCCACGCCGTAGCGGTTGTAGTATTCGGCCAGTTTTTGCGGTGATGTGATGTCACCGTTGCCTATGATGGGTATGTGCATCCGTGGATTGTTCTTCACTTCGCCAATCAGTGTCCAGTCGGCCTCGCCGTTATACATCTGCGAGCGTGTGCGCCCGTGGATGGTGAGAGCCTGAATGCCGCAGTCCTGCAGTTGCTCGGCCAGTTCCACAATGATTTTGTGGTCGTGGTCCCAGCCCAGGCGAGTCTTGGCCGTTACGGGGACGTTTACGGCCTTCACCACCTCGCGTGTGATTTGGAGCATAAGAGGAATGTTCCTGAGCAGGCCGGCTCCGGCGCCTTTCGATGCCACCTTTTTCACCGGGCAGCCGAAGTTGATGTCGAGCACATCGGGCTTTGCCTGAGCGGCGATTTTAGCGGCTTCTACCATAGGAGCCACTTCTTTGCCGTAGATTTGGATGGCGGCAGGGCGCTCGGCCGGTGCAATGTGTAACTTGCGTGTGGTGCTGGCGATGTTACGCACAAGCGCGTCGGCCGAGACGAACTCGGTATAAACCATATCCGCCCCTTGCTCACGGCAAATCTGCCTGAACGACTGGTCGGTCACGTCCTCCATCGGAGCAAGCATGACCGGTCTCTCTCCCAAATCGATGTTCCCTATCTTCATTCTTAGAGGTGAAATTCACTTTTCACGGCAAAGTTACAAAGAATATCTGTGTTATGGGATAAACAAGTGCGTATTCTTTCAGAGGGGGCGTGGCTATTCGAGGAACGGGAACAGGAAATTGACGCCTCCGAGCATGTTTCCGAAGAAAGAGCTGATGAAAACCAGTGTGCCGCCCAGGCCTATGAGCGACATCACAAAACCGGCTATTGCGAGTCCTCGGGGCTCTTTGAAGAGTCCGATGAAGGATAAGAGAAGTCCGGCCAGGCCCAGCGTGGAGTTGACTCCCGGCATCCAGCAGAGAAAGTAAGCGAACAGGGTGAGGATGAAGCCTGCTGTTCCGGCCGAGTTAGTGGGCCGTGGCATGATGACGGGTTGCTGAGGCGTGTAATATGTTCCGAGCTCGGTTTTGGGGCTGATTGGTTGAGGCTCCGGCAGAATGGTTTCGCCGAAAGGTGGCGGCGTGGGTGGCTGTGGATTGATGCCCAAAAGCGTATGCAGTTCGGGAATGTTGGCCGCTCGTTCCCATTGCGGCAATCCTTCGTGCCACACGAGCGAGTTCACGGTGAGGCCGTGCGCGGTGAGTTCGTCAAGTTCGAGCGGGCCTACTTGCTGGCCGTTTTCGGCGATAAAATATTTCATAGTCCTTGTTCTTGATGGGTTAAATCTTATTGCCCAATATAATAAACGGATATTTCACCGTTTTAGTGTTCACTTGCGGCATTATTAGTGTACGGCAAATTCCATGCCAAAAGCGCTCCAGTGTTTTGCCGCCTAAGATTTTTTTTGTAATTTTGGCAAGCAGAGGAATTCAAGTATGATTTATTAAAATTAATATTATGGTTAAGTTGAAAATTTGCTGCCTGTTGGTGCTGTTGTCTCATGCTTTATTTGTGATTGCCGGCACACCGCCGGGAGCAGAGGACGTTTCCCTAACGATAAAGGATTCCGGCTATTCTCTTATCATGAATAAGAATACCGGAGCGATAACTTATCTTGGGCAAAACGAGAATTTGCTCGCTACTGATAATGAGCCGCTTTTCCGCATCCGATTCCTGGATGCAGACGGCACGCCTCATTTATATACCGCTGCAGACGCACGTACATGTGCGTTTGACCGGAGCGGTAAACGCCTGACCTTCACCTACTCGGGCTTTCCTAACCGAGTCTTTCAGGTGCGGGTTTCCGTTATGGCTGACAGCAAGGACGGGCTTTTCCATTTCTCGATGAAGGTAGATACTGATGACCAAATAGAATGGATGGAGTACCCCTGTGTCTCTGTCAAGGAGACTTCCTCAGAGGACGAAGGAATTTTGTGGCCATACAACGAAGGAGCCTTCATCACTGATGCATCCAAGCATAACTACACCGAGCCGGAGTATCCCAGTTTTGGCCACCTCGGTATGTACCCCGGAATGCTTTCCTCCCCCTTTATCGCTCAGGTGACGCACAAAGGCGGAGTCTATTTTGGCGCACACGACCCGCTGTATAATACACGGCACGTGGATTTTCGCAAGATGGGAGAAGGTATTCATCTGCTGATGAGGCTTTATCCCGGTGTGGAAAAAGGGTCCTACGTTTCCGGCAATGAGACAGTTCTGGGCTGCTTCAAGGGGGATTGGCACTATGCGGCGGATATCTATCGTCGTTACTTCGATTCGCATAACAAGGGTTTTGTCCGCCTTGAGAAAAACAAAACGTTGCCTAAGTGGTTTTTTGACCCCTACGTGGTCGTGACCTATTGCGTAAGGGGGCATCATGATATGGACGAGATGTCGCCCAACAAACTTTTCCCCTACGTGAATGCGATGCCGATTATTGAAGACTTTACCCGGCAGACGGGGGCTCCCGTGTTGGCTCTGCTGATGCATTGGGAGGGAACCGCTCCCTGGGCTCCGCCTTACGTGTGGCCACCTTACGGCGGAGAAGAAGCCCTTAAGGAATTTGTCAACCGTATGCACGGAATAGGAGGAAAGGTTGGGGTCTATTGCAGCGGCATGAGCTGGTCTCAAAAGAGCAACCTTGTGGAATATGACAAAACACAAGCCTTCATCGACGGGCATCTTGAGAAATATATGAGCAAAGGTCCTGATGGTCGTTTGTTGCCGTCAAGGATTTGCCCCGGGCAAAGAAGCGGCTATGACCTTTGTCCTTCGTCGGAATTCGCGAGAAACACTCTTGCGGGGGAGATGCGAAAAATCAGTTCTTCGGGGATAGATTACGTCCAGATGATGGACCAAAACCACGGCGGAACAGCGTACTTTTGTTATTCTCATGAGCACGGCCATCCTGCAGCTCCTGGAAAATGGGAAAGTGAAGCTCTGAACAAACTTTACGACAAAGTGCGTGAGGAGAATCCGGGATTGGTCGTGGGCTGCGAAAGCGGCGCATCGGAGCCTTTTATCCCAAAACTTTTCTTCTCCGACAATCGTAACGGGCTCAATTTCAACGGTGGACAACCTGTGCCGCTATATGCCTACATCTATCATGAATATGTTACAAACTTCATGGGCAACAATGTGTGCGGAGACTATTTCGTCAACTGCCGTCAGACTCCGGAGATATTCCAGTATCGCTTGGCCTACTCCTTCCTCGCGGGTGATTTCCTAACTGTGGTAATCAATGATGAAGGGGAGATTATGTGGGCCTGGGGACAACGAGATTTTTCTCCCGAATATAAACCTGACCGCGAGGCATCACTTACTCTGATTAAGCGGCTTACCGAATGGAGAAAAGCGTGCCCTGAGTACCTCCAGTTAGGACGAGCACGGCATCCCATTCGTCTGGAATGTGGAAAATCAAAGATATTCACCAATTTGGAACAGATTAATGTGCCTGATGTGCTGAGCGCATCCTACGAGCGCAAAGGCAAGACCGTCCATTTCCTTGTGAACTGGCGGAACGCAGAGGTGAAAGTCAGCTCCCATGCTTTGGTGGGCAAGAAGTATTCCTTCCATCCCGACGGTGAACGGGTCTGTTGTTCGGATGGTACTGTAGTCATGCCCCCACTGACGGTTATGGCGGTTTATTAAGACATCCATTTTCCTGGGCTTTTCCATTGTGGAATTATGTTCTACGCACAATGAAGGCCGCGCTTCTAAGCAAATTCTTGCGTTGAAGCGCGGCCTTACGGTATGATACAAACGTATTATTTCAGGTATTTTGAGAAATCGGCCTTGCGCATATCGCCGTCGGAGATAAGCGCGCGGTGGAACGACAGGGCCAAGTCGTGGTTGAGCAGGATGTGCCCACCCTTCTGACACAGGTCCAGATACTCGCGCAGAAGCGGGCGATAGACCGGATGGGCGGCGTTCTCGATAATTTCGTAAGCGCCCTGGATGGGGTCTTTGCCACGCAGGTCGGCGATACCCTGGTCGGTGACGATGATATCCACCGAGTGGCTGGTGTGGTCAACGTGTGTCACCATAGGCACGATGGTGCTGATGCAGTCGTCCTTCTTGATAGACGGGCACATGAAGATGGAAGTGTAGGCGTTGCGAGTGAAGTCGCCGCTACCGCCAATTCCGTTCATCAGTTTGGTGCCACTTACGTGCGACGAGTTGATGTTTCCGAAGAGGTCGGCCTCGATGGCGGTGTTCATGGATATGACACCTATACGGCGGATAACCTCGGGGTTATTGCTGATTTCGCTGGGTCGCATGAGCAGGTGGTCGTGCAGGTGCTCCGACTCGGCGAAGAATTCCATCATGGCTTCGTGCGAGAAAGTCATGGAGCAAGTGCTGGCGAATTTGCAACGTCCGCTTTCGAGAAGCTTGAGCACGCTGTCTTGCACCACCTCGGTGTACATCTCAAACGGTGGAATCTCGGTGCTCGAATCAAGAGCGTCGAGCACGGCGTTGGCGATGTTGCCCACACCGCTCTGTATGGGGAGGAACGACTTGGGCATGCGTCCCTGCTTCATTTCGTTGATGAGGAAGGCGCATACGTTCTCACCGATGCGGCGCGTCACGTCGTCAACCGGAGTGAAGAGCTCGTTCTTACCCAGCGGCATTGAAGTCTTTACCACTCCCAGCACCTTCTTGGGATCGACGTGAGCGGTGGGCTTGCCGGCGCGGTCGCTGGCGTGATAGATGGGAATCTCGCGGCGCACCGGAGGGTCGGCGGGCACGTAGATGTCGTGCAGACCGCGAATGGTCTCGGGCAACTGGTCGTTAAGTTCTATTATCACCTTGTCGGCTACTTGCAACCAAGTTGGGCTGTTGCCTACAGCTGTGCCGAGGATGATTTCGCCGTCGTCTGTAATGCTCTGAACCTCGATGATGGCTATGTCCATCTTGCCATAGTATCCGTAACGGAATTCCTGTGCCAGCTCGCTCAGGTGGCGGTCGTTGTAGTGAAGTTCGCCGGCGTTGATGCGCTTGCGCAACTCCGGCAGCGACTGATAAGGCGTGCGGAAGTTGAGCGCGTTGGCGCGCGATAGTTCACCGTCGGTGTAGTCGTTGGTAGAAGCACCGCTGAACAGATTGATTTTAAACTCACGGCCGGCCTCGTGCTCACGACGAGCCTTGGCGGCAATAGCAGGAGGCACCACCTTGGGGTTGCCCGGTATTGTGAAGCCCGAAACGCCCACATTCATTCCGTTGAGGACAAATTCGGCGGCTTCTTCAGGTGTTAAAATTGGGTAAATCATCTTGGATTTTTATGTGTTTAAAAAATTAGTTGTTGCAGTGTTGTGTGGTTGCAATTATGGTGCAAAGTTAAGCAATAACGCCCAAATGCGCAACATATTGAGTCACATATTCACTGCCGGCGCCGCAAAAATGGATACGCATAACGCCTCGGTGAGTCGGAATTGGTGCGAGAATGGAGAACCCTGTAGCCTTGTGGAAGCGAAAAGGTGCCGAGAATGGCATTTTTTGTGAAAATGAGATTAAAGATTTGTGAAAATGAGACAGGGCGAGCATGGATTGCGAGTTAACTTTGCAATATCCAAGATGGGCCGTGTTTGGCGGATGTTGTAGGAGTGGTGAGATTTGCCAATATGGTGATGGACGAGTAGATATCAAGAAGAAAACCATATTAACTAAATATAGCGGAGAACGGGTGCCGACAGAACCTGTTCTCCGCGTTTTTTCGCCGAGGTTTTGAAATATGGCGTGAACAAATATTGCTGAATGGAAAAAAAGTAGTAACTTAGTGGTGGATAATAAAAGAGAAGTATGAGTAAAAAGAAAATGACCCACTCGCTCAAGGCCGAGCGTCGCGAGCTACACGACTTAGTGATAAACTTTTTCAATAGCGCCGACAATGCGGCGTATAACTACAAGCAGGTGTCGGCCGGTGTGGGCGCCGATACGCCCAAAAAACGTGCGCTGGTGGTGGAGTTGCTGGAGCAGCTGGCCACCGACGGCTTTATAAAGGAGACCACCACCGGCCGTTACAAGGCGGCACAGCGGACATCGGTGGCTGAGGGCCTGTTCGTGCGCCGGAGCAACGGTAAGAACAGTGTGATAATCAGCGGAGAAGATTCAGAGCCGATAATGGTGGCCGAGCGCAACTCGATGCACGCTCTCAACGGCGACCGCGTGCTGGTGCACATCAGCGCGGCGCGCGAGGGATTTGAACCTGAGGCCGAAGTGATGAAGATAGTGGAGCGCAAGGAACAGGTGTTTGTGGGCACGCTCCACGTGCGCAAATACTTTGCCCACTTGGCCACCGACAGCAAGTTCCTGGCCACCGACATATTTATTCCGCTCGACAAACTCAAGGGCGGAAAGACCGGAGACAAGGCTGTGGTGAAAATAGTGGAGTGGCCGCAAGAGGCCAATAGCCCGATAGGCGAGGTGGTGGATGTGCTGGGAATGGCCGGCGAGAATAATGCTGAGATTCACGCCATTCTGGCCGAGTTCGGGTTGCCGTACAAGTATCCGCAGAACGTGGAGCGCGCGGCCGAGAAACTGGAACCGGGCATCACCGATGAGGAAGTGGCCCGACGCCGCGATATGCGCTCGGCACCCACGTTTACCATTGACCCGGCCGACGCGAAAGACTATGATGACGCGCTGTCGATAACGCGGCTGAAAAACGGGCACTGGGAAGTGGGCGTACACATAGCCGACGTGACCCATTATGTGACCCCGGGCACGGTGATAGACAAGGAAGCCTATGAGCGCGCGACGTCGGTATATCTCGTGGATCGCACCGTACCGATGTTGCCCGAGCGCTTGTGCAACTTCATCTGCTCGTTGCGTCCGCACGAAGATAAGTTGACCCATTCGGTGGTATTTGAACTCGACGATAATGCTAAAGTGTTGAAATACAAGATATGCCACACGGTAATCAATAGCGACCGCAGGTTCTCGTACGAGGAAGCACAAGAAATATTGGAAAGCGGCAAAGGAGACTTTGCCGAGGAATTACGCATTCTCAACGACTTGGCGCAGAAGTTGCGCAAGCAGCGATTCGACGACGGTTCGGTGTCGTTCAATCGTGAGGAGGTGAAGTTTCACATCGACGAGACCGGCAGGCCGCTGGAGGTGTTCTTGAAGGAGTCGAAAGAGGCCAATAAACTCATAGAGGAATTTATGCTTCTGGCCAATCGCAAGGTGGCGGAGCACATTGGCAAAGTGGCGGGTAACAAGAAGGCCAAGCCGTTTGTGTATCGCGTGCACGGCGAGCCCGACCCCGAGCGTCTGGGCAATTTTGCCGAAATCGCTGCTCATTTCGGCTATAAAGTGAAGACAAAGGGAAGCATGAAAGACGTGAACAAGTCAATCAACAATATGCTGGAGCAGGCGGCCGGCAAGCCAGAGGAGGAGATGCTGTCGATACTGGCTATACGCTCGATGGCCAAAGCCACGTATTCGACCGACAACGTGGGCCACTACGGCTTGGCGTTCCAGTACTACACACACTTCACATCGCCCATACGCCGCTATCCCGACATGATGGTGCACCGACTGCTCGACCGTTACGGTCGGGGAGGGCGTGCCGTGAACTTGGAGAAACTGGAGGAGGATTGCCAGCACGTGAGTAGCCAGGAGCAACTGGCCAGCAATGCCGAGCGCGCATCGATTAAATACAAGGAAGTGGAGTATATGGGCGAGCGCCTGGGCGGAGTGTTCACCGGAGTGGTGTCGGGGGTGACCGAATGGGGCATATATGTGGAGCTCGACGAGACCCACTGCGAGGGTTTGGTGTCGATACACAGTCTTGATAATGACTTTTATGAGTTTGATGAGCGAAATTACTGCATAGTGGGGCGCCGCCGTCATCAGAAATATCAACTTGGCGATAAAGTCACAATTCAGGTGGCTCGCGCCGACTTGGTTAAAAAGCAGCTTGACTACGTGATAGTGGATGAGGACAACAAGCCGTTCTCGCATCGCATCGACAAGGCTCCGATAACGCACGAGGCACTCACGAGTAGCGACCGCGAAAGCAAGGCAGAGCGCAAGCGTGCCAACTATGAGGGCGCATCGGCATCGCGTCGCCAGAAGCGCGGTAAGCGTGGAAATTCCGCTCGGCGCGAGGCTTCCGCTTCCGGGCCCAAAGGCGGGAAGCGCGGCGGCAAAGGGAAGCGTCGTCGCTGACGCGCCTGGTGCCTGATTAGAGATATAAAAAAACTTTGGCGACATCTGTCGGGATGCCGCCAAAGTAATTTTTAGAGATGAGCCGCGGAGAGAGTGCCGCGGCAAAATTTCGATAGGTCTTATTTTACGCCCGGGAAGCTATCCACGAACTTAATGGAGAAGTCCTCGAAACTGTTGACGTACTGGATGGAGAAGTCTTCGAAACTGTCCACAAACTGCCACTTGCCCACCTTGTCGGGGAAGCTGCTGACCACCTGCACATCAAGGTCCTCGAAGCTACTGACCACCTTCACCTTGAATGTGGGGAAGCTGGTGACCACTTTCACTTTGCCATAGAGTTTCACACCCTTGTAGGTGCCGTCTTTCTGGATTCTGGCCGAACTCGACGAGAGCGTAATAATTGCTATTACAGCCAGAGCTAAAGAGATGATTTTTTTCATAAATAGTTATGTTTAAAGTGGTTAAACTTTGCTTTTGTCGTCGGGAAAATGTTTTAGAAGAGTTGTGAGAGGTTGAACTTGCTGAACTCCAGGTCTTTTCGTGCGCGAGATATGATACCGCTGTCGAGTTTGGCGGCTTGCCTCAGGTTGCCCAGCACCATGGTCTCGTTGTTGGTGCGCGCGCCCAGAATCGCCATCAGGTAGTAGGTGATGGCATCAGGGTCGGCGATAGAGGCCAGTGTGTTCTTTGCCGAGCTGTAGTCCTGTGTGAGGATTTGCGCCAGAGCGGCGTTGTTGGTTTTAGCGCCGGCAAAGGCATTGATTGCTGCGTTGTAGTCGCCTGTCTTCAAGTAATATACACCCAGAGCGTCGTTCAGTTCAGGAACGCCTGCCGCGGCACCCAGCAGCTGGTTAGCTGCGCTCATGTCCTTATTGAGCATAGAGCACAGGCCCAAGTTCATTTTGGCCTCGGCCGACTGCGGGTTGAGCGAGAGTGCTTTCTGGAAACTGCCTATGGCGTCGGCATAGTCCTTAGCCTTGTACTGGCACAGGCCCAAGTTGTTCCAAGTGCGGAAGTCGGACGGATAGGCCTGAGTTCCGGTGCGGTAGGCGCTAAGCCGGTCGGCGTTGGAAGTCAATGTGGACGCGTAGTGCAGTAGTTCCTCCACTGAGAGCGAGGCCGGATTGGCGCTGAAGGCAGCGGCCATTTCTTCGTCGGACTTACCGATGGTGTTGATGGATGCGGTGAGGCGTGAATAGCGCAGTTTGGGCAGCACCTCTTGCCTGAGTTGGTCGAAGACCGACGAGAGGTTGCGGATTTCGCGCTCGCGAGTCTCGGGGTCTTTATACATCGAGAGGACGCTGAGAATCAGTTCCTTGTCCTGGATGTTGCTTTCGGCCACCAGTCTTTGGAAACCTTCCCAGTCTTGTGGAGTGAAGTCGGCAGTGAGGTCTCCAGCGTCGGTGATATTGTTCTTTTTGAGTTCGCTATCGAGGTATTGTTGAGTGCTTTTTTCACGCCCTTCGGCGATGCGAGTGTTCAGTTTCACGCCACCTTCGGGCGAGGCGTATGAGGAGATGTTGATGCCCTCGATTTGTTTTTTCTCATCAGCCTGAGCGTCCTTGATGGTTTGCTGCAGCCCTTTGACCTCGGCTTGCTGAAGTTCTGACGCGCGTATGTTGGTCTGATTGATGAGGAACTTGATGTCGGCGCTGTATTTCTCGTTGATGATTTTTTGGAATTTGTCGGGTGCCAGAGCCGGGCTCACAGAAGCGGCATCGGCAAGTGTGGAAGTGGCGTTGACGCCGTATCCCACCTTGACACGCGGCAGCTGATATGTGTTTTTGCCTTGCGCCACAGTGAAGTCGAGCACCAGGTCGCTTGTCTGCATATCAGGAGAATAGACGTATCTGGCCGGGATGGTGATGATGCCACCGTGGTCGAATGAGACCACTTGATTGTTGCCGCGCACTTTCTCTCCCTGAACGATAATGGGCTGTGCGGGAATGCTATTCGTTTCGCTTACCAGGCTTGGCGTGATGGTGACCTCGGCGTTTTTCACGAAGAACTTGGGCGGGATATTAGCCGTGATAGAAGCCTGAACGTCGTCGCCCACAACGGTGAGCGGCGTGGGATTAGTGTTGAAATAATCTGCGCGGAATTCACCTAATTTCTTGCTGCAAGATGTGAGAATCAGAGCTGTGACAAAAGCCGCGAAAAGGAAAAATTTCTTGTTCATAGTGCTTATAAGAATTTTCTGAATATTGACTTTGATAAATACAATCAGGATAAATTTTCGGTAAAGATAATGAAAAGTTGTGATGTTATCAGCATGGTAAGGCATAAAAGTGATAGCAGGTGAAAGAATTTTTCAAAAAAATGCAAAAAGACTTGACAAGGGGGTGCCCGATGTTGTAATTTTGCACCGAAATTGGGCCGGAGAAAAAGGCTCATGAAACGAAATAAAATCTAAGTTATATGGCTAAAAACGTGAAGAAACCCGTGGAGCAGCGGCCGGCCGAGCCGCAACAGGCCGAGGCGTTGCCACTGGGTCAGGTGAATTTCATAATGATAGCGGTGAGTGTGCTGCTGATAGTGCTTGGCTTTGTGCTGATGGCGGGGAGCGCGAATGTGGGCGAGACCTTTAACGGCGATATATTTTCCGCGACGCGCACTCTTGTTGGTCCCATGCTGTCGCTTGCCGGCTTTGTGCTGGTGGTGCCGTCGATTATATGGCGGCCCAAGAAGAAAGTTGTGGTACACGTATCCAAAGAGGAGGTTGAACAATGAGTTGGTTTGAGGCATTAGTGCTGGGAATAATCCAGGGATTAACAGAATATCTGCCGGTGAGTAGCAGTGGCCACCTTGCCATAGGTCAGGCTTTGTTCGGAATGGGAAACGGCGAGGAGAACTTGATGTTTACTGTGGCTGTGCATGTGGCCACGGTGTTGTCCACACTGGTGATACTGTGGCGTGAGATAGACTGGATACTGAAAGGCTTGTTTAAGTGCGAGATGAACGCCGAGACCAAGTATTTTATCAACATAGTGATATCGATGATTCCGGTGGGAATCGTGGGTTTGTTTTTCAAGGACTATGTGGAGGAGATATTCGGTTCGGGCTTGCTGGTGGTGGGCTTTTGCCTGCTGATAACGGCATCGTTGCTAACGTTCTCGTACTATGCTAAACCGCGAGTGAAAGAGACAATTTCGTGGAAAGACGCCCTTGTGATGGGCCTTGCTCAAGCGGTGGCAGTGTTGCCAGGTGTGTCGCGCTCGGGTTCAACAATAGCAACAGGTCTGCTACTGGGCAACAAGAAAGAGAGCTTGGCTCAATTCTCGTTCCTGATGGTGATACCCCCCATTCTGGGCGAGGCCCTGCTCGACAGCCTGAAGATTGCAAAGGGCGAGAACGTGATGGGCAGCATAGAGATGCTGCCGCTATGTGTGGGCTTCTTGGCCGCGTTTGTGTCGGGGTGCTTCGCATGCAAATGGATGATAAACATAGTGAAGCGCGGCAAGCTAATCTACTTTGGAATCTACTGCGCTATAGTGGGACTGGGTATAATAATTTACTCGCTGGAGTAAAAAGTCGGTCGGGGGAAACATAAAAAACAGGACATCGCATGCTTCTTAACCCCATAGAAGGCGAAATATTCAACATCGACAAGCCGCTTGGCTGGACATCGTTCGCGGCGGTGAAGAAGATCCGGGCTCGGTTGCGCGATAAGTTGAAACAGAAGAATATCAAGGTGGGCCATGCCGGCACTCTGGATCCGCTAGCGACAGGAGTGCTGACGGTGGTTACGGGTCGCAGGACCAAGGAGATAGAGCAGCTGCAAGCCGGTGTTAAGGAGTATGTGGCCGATATCAGGCTGGGAGAGACCACTCCATCGTTCGACATGGAGACCGAGGTTGACGCCACGATGGAGTGGCGGCACATCACGCGCGAGAAGGTCGCGGAAGTGCTTCAACGGCAGTTCACCGGCGAGATAGAACAGGTGCCGCCGTCGTTCTCGGCCTGCAAGGTGGATGGGAAACCCGCCTACAAACTGGCTCGCAAAGGCGAGGATGTGAATATCAGGCCCAAGCGACTTGTTATTGATGAGATAGAGATACTGGAGTGTGGCCTGCCCGATGTGCCTACACTGAAGGTGCGAGTGGTGTGCAGTAAAGGAACGTATATACGTGCGCTGGCCCGCGACATAGGCGTGGCTCTGGAGAGTGGGGCACACCTTACTGGACTGCGTCGCACACGAGTGGGAGCGGTGCGAGTGGAGGACTGCCTGAGTATGGACCGGGTGCTGGGCCTGCTGGAAGAAGCCACGTACGTTACGCCCCAAGATGCAGAGCGGCAACGCATAGAGCAAGAGCGGATTGAGAACCGCCGACGCCATGCCGCTATGATGGAGGCCCGGCAGGCGCGTCGGGCTCGGCGTTCGCAAATAAAAGATTGAAATAAAAAGTAAAAATAAATTAGGAGAGGAGATATGAAACTATCGGAATTTGACAACAAAATGCCTATGGAGTTGATAGCGACTCATCCGGCAGAGCATCGCGACGAGTCGCGTCTGCTGGTGCTACACAAGCGCACCGGCGAGGTGGAACACCGCATTTTCAAGGATATCCTGGAGTATTTCGACGATGGTGACATGATGGTGTTCAACGACACGCAGGTGTTTCCGGCCAAGTTGATAGGCAACAAGGAAAAAACCGGCGCGCGGATAGAGGTGTTTCTGCTTCGTGAGCTAAACGAGGAGAATAAGTTGTGGGACGTGCTTGTGGAGCCAGCCCGCAAGATTCGCATAGGTAACAAGTTGTACTTTGGGCTCGACGACTCTATGGTGGCGGAGGTGATTGACAACACCACATCTCGCGGCCGCACACTGCGTTTCCTGTACGATGGTCCGCACGACGAGTTCAAGAAGAATCTATACGCGCTGGGCAGCACACCATTGCCATATTATATCAAGCGCGAGTCGGAACCCGAAGATGTAGAACGCTATCAGACCATTTTCGCCAAGCGAGAGGGCGCGGTGGTGGCTCCCGCTGCCGGACTGCATTTCAGTCGTGAGCTGATGAAGCGAATGGAAATCAAGGGAGTAGAGGCCGATTACGTGACAATGCACATAGGCTTGGGCACGTTCCGCAATATCGATGTGGAAGACCTGACCAAGCACCGAATGGATAGCGAGCAGATGGAAGTGACCGACGCTTTTGTGGCCAACTTTAACCGACGTCGCGACGAGGGGCACAAGGTGTGTGCTGTGGGCGCGTCCACGCTTCGTGCTCTGGAGAGCGCAGCCGGCATGAACGGTCATGTGAAGTCATATACCGGCTGGTCTAATAAGTTCATTTTCCCGCCCTACGATTTTACTACGGCCGACGCGCTTGTAACCAACTTCCACCTGCCGTATTCGATAATGCTGATGATAGCTACGGCGTTTGGCGGATATGACGCGGTGATGAACGCATATAAGATTGCCATTAAGGAAAAGTATCGTTTCGGCGCCTATGGCGACGCGATGCTGATAGTGGACTGACAGATAGGCCGGAAACGCGTGTCGGTGGGTCAAAACCGAGGCGAGTAGGAGAGCCTCGTCGAAAAATATTTTTGAAAAATATGTGGCAAAAGTATTGTCAATTCAAAAATAATGCCTACCTTTGCAACGCTTTTCTGAGGCAAATGTGATGACTCCGTGGCTCAGTTGGTAGAGCAACTGACTCTTAATCAGTGGGTCGTGGGTTCGAGCCCCACCGGGGTCACAAAAAAGACGCTAACTTGAATACGGGTTAGCGTTTTTTTTGTGGCTCCCAGTGGGGAATGAACAGGGCATTGTGGGTGATTTTGCTCAATCAGGCCGTGTGGGCTTAAGGCGTTCAAGAGGCTGTAATGATGGGAGAAGTGAGAAATGCAGAAATTAACCTTGCGGCGATGAGCAGAATGAAGTAATTTTGCAAACGGAAAGCGATTAGCGAGGTGGTTAGCGATAGGTCAGACACAAAGAGAGAAC
This sequence comes from uncultured Bacteroidales bacterium, assembly GCA_902786725.1. Lineage (GTDB taxonomy): Bacteria > Bacteroidota > Bacteroidia > Bacteroidales > Muribaculaceae > Sodaliphilus. The sequence continues at coordinate 22,210 of CADADP010000009.1, forward strand.
GGATAGTGAATTTTAAAATCAAGACGGCAAGATGGAAGAGAAGAAGACATATAGAGTGAAGTTCGCGACTCTGGGGTGCAAACTTAACTTTGCTGAAACGGCCACGATAGGGCGACAGCTGAAGGAGCGCGGAGTGTTGCCTGCGGGCCGTGGCGAGGTGCCCGACGTGTGTGTGGTGAACACTTGTAGCGTGACTGCGCTTGCCGATGCCAAGTGCCGACAGCAGATAAGGAAACTGATAAAGAGTTATCCCGATGCGCTGATGGTGGTGACCGGATGTTACGCCCAGCTCAAGAGCCAAGAGGTGGCCGAGATAACTGGGGTGGATATGGTGCTTGGAAGCGAGCAGAAAGGCGAAGTGGCCGAATACGTGATGCGTGGTCTGGCGGCGCGTGAGCGCGAAGTGGTGGTGACCCCGTTGCCCCGGATCCGCAAGTTTGTGCCGTCGTGTGAGTGTGGCGACCGCACCCGCTACTTTCTGAAGGTGCAAGACGGTTGTAACTATTACTGCAGCTACTGCACCATTCCGTTTGCCCGAGGTCGCAGCCGAAGCGGCAGTGTAGCCACTCTGACGGCTCAGGCGCGCGAGGTGGCCGCTGCCGGTGGTACAGAGATAGTGATAACCGGGGTGAACATAGGCGATTACGGGAACGGCACAAGTGAGAGCCTGATGGACTTGCTTAGAAGCCTTGACGCGGTGGAGGGCATAGAGCGCTATCGCATATCGTCGATAGAGCCGGATTTGCTCACCGATGAGATAATAGAGTTCTGCGCCGGCTCGGCTAAGTTTATGCCACATTTCCACATACCGCTGCAGAGTGGCAGCGACGCGGTGTTGCGGCTTATGCGCCGCCATTACGATTCGGCTCTGTTTGCCCACAAAGTGGCTCGCATCAAGGCACTGATTCCCCATTGTTTTATAGGCGTGGACGTGATGGTGGGCACACGCGGAGAGACCCCCGAATTGTTTGAGGAGAGTTACCGATTTATTGATAGCCTGGATGTGACCCATCTGCACGTGTTCCCCTATAGCGAGCGTCCCGGTACGCTGGCGCTGAAGATACCCTATGTGGTGGACGGCAAGACCAAGCAGGAGCGCGTGGCGCGAATGCTGGAGCTGAGTGAGCGCAAGCAGCGCGCCTTCACAGAGCGATATGTGGGCAGCGTGCGCCCTGTGTTGCTGGAGCAGGGTCGCCCCGGCCAACCAATGCACGGATTCACCGACAATTACATCCGAGTGAACGTGCGCCCCGATGAGCGATTGGCCAACCGAGTGGTGCCGGTGCGTCTGGAGCGGATGTGCGCTGACCTGTCGGTGGATGGTGAGGTGTCGGCGCTGGATTAAGTGCGCGACATTCCGCCGCGAGCCATGAAGGTGGTGATATTAGAATGCGATGTGTTCCAAAGGCCTTATGGGTGTGGTGGGCGAGCGCACGCATGGCTTGGTGGCGCGGGGTGCGTCGCTACAAAGAAGGGCTTTGAGTAGGCCGGAAACGGAGGCTCGCGTGAAGTTATGCGTGAAGTTATGGGCCAAAAAATTTGTTAAATGCTACGCATTTAGTAATTTTGCAATATGGCAGTAAAAACGGCATTATCACAAGAGCAAAAACTGGCGCAGCGCCTGTCGATGGTTCAGATGCAACTGGCCCCCCTGATAGAGATGAGCAACAATGAGCTTGAGGAGCGGGTGGAGCTGGAACTTGACGATAATCCTGCGCTAGAAAAGTCGGAGGATCCGCTTGATGTCGATATGGACAAGACTCAAGACGGGGAGCAATATACCGAGACGGCTGAGCAGTTGCAGGCCGCCGACTACGCGTCGGACGATGACATTCCGTCCTACAGGTTACGCGCCAATAACAGTGGCCCAGATGATGATTATCAAGGTCCGGTGGCTGTGGTGGAGGCCACGCTGAGCGACCGACTGATGGAGCAGATTCGTGAGCGTAAAATGAGTGAGCGCGACTACACGATAGCCGAGTATATAGTGGGAAATATCGACGACGACGGTCGCTTGCCTCGTGGTGCCGGAGCAATAGCCGACGACATAACATTCAATCGCGGTGTAACGGTGGAGGCTGATGAGGTGCAGCGCATGATAGAGGTGGTTCAGAGTCTGGACCCTGCCGGGATAGCCGCGCGTGACCTGCAAGAGTGCCTATTGCTACAGTTGAGGCGAGAGCCCGACGATGAGGCACATTCGCTTGCCACTGAGATAATAACCAACCATTTCCGCAATTTGAAAGAGCACCGCTATGCCGAGTTATGCGAAGATATGGGTATAGAGAATAGCGCCCTGCGCTCTGCGGTGGAGGTTATTCAGAAGTTAGACCCCAAGCCCGGTCATGCGTATTCAAGCATGAGTTTTGCCGACTATGGGAACAAGATAACCCCCGACTTCGTAGTGGAAGTGAACGACGACACGCTTACCCTGACCTTGCCCAATAGCATCCCCGCGCTGGAAATCTCGGAGAGTTACCGCATGGTGAACGACTACTACACCGCTAACCAGCCCAAGGACAAGCGCCAGGCCGATGAGGCGGCAGTGGCCCGAAGGCAGTATGATGCGGCAGCGAATTTTATAAAGTTGATAAAGTTGCGCCAGGAGACCCTGTTCCGCACCATGAGCGTGATAATGGAGCGTCAGCGCCAGTTTTTCCTCACCGGCGACGAGGATACGCTGGTGCCGCTCACACTGAAAGACGTGGCCGAGGATATGGGGAGCTCGTCGTCGGTGGTGTCGCGCGCCACCACCAACAAGTATGTGAGCACTCCGTGGGGCATATATTCGCTAAAGCACTTTTTCAACGAGGGGATAAGGCGCACCGACGGCTCGGAAGTGAGCACTAAGCAGACCCGAAACATCATCAGCGAGATTGTGGCGGCCGAGGACAAGAGCCGTCCGCTAAGCGATGAACAGATAAGGATAAAACTAAAGAACATGGGTCACGACATTTCGCGCCGCACGGTGAGCAAGTACCGTGAGCAGTTGTCGATACCCAAGGCAGGACAAAGAAAGAAACTGAAATGATTAAGACTAGCGACTTAACCGATTCGAGGCTACTGATAGCCGCGGCACGATTTTTCTCGACCGTGCTGAGCCCGTTGCTGATGCCCACCTACGGAGTGTTTCTGATATTGTGGACATCGGTACTGTGTTATCTGCCCACCGGCACCAGGATGGCTGTGCTTGCCGTGATACTGGGTATCACGTGCATTTTGCCCATGGTGTTTATCACGGTGTTGCACAATGTGGGTTTTATAAAAGACAAGCGCCTGATTCAGCGGAGCGAGCGTCTGATACCCTATATATTCGGCGTGCTATGCTATGTGGGGGCCACATTCTATATGATTCACATCCACTCGCCGCAGTGGGTGGTGATGTTTTTTGCTGGAGGCACTCTGTCGTGCTTAATAACGCTTGTGGTGAACCAGCGCTGGAAAATCAGTGCCCACATGACCGGCATAGGCGGCATAGTGGCGCTTATTTACCAGATACATATTCAGGGCTTGGGCGCGCTGAACACGTTTTGGCTCCTGTGTGCCACGATAATGCTATGCGGAGTGCTTGGCACGTCGCGGCTTGTACTTCATCGCCACACGTTGTGGCAGGTGTTAGCCGGATTCGTGTCGGGTTTCACGTGTGTATTTTTAGCGATTTCACTATTTGGATAGAAAGCGAAACTAAGAGATGAAATATACAAGACGAAAGACTATAAGTGTGAATGTGGGCGGCGTGATGATAGGGAGCGACTACCCAATTCGAGTGCAGTCGATGACCAACACCACCACTACCGATATCGAGGCGAGCGTGGCTCAGTGCCGTCGCATTGCCGAAGCCGGCGGTGAGATAGTGCGTCTCACGGCGCAAGGAGTGCGCGAGGCCGATGCGATAGGGCAGATACGGGCCCAGTTGCGTGGCGAAGGCTGTAATGTGCCTTTGGTGGCCGACATTCACTTTAATCCTCGCGCGGCGTTTGCGGCGGCGCAGGTGACCGATAAGGTGCGCATTAACCCCGGCAACTTCGTGGACCCGGCACGTCAGTTTAAGCGCGTGGAGTATAGCGACGAGGAGTATGCTGCCGAGTTGGGCCGCATCCGCGAGGCCCTTTTGCCGTTCATAGCGTTGTGTCGCGAGCACGGCACTGCAGTGCGGCTGGGCGTGAACCACGGTTCGCTTAGCGATCGCATAATGAGTCGCTATGGCAACACGGCCGCCGGAATGGTGGAGAGCGTGATGGAATTTCTGCGCGTGTTCAAGGCCGAAAGGTTTGAGCAGGTGGTGATTTCTATGAAGGCATCGAACGTGGTGGTGATGGTGGAATCGGTGCAACTGCTGGTGCGCGCGATGGACCGTGAGGATATGCATTACCCGCTACACTTGGGCGTTACCGAAGCCGGGTTCGGCGAGGACGGTCGCATAAAGTCGGCTGTGGGCATAGGCACGCTACTGAGCCAGGGCCTGGGCGACACCATCCGCGTGTCGCTTAGCGAGGACCCCGAGGCCGAGATACCTGTGGCCCGTAAGCTTGTGGACTACATAACAAGCCGTAGTGGAGACGACACCTGCGACGATGATGACGAAACCGCTTATGAGATAGCGCCGCAGAGGCGAATTACGACTGTGGTAAACGGAAATATTGGCGGAGGCAAGCCCCCTGTGGTGCTGGCAAGCGGTGAGCGCGGCTCGTTGCAGACCGAGTTGCAGCCCGACTACTATCCGCAGTCCGACACCGCCATACATTGGGCCGAGGTGGCGGCCGACACACCGGTGGATAAATTGCCGGAGATTCAGCCCGACACTGTGCTGGTGGTGATACCAAGCGGCGCCAATGTGCCCGGTAGCCAGATTTCGTTTATCCGCAGAGTGAAAGATGCCGGTATCGAGTGTCCGGTGATAGTGAAGAACACGTATGCCGACACCGACCGCGAGTGGCTACAGGTGAAAGCCGGGGCCGACTTGGGCGCGGTGATGATGAGCGGGCTGGCCGATGGCGTGTGGCTCGACGCTCCGTCGTATGCCGACGGGGCCGAAGTGGTGAGCATAGCCTATTCCATACTGCAGGCCACGCGTCAACGCATAAGTCACACCGAATTCATTTCGTGTCCAGGTTGCGGACGTACGATGTTTGACCTGCAGACCACAGTGCGCCGAGTGAAAGAGGCTACACAGCACCTGCGTCACCTCAAGATAGGTGTGATGGGATGTGTGGTGAACGGTCCAGGCGAGATGGCCGACGCCGACTATGGCTATGTGGGCGCCGCGCGTCACAAGATAAGCCTCTACCGCGGCAAGGAGTGTGTGGAGAAAAACATTCCGGAGGAAGACGCGATAGAGCGCTTGCTGGGCTTGATAGAGAGCGACTCGCGAACCGAGCGGTAAAGGCCGATGCGCGCAATGAGAAGAATAACAAGAAGATATAATATAAAACCGAACCGAAACCGAGGATAAAGGTAACCGAGATGGAATTTAGAACCGCCATACACACTGCGGCCAACGTGGGGCTGCTGAGTCACAACCAGAAATTGCTGATGCTTGGCTCATGCTTCAGCGACAACATAGGCAACCGGCTGGCCGGGGCCATGATGAACGTGATGATAAACCCCTTTGGCACCATCTATAACCCCATGAGCATAGCGGCGTCGGTGGAGCGGATAATAGAGAACCGCCCGGTGGCCGGCATTGACTTGTTTCAGCAGAATGGCGTGTGGAACAGTTACGCGTTCCATTCTCGTTACTCTATGAGCGATAAAGATGCGACTCTGACCAGGATGAACCGCAGCATAGAGCAGGCCCATGAACATCTGGCGCAGTGCTCGGCAGTGGTAATAACACTGGGCACGGCCGTTACCTACGCGTTGCGCTCAACCGGAGAGGTGGTGAGCAACTGCCACAAAGTGCCACAGCATGAATTTACGCGAGCTCTGGCCGGAGTGGACGAGATAACGCGCGCTCTCAAGGGCATGGTGGCGAGGCTGCTGGAGTATAATAGCGGACTGACGGTGATATTCACAGTTAGCCCTATACGTCACATAGCCGACGGTCTGGAGACCAACTCGCTGAGCAAGGCCACCCTGCGCCTCGCAGTGGCGAGGATGGTGGAAAAATTTGGCGAGAAAGTGCATTACTTCCCTGCCTATGAGATAATGCTCGACGACCTGCGAGACTATCGCTTCTATGCCCCCGACATGGTGCATCCCAGCGAGGTGGCGATAGAATACATCTGGCAAGTGTTCCAATCCACATATTTCGACGATTTCTCCACTCAGGCGATAGCGCGGTGCGAGCGAGTGCGCAAACGCATGAATCATCGTGTAATGAGTGGCAATCGCGAGACGGTGGAGCGGTTCAACGCCGATACGCGCACAGTGGTGCGCAATCTGCTCAAGGAATATCCGTATCTGGCCGAGGTGGAAGAGATTAAGGATTATTTAAAGGATTGTTCTATAAATTGATTTTGGAACCACCTAAACTGATAATAAACAATGAAATACGAAATAAAAGAAATAATAAGCATACTCAAAGGCGCCCGAGTGAAGTGGGGCGCACGGCAGGCAGTGATAAGCACGTTGCTTACCGACTCGCGGTCGCTGTCGGCCCCGGAGAAGACACTGTTTTTTGCCCTCCACACCCGTGAGGGCGATGGGCATAATTTCGTGGACCAGCTTTATGAGCGTGGAGTGAGGAACTTTGTGGTGGAGCGCGAAGATATAGCGGCCGGTAAGCCCGATGCCAATTTCATAGTGGTGCGTAGCCCACTGGCGGCCTTGCAGCAGATAGCCGCATATCACCGCGGTCGATTCGACATGCCGGTGATAGCGATTACCGGAAGCAAGGGTAAGACCATCGTGAAAGAGTGGCTCTATGCCCTGCTCAAGGATGATTACAAGGTGGTGCGCTCGCCGCGAAGTTACAATTCGCAGATAGGCGTACCGCTGTCGGTGTGGGAGATGAGCGACAAGCACAATCTTGCCATAATAGAAGCCGGAATCTCCACATGCGGCGAGATGGAGAAATTGGAGAAAATGATACGTCCCACTATGTTGATAGTGACCAATATAGGCACCGAGCACGATGAGGGTTTTGAATCCTACGGCGAAAAGATTGCCCAGAAGGTGAAACTGGCCGTTGGCGCCACGACGGTGCTTGCCCCCGACAACAATCCGCTGCTTATTCAAGCCCTCGACGACGCGGCTCCGAATGCGCTGAAGCGTTATGTCTCGGCCGCTGAGTATAGCGCGATATTGCCCACTCAGGGAGTGCTCAAGACCGATGCCGCCCTGTGTGCCGCCTGCGCCGAGCAAATGGGCGTAACCGGCGAGCGTCTGGCCGAGCGAATGAAGCGGCTGCAACCCATAAATACGCGCACCAACGTGATAGAAGGCGTGAACAACTGCACAATCATAATCGATGGCTATAGCAGCGACTTCAGTTCGCTTGCACCCGCGCTCGACTTTATGTTGCGGCGTTCGGTAGGCGCAAAGCACAGAACCGTGATACTTAGCGACATAGATGGTGGGGCCGACGCGCTTACGTATTCGCGACTCGGCGAATTGTTGCGTGAGAAAGCTGTGTCGCGCCTGATTGGCATCGGGCGCGTGATGAAGCAGATGGGCCCCACTGTGGAGATAGGCGAGAAACTGTTTTTCGAGACAGTGGGCGAGATGTTGCAGTCTCTGTCGCAGGGCGACTTTGAGAACGAGACTGTGCTGCTGAAAGTGTGGCCGCAACCCGATGGCGAGGCAATAGTGGATATGCTCGAGGCCAGCCGTCACCAGACGGTGGAAGAAGTGGACCTGAACGCGCTGGCCCATAATTTCAAGTTTTTCAAGTCGATGCTCAAGCCCGCCACCAAGACAGTGGCGATGGTAAAAGCCTCGGGCTACGGGACGGGGTCGTATGAGATAGCCAAGACTCTGCAAGACGAGGGTGCCGACTATCTGGCTGTAGCTGTGCAGGACGAGGGTGTGAATCTGCGAAATGCCGGAATCACGATGCCCATAATAGTGCTCAACCCGTCGGTGGTGAATTACAAGGCAATCTATCTGAACCGCTTAGAGCCCGAAGTCTATAGTCTGGATGAGGCGCGCGAACTGATACGTGAGGGCGAGCGGCTCGGCATCAAAGACTATCCGGTGCACATCAAGTTGGATACCGGAATGCATCGCCTGGGGTTCACGTTTGAGCAGTTGCCTGCGCTTGTGGAATTGCTTAAGGGGCAGGCAGTGGTGAAGCCGGTGTCGGCGTTCTCGCACCTTGCCGTGGCCGATGAGCCGAGCAAGGACGGCTACAGTTACACTCAGTTCTCGCTGTTCGACCTGTGCACCGAGTACCTGCAGAGCAAGTTCGAGCACCGGATAATGTGCCATATTCTCAACACCAGTGGCATAGTGCGGTTCCCCGAGCGCCAGTACGATATGGTGCGCATAGGAATAGGCCTTTATGGAATAAAGACCCTTTGGGACGGCAGTGAGGACGCGCTGATGCCTGTGGCATCGTTGCGGTCGGTGATAATATCCATTAAGGAGTGGGATGCCGGAACCACCATAGGCTACGGCCGACGCGGCGTACTGACGCGGCGCTCGCGCATCGCTACGGTTACGATAGGCTATGCCGACGGGCTGGACCGCCACTTCGGTAACGGCAAGGTGAGTATGTGGGTCAACGGCACGCTCTGCCCAACGGTGGGCAACGTGTGTATGGACGCGGTGATGCTCGACGTTACCGACGCCGAGTGCGCGGTGGGTGACAAGGTGGAAATCTTTGGGCCGCACATTCCCATCGAAACCCTGAGCGAAGCGCGTGGCACCATTCCCTACGAGGTACTCACGAGCGTGTCGCCGCGGGTGAAGCGAGTATATTTCAGAGAGTGATAAACGAATGATTATGAAAAAGATATATCTGCTATTAATATTATTCGCGGCAGGTGTGAGCATGAAGGCTCAGACTCTGATGAGCGGCGGATTGACATATCGCTTGGAAAGTGATACCACAGTGGCTGTGACGCGGCCGCAGGCAGGCTCTTACAGTGGAGCGGTGATGATACCCACACGGGTGAACTTCGACGGTGAAAATCTGAGCGTTACGGCAATAGACTCGGCCGCTTTCGCAGGCAGCGCGGTTACCCATGTGGTGGTCCCCAACGGCGTGACCAGAATAGGTCCTCGCGCTTTTGCCGATGCCACCGATTTACAAGGTGTGACCCTTCCGGCTACGCTGAGTAGCATTGAGGCGGAGACGTTTAAGGGCAGTGGCTTGAGTTCGCTGGCTGTGCCGGAGGGCGTGACACGGATAGGAGAGCGCGCCCTGGCCGACTGCGGCAATCTTCGCTGGCTATTCCTGCCCGAGAGCCTTGAGGTGGTTGGTACTGAAGCGTTCGACTACTGTCTGGGACTGAGCGAGATACACTTGGCGTCGTCGCAAGTGCTCAGACGCGCCGACGCATTTCGCGACCTTCGTGGCATCGATGTGGTGACGCGCGCCGACAGTGTCACTGTGGCCTACGAGGAAAGTGATGAGTGGCAGGATGTGGGAGGCGTTACGTTCTATACGGCCGATGATTTTGAGGTCAGCCTTGACCCCGATGCCGATGTGGTGAATGGCAACTGGGCGCATTTCAGCCTGCCCGAGGGCTTGGCTTATGCGATATACGATGATGTGGATAGCCTAATAGGGGTGGCATCGTCGAGCGATGTGTATGTGCCTATTCTGGACCGCGACGTGGACTACACCATAGTACCTACCACGCTCACGCGGAACGCTGAGCCGCTGGTGGCCACAGTGCCGCGCACGATGATGGCGCCCTCGCCCATAGCAGGGCTAATCGACGAAAACCAGCTGGCCCCGGCAGAGCCTAATATTTATGCCTCAGGAGGTGTAATCTACATAACGGGCGACAACTATGGCAAGTGGGTGTGGATACACGATGTATATGGCCAGTTGTGGCTGGAGCGTCCGGCCCGCGAGGGCAATGTGGGTTGTCTGCCGCCGGGCAGAGTGTATGTGGTGCGCGTGGGCGACACGGTGAAAAAAGTGGTGCTGTGATTACCGACGACGACATACGGTGGATGAAACGCGCGCTGGACGAGGCTCGAGCCGCGTTGAGTGCCGACGAGGTCCCAATCGGGGCCGTGGTGGTGAGCGGTGGCCGACTGATAGCGCGAGGTCATAACCTGACCGAGACACTGACCGACGTCACGGCTCACGCCGAGATGCAGGCTATAACAGCGGCCAGCAACTATCTGGGTGCCAAGTACCTGCCGCAGTGCACGCTATATGTCACAGTGGAGCCGTGCCTGATGTGTGCCGGGGCGCTTGGCTGGAGTCAGATATCGCGTGTGGTGTATGGCGCGGCCGATCCTAAACGAGGCTATCACACCTATTGCGACCGTCCTTTCCACAAGAAGACCGTGGTGGAAGGCGGATGCATGGCCGAAGAGTGCGGCGCGCTGATGACCGAGTTTTTCAAGGCTAAGCGATAAAGAGACATAAATAATGAAGAATCAAGATATAAAAGAACTTGCGTTATGAGAACAACCAGATTTTATGCAATGATGACAGTGCTTCTACTGGCCGTGGTGATGACCGGTAGCGGCATGGCACGCGATGTGGCCGCACAGGAAGAGGTGTCGCTGCTTCAGGTGGTGAACGTGCACAGTGCCAAGATGAACCGTAACATTGCCAACACGGTGGTGGTGCCGGACCAGTATTTCGATCCTGAGTATCAGGAAGAGCAGTTCCCGGTGCTGTATCTGCTTCACGGCTACGACGGCGACTACCGCAACTGGGCCGACAAGACTTCGCTTGAGGCGGTGGCCAGCACTTATAGTATGATAATCGTGTGCCCCGACGGGCAGGACAGCTGGTATGTGGATTCGCCCATCGATCCCAAGATGCAGTTTGAAACCTATGTGTATAAGGAACTGGTGACTTATATCGACGACCATTTCCGCACTATCCCCGACCCTAAATTCCGCGCTATTACAGGGCTGAGCATGGGAGGCCACGGAGCATTGACTCTGGCCTTCAAGCACCCCGACGTGTTCGGGTCGTGCGGTAGCATGAGCGGTTGCGTGGACATAACTCAGTGTGCCGATAAGTGGAAAATAGCGCAGCGTCTGGGCGATTATGCGCAGAATAAGGCGGCTTGGGAGAGCCGGTCGGCCCTGCTGATGGTGCCTAATCTGAAGCCGGGGCTTAACATTATCATCGACGACGGCACCGGCGATGTGTTCTACAAGATGAACCTGCAGATGCACGAGGCTCTGCTGCAGAAGAATATACCGCACGACTTCACCATTCGCCCGGGTGCCCATACGTGGGACTACTGGGTGAATTCGCTCGATTATCACGCGCTGTTCTTCGCCAAGTGTTTCGACCGAGCGCTGGCCGAATAATGAGTTTACGGAAACAACAATAACAATTACCGATATGCGTCCACGAATACTGATAATCTATACCGGCGGAACGATAGGAATGATGGAGAACCCCGTCACGCACACCCTGCAACCATTTGATTTCACCCACTTGATGGACAACGTGCCCAAGGTGAAGATGCTGGATTATGACATAGACAATATCCAGTTCGACCCGCCAATCGACAGCTCTAACATGAATCCGAGTCACTGGGGCGACATAGCGCGCGCTATTGAGGAGAATTACGACAGTTTCGACGGATTTGTGGTGCTGCATGGCACCGACACTATGGCCTACACAGCCTCGGCACTGAGTTTTATGCTCGAAAATCTGCATAAGCCGGTGATTATCACAGGTTCGCAGTTACCAATAGGCGAGGTGCGCACTGATGGCGAGGAAAACCTTATAACGGCGCTCCAGGTGGCGGCTGCCACCACAACCACCGGCGAAGCCATGGTTCAGGAGGTGGCGATTCTGTTCGAGAACTACCTGTGGCGCGGTAACCGCAGCACCAAGATGAGTGCCGACAACTTCAACGCCTTCAAGAGCAATAACTATCCGCCACTTGCCAACATAGGGCTGGGAATCACCTTTATAGAGGAGGCGCTTTACCGGTCGCCGTCGAAGCGCCCACTGAAAGTGCGCTACAACATGGACACAAGCGTTATGACTATCGATTTGAATCCGGGTATGACCGAGGGCGTGCTACGGCATCTGCTGGTCACACCGGGTATCAAGGGGATAGTGCTCAGGACCTACGGGGCCGGCAACAGCCCCACCGACGAGTGGTTTGTGTCGCTCATACGCGACGCTGTGGAGCGCGGAATAGTGATACTGAACGTGACGCAGTGTGTGAACGGTGGCGTACATTCCACGCTCTACGACACCGGCAACTGCCTGACGCAGGCCGGAGTGCTCAGCGGACACGATATCACCATAGAGGCGGCGCTGACCAAGATGATGTACCTCTTCGGGTTGGGCCTGAATGGCGAAACAGTGAAGAAATATCTTAACTGTGCCCTGTGCGGCGAAGTGACAATCTGAAATCCGTGGGCCGAACCCTGGGAACGTGGCCTGTCGGCAAAAATACTAAGAATGATATACTACTGCGAATGAACTTGAGTAATAAAGAAAAAGTGCGCCAACTGCGCATAAGCGACTATAACTACAATCTGCCTGATGAGCGGATAGCCAAGCATCCACTTGCCGAGCGCGAACAATGCAAACTGCTCTATCATCACGACGGTGTGAACGAGGAACGCCGATTCTATGAAGTGCCTTCACTACTGCCCCATGAAACGATGCTGGTGGTGAACAACACGCGTGTGATTAACGCCCGCCTGCGATTCCGCAAGCCTAACGGCGGCGCGGTGATAGAGATATTCTGCCTGGAGCCGGAGGCGCCCCGCGACTATGAGCAGGTGTTCCAGACCACAGAGCGCTGCGCGTGGATATGCCTTGTGGGCAACAACAAGCGGTGGAAAGATGGCGACCTGCGGCAGCATATAATGGTGGATGGCTGTGATTTGACTCTGAGCGCGAGCCGACTGGGCCGGCGCGGCAACGCCTTTGTGGTGGAGTTCAGCTGGGACAACCCGCAGGTGACGTTCGCCAGCCTGCTCACCGCTGTGGGTGAGATACCCATTCCACCATATCTTAACCGGCAGACCGAGGCGTCGGACTCGGTGGATTACCAGACGGTCTATAGCCACATCGACGGCAGTGTGGCTGCCCCTACAGCCGGTCTGCACTTCACCGACGCTCTGCTGGCCGAGTGTGACCGCCGCGGCATCATGCGGCGCGAACTCACTCTTCATGTGGGTGCCGGCACGTTCCAGCCGGTGAAAAGCGAGAACATAGGCGAGCACGAGATGCACTATGAGTTCATTTCGGTGCCGCGCGACCTCATTGCCGAACTGGTGGAGCATAAGCGGCAAGGGAAACCGCTGGTGGCCGTGGGTACCACATCGGTGCGCACTCTCGAGAGCCTTTACTATGTGGGACGGATACTGGAGCGTGACCCCGATGCCACCGACCTGACCGTGCTGCAGTGGATGCCCTATGAAGAAGCACAGTGCGATATAACCACCGAGAAAGCGTTGCTTAATATCATTAACTATTTGGAGCGGCATGGTATGAACCAACTGCTCGGCTCCACCCAGCTGATGATAGCCCCGGGATTCCGTTACCGCTTGGTGGACGGAATGATTACCAATTTTCACCAGCCGCAATCCACGCTACTACTGCTTGTGGCGGCGTTTGTGGGCGATGACAAGTGGCGGCAGATGTACGACTTTGCGCTGGCCCGAGATTTCCGCTTCCTAAGTTACGGCGACGGCTCACTGCTGATGCGCGACTTGCGGGCTATGGATAATGATTGATAATTAAATCACATAATACAGATTATGAAACAATTCACTAAAATACTGCTTATAGCACTAATTGTTTGCGCCACAGTGGCGTGCAACGACAAGAAAGGCGAATTTGCCCTGCGAGTGAAATATCTGCCGGTGAAACTGGTGAACTCGCAAAAGTGGAGCATAGTGGATCTGTCGTCGGGCGAAGTGATAGCGCGCGACACATTTGCCATGCAGCCCTCGGCCATAGTGAACGACCTGTTCTACGTGCCCAACGACGACGGCACCTATAGTTACTACTCGGTTCACGACCTGAGCAAGCCGGTTAGCGACACGCGCTGGGGTAGCGTGACCGTGTTCAGCGACGACGGCTACGCCGTGGCCAGCCGCCGTGGCGGTCCGTTGTGCGTGATTAATAAGAAGTGCGAGGTGGTGAAGGAACTGCCGCGCGATGTGGTGGCGTGTTCCATGTTTACCAACGGACGCGCTATTTTCCGTACCGAACAGGAAATGGCCGGATACATCGACGTGAAGGGCGACTCAGTGATTCCGGCGCAATACGCCGCGGCCAACGCCTTCCTGCACGGCGACGCGGCGATAGTGACGCGTAGTGTGGGCGACAGTGCCTTCGACATCACAGCCATCGACCGCCGTGGCAAGGAACTCTTTTCTGTGAGTTCGCTCGAGTACGGGCTTCTCACACCCTACTTCAGCCTGGGCGCGATAGCTATGCAGCATGCCGACTCGGTGGTGTTTCTGGACCGTAGCGGCCACGAGACCGAGAACCCCGACAAGAACTACGCCCGAGTGTCTAAACTTGGTTATGCCCAGGTGATAACGTCACCATCGATGACCTATATAGTAACTGACAAGAAAGGCCGGCAAGGAGTGGTGAACGCCGAGGGCAAGGTGCTGATCCCGGTGAAGTATGATAAGGTGGGCAACATAGCCCCGAACCGATATTTGGTGCTCACTGACAGTGTGGCAAGCATCGTGGATAGCCGAAACGCTGCTGTGGGAAAGGCGCGATTTACGCAGTTTCAAGCCGGACCGTCCGACATTTTCGCTATCCGCGGATTTATCGACACAAGCATAGCGGCAGCGCAGTTCTTGCAGATGGTGGCACCCGAGTATTGCGCCGGAGCGCTGGCCGGTAGCACTCTGATGGACCTCAACGTCCTTGTGGGCGATAACCCCGCGCCATTTGTGGGCCTGAACTCTGTCCCGCACAGCGAAGGTTCGTTTGTGATATTCTATTATTTCGACCGCGACATAGCATCGGCACCCAAGGGCGGCGCGCCACAGTTCAACTACGACGCAAGGCTGGTGAGCGTGTCGGTGTCGTCCAACGTGAGCCATTGCGGACTCAACACCGAGCAGGAAGTGCTGGACAAGATAAAGGGCAACCTGGGAAGCCGCGGATTTGTGTTCGCCAAGGATGATGTATTCGTAAGTCAGCCCGGTACCACGCTGGCACTGGGCTACAATCGCGGAATGCTGAATATGTTCTACTTTGTGAATCCGGCTCTTACTCAGCCGCTGCCTCACGTGGCCCGTAAATAACCGATTATAACCCAGTATGACCGATACCGACGAAAAATATCTCAATAAGTTGCGCCTTCGCGGAATAAAGCCCACCGCGATGCGCCTGCTGATACTGCGAGCTATGATGAGCCACAGTGAGGCTTTCTCGCTGCAGTCGCTCGAGGAGTGGCTACAGACGGTGGACAAATCCACAATATATCGCACCATTACGCTTTTCCTCACGCATCACCTGATTCATGCCATCGACGACGGCACAGGCTCCTTCAAGTATGCTGTGTGTGGCGATAATTGCCACTGTGGCGAGGAAGACGAGGACCTGGAGCAGGATTTCCACGCTCATTTCTCATGCACACGTTGTGGAAAGACCTATTGCCTGGATAGCATACATGTGCCGGTGGTGTCGCTGCCCATGGGGTTCAGGGTGCACGATGTGAATTATGTGCTGAAAGGCGTGTGTAGCGCGTGCGGCGGTGAGAAATGACGGGCGTGAAGCGTGAAATATGGCGCATAGCGGTGCCATCGATTATAGCCAATGTCACCATCCCGCTGCTTGGGCTGGTGGATACGGCCATAGCCGGCCACATAGGCGAAGCGCAGACCATAGGCGCCATAGCCGTGGGCGCTATGATTTTTAATATCATCTACTGGGGATTCGGCTTCTTGCGCATGGGCACATCGGGGCTCACCGCACAGGCAACCGGAGCCGGCGACGAGAATGAGATATCGAGTCTGCTCCAACATTCGTTGGGGCTGGCGGTGATAATCGCGGCCGGGCTGCTGGTGCTGCAACGGCCCATTTGTGACCTGGCCTTGTGGGTGATAGGCCCCTCCGAAAGCGTGGCACACCTGGCACACCGATATTTCTATATTGTTATCTGGGGCGCTCTGCCCACTCTGCTGATGATGAGCGTGAAGGGTTGGCTACTGGGCCGGCAAGATTCGCTTCATCCCATGCTGATATCGGTGGGCGTGAACGTGCTTAACATAGCGGCGTCGGTGGTGGCGGTGTTCGGTTTGGACATGGGATTTGTGGGTGTGGCCGTGGGCACGTGTCTGGCCCAGTGGCTGGGCTTGGCCTACAGCGCGGGGATAATGCTGCGGCATCACCGCCGCGAACTGCGACTGGTGAGCATCAATGGAATGCTTAGTATGAAAGGCGCCCGCCGATTTCTGAGCGTGAACAACCACATCTTTTGGCGCACTGCAATTATGATGGCCGTAACCACCTATTTCATCGCCGCCGGAGCGCGAAGCGGCGATGTGATACTGGCCGTGAACTCGCTGATAATGCAACTGTTCACCTTGTTCTCCTATTTTATGGACGGTGTGGCCAATGCCGGCGAGGCCGTGATGGGCAAGTACTACGGGATGCGCAATCGTGCCGGAATGGCCTTGTGCCTGCGTGGACTGCTACTATGGGCCGGTGTGATAACGCTTCTGTTCACGGCCGTGTATGCGCTGTTTCCGCATGAGATATTCTCGATGCTCACCAACTCTGCCACCGTGGTGAGCACCGCTATGGATTATAAGAATTGGTGCCTGCTCATACCGGCTTGTGGCGCGCTGGCGTTTGTGTGGGACGGCGTTTACATCGGGGTGGGGCGCACCGCGGATATGCTACTCACTGTGCTGGTGGCCGGGCTGGCGTTTTTCGCGCTCAATGCCGCGTTGCCGCCGACTTGGGGCAACAATCGACTGTGGACCGCCTTTATTACTTACTTGGTGGCGCGCAGTGTCATACAGTCGATTTTATGGATTAAAACGAAAAAGAAATGGTTGTGATAGCGTAAATTTCAACTAATTTATTATCTTTGCAATCACAAGTGAAATTAAATATCAGGTAATTATGCAGTACTGGATTAACAACAACGGCGTTCAGGCAGGACCTGTGACCCTGGAAGAGTTGAAGAATATGCACATTTCGCCCGACACCTACGTGTGGCATAGCGGTATGGACGACTGGGAAAAGATTGGCGACCTGCCCGAGTTGCGCGGATTGCTCTCCGGTGAAATACAGGAAATATCGCCCGAGCCTACCATTACTCCCGAGCCTACCATTGAGCAGGAGCCGGCTTTCATTGCCCCAGAGCCCGAAGAAGAGCAGGATAAGCCCGACATTGAGGTGGACTTTCTCGACGAGGACGACGACATCAGCGTGGCCGGTGATTTTGCCGATGATGATGCCGGTGTCCCAGAGCCAGCTGTTGTCCTTAATCAGTTACCTGAAGCCGAGCCGGCACAGGCCTATGCCCCACAAGCCGCACCTCCCTATACCGAACCGCGGTACGCTGCCGAGCCTCCTGCCGCTCCGGCAGACGACGAGTCGTGTCCGCCCACCAATCTTGTGTGGAACATTATCGTCACGGTGCTTTGCTGCTCCATAGTGGGAATCGCGGCCTTAGTTATGGCTTTGATGGTGAAGCCGGCCTATCAGCGCGGCGACATGGCCAAGGCGCGCAGGATGAGCGAATGGTCGGCCTGGCTATGTATCGCCTCCATAATACTGGGTCTTATCTCAGGCCCAATCTACATGGCGTTTTCAGCGTTTTCGCTGTTGCCCTGATAGCTGAGGTTACCATCACAAAACCACCGTTTTTTATAGCCCCTTCCTTATATACCACATGAAACATAGCGCGTCACGCAACGTATTCACAGTGGCCGTGGCGGTGTGTGCCCTGGTTGTGGTAGCCGTGTATTTTCTGGCCGACCCAGCCCATAATGGTCTGTTCCCCAAGTGTGTCGTGTATCAACTCACAGGCTACAAATGCCCGGGGTGCGGTAGCCAGCGCATGCTCCACGCCCTGCTTCACGGCGATGTGGCCGGCGCGTGGCGGCAGAACGCAATGTTGCTCTCTTCGCTTCCGTTGCTGGCTGTGATTGTGTTTGCCCAGGTCAGACAGCGCACTTATCCACGCCTCTACGAAGCAGTGACCTCACCCATAACTGTTACCCTCATAGTGATTCTGTTCATAGTGTGGGCCGTAATCCGTAATATCTACGGCTGGTAACTACAAGTAACAAATATTTTTGTGATTTTATTGAAGAAAGTGTAATTTTACCAACTATAACAACTAAAAACAACGATAAAACAACGGGGAAACAACTATGAGACTGTCAATGTGCAACATACGGCGTGGAATAAACGAGCATGACTTCGAGGCGCGCCGTCAGATGCCGCAGCTTGGGCTGTTCAGCATGCAGGACCCGCTGAAGTGGGATAACCCCGATGTGTCGCCGTACCTGTACTGCGCCGCCAACCCCATTCGCTTCACAGACCCGACAGGAATGAAAATAGAATTTGCTAATAATGTGTCTGAAGCATTTGTGAAAGATTATTACGTAGCATATAGTTTCCTGAAAAATAATAATGCATCTTTTGTGATAGATGATTTAGATAAACGAGAAAAAACGTACTATATTACTGAAACAAATAATGGCAGTGAGTTTGTTAGTACAGAAAGGACAATATATTGGAATCCAAATCGGGCGCTGTACACAGATAATATTTATGTTCTGACACCGGCAGAATTGTTGAGTCATGAGGCTGACCATGCGTTATTCTATGATATAAATCCAGAAAGTAGTATATCAAGGCACAGAGATACGAATAGTCCATATGGCAATAAAGAAGATGAACGGGTAATAACATGGACAGAACAGGAAGTTGCGAAGAAACTTGGCCGATTGCAAGAGGGTGAGACTACTCGTGAAAACCATAAAGGCATTCCGTATAACGTTATTTCTCCAGATTCTGATGATATAGATGGTGTTGTGGTGATTAATAACTTTAGTCAATAGTTGGAATGATGAATAAAATAGTTCTAATATTATTTATAATCAGTATGCCTTTAGTAGGGGCGTGTGATACAATTGGCGACATGTCATTGTTAAAAGATTGTTATATCGATAGTATATCAATTAAATTGATGCAGAAATATGTATATACGCCGAGTAATCGGACTCGAGATTTATTTGAATACTATAATGGTAATATTGAGGAAACTGTATTAACTGATAGATTGATTATTAATGAGGTTGTAACAAATATATTAAAGTGTAAAATTGATTCAGTTTTACACTACTATAGTGATGAAATAGTTTTTGACCTGAAACCGGCAAGAATGAAGAATGGAAAATATGTTACACTCGGGTTTAACAGCGATGACATTGACATTCGATGTCGTCTTATCATCTACTCTAAAGATACGCAACTGCTTGTTTGGATTTCAGACCAAGGTGCTATGGATATCGGATTATTCAGAAGCTATGAGGCAAAACCTCTAATAGACTTCATAAGAAGCCTGGGAATCACAAAGGATTAAAAACAACGCTAAATAAGATGTTATTTAATGGACATAAATCATTTAACTCAAGCAATATGGATATCAGAATAAGAGTACATCTTTTAATTGTAATGCTACTTGTTTCGCTATTGTCTGAAAGCAAGAACTTGGGAGGTGTATGTGTGTTTGATTCCATAGATGTTGATAGTGTGGTCGTCACGCTTGTCCCAGATACAAATCAATGTCGGCTATCGCGCCATTCATTTTCAGATCCGGCAAAATTAAAGGATATGAGTGAATGTACAATTTATGATAAAGTCATTATAAATAAACTTGTATCTGGATTAATGTCATGTGACATGGATTCAGTTTTGCCATATACGTCTAACCAAATTGTCTGCAAAATATTTGATATCCAAGAAAATAAGATATCCTGGCATGCCATGGATGATTTGGACATTCGATGTCGATGTATAATATTCGTAAAGAATAAGTATTTTATTATTTGGATTTCGAGAGATGGAGTGATGGACTTAGAAAAATATCGTTGTTATGACGCTAAGCCTCTTCTTGATTTGATAAAAACATTATTTTAAAGTTGAATATGTATGGCATGGAGGCGCATTATAACCCAACTCAAAGAAGAATAATTGATAGAAACGGGAATGTTCGATTAGCCATAAGAACTTATAAGGCTGAATGGAACGGTGATTATACGATACACAATTCTGTGCTTGTCTTACCGGTTGGTGTGGTTACTTTCACGACGATGCGGAAAAAATGGCAATGGATTATGAAATTAATGCAATTAATGAACTTATTATGATAAAAGATGAAAAATAACATTAAATTATTATTTCTCGCGTGTTGTATTCAACTTAATATAAATGGTTCTGCCCAAAGTAAATGGACTGAAGAAATATATGATAATCTTGGCTCGTTATTTGAAAATTTCTATGATAATTTTACATATATTTGTGATGATAGTTTAGGCGTCTATGTAAAAGCTCCGTACGAAGATATGATTGATGTGAAAGATTGCATAACAAATGAATGGTGGGAGACTAATCACTCTTATAATTTTCATGAAGATTTTGGTGTATATCTTCTTAATTGGGGAAATACATCACATGGCGTTGAATTTATTTTGATAATTAACAATAGGAACACAGAAGTATTTTTATATTCTGATGCAACAATACCTGTAATAATGCGTGAATTAAATTCAATAAAAGAAAATGAGCCTAATAAGATTTCCAACAATGATATAATTAATATAAGTAATTCTCTGTTGTATCCTCATGGAATCGATAATTACCGAAAGATATTAAGAAAGAAAGGTAATGTCGGCGTTCTTGATTTATATTTCGATGTTGAATTATTTAAACGAATGCGATTGAAAGAATGAAAAGAAATTATATTTTATTTTAAATGTTTTAGCAACATGAAGATAACAGATGAATATACTGTTGCAGACAATACCGAAGCTATAGGTTTTGAAACCATAATAGCGATGGTTTGCCTAAGGTGGGTTCTCAACGAGGATATGCTCGACCATGCCAACACTCGCCGGCGTATAGACTACTGTGGCAGCTACATCTACAAGAACGGCACGCTGGACAAGGTCCTGTTCGACGGCGGATATATCGACCGTGACGGAGGCTACAACTACTACATCAAGGACTATCAAGGCAATGTGCGCGTGGCGGCAGAACGCAATGTTGCTCTCGTCGCTTCCGTTGCTGGCTGTGATTGTGTTTGCCCAGGTCAGACAGCGCACTTATCCACGCCTCTACGAAGCAGTGACCTCACCCATAACTGTTACCGTCATAGTGATTCTGTTCATAGTGTGGGCCGTAATCCGTAATATCTACGGTTGGTAACTACAAGGTTTTTTTTCTTTTTGCGGTTTAATGGCGATAATCTAAAATAAATTAGTAAATTTGCAGGTTAGTTCTTGTGACTGACGACAACTACATTGTCACGAACAATATAAAGCATATCAGATAATCAGAATATGAAAGAAATTACGCGAATAGTGCTCACTGGAGGCCCGTGCGCAGGTAAGACGACCGCCCTTGCTAAGATAGTGGAACATTTCACAGGCATGGGCTATCAGGTGTTCACGCTTCCGGAAGTGCCCACAATGTTCACCGCGGCCGGTATGAACTACCTGACCAAGAACAAGTCCTACTTCTACGAGGGCGAGAAGGCCACACTCGAAATCCAGCTGGCGCTGGAAGACAAGTTCTATCGAATGGCTCAAGAGACCGGCGAGAACTGCGTGATAGTGTGCGACCGTGGCACCATGGACATTAGCGCCTATATGGCTCCTGAAATGTGGGACGACCTGATGCGCACCATTGGCACTTCCACTGCCGAGTTGCGCGAACGCTACGACGCCGTGTTACACCTGGTCTCGGCAGCTGATGGTGCCGAGCAATACTACACCACGGCCAACAATGCCCAGCGCTACGAGGCCATGACCGAAGAGGGTCTAAACATCGCACGCTCGCTCGACAAGAAGGTGATTAAGGCGTGGACCGGCCACCCGCACCTGCGCGTAATCAACAACCACGACGACTTCGACGCCAAGATGAAGCGCGTGATTAAGGAGATAAGCAGTGTGCTGGGCATACCGCAACCCATCGAGCACGAGCATAAATATATAGTGAAAATCAATGGTGACCTGCCCGCCGACAGTATCGACATCGACATCGTGCAGACCTATCTGCGCTCCGACCTGGGCAGCGAGGTGCGGCTGCGCAAGCGTGGCTGGCAGGGAAAGAACATCTACGTGCACTCCACCAAGAAGAAGACATCGGAGACCGAAGAACTGGTTACCGAGCGCCAAATCAATTTCAGCCTCTACGAGATGATGCTCTCACTCGCCGACCCGCAGATGCGCACCATCCGCAAGCACCGCAGCAGCTTCATCTGGAAAGGGCAATATTTTGAAATCGACACCTATCAAGGCGAGCTCGAGGGGCTTGTGATACTGGAAACAAAGGGCATCGAAGAGGGTGAGCCCATCAAGTTTCCGCCGTTTATCGAGGTGATTAAGGACATCACGGGCGACCGTGCTTACTTTAACCACAGTCTGGCCAAGCGCGAGCCATAACTGACGCGCTTGCTTGTTCCAACTTGCGAAAAATGAAGCAGATAAGTGTTGTAGCCGCCGTTATTACCGATGAGCGGGGGCAAGTTCTTGCCACGCAGCGAGGTTATGGTGAGTATAAGGACTGGTGGGAGTTTCCCGGTGGCAAGATTGAGCCGGGCGAGAGCCCCGAGGAGGCCCTGCGTCGCGAAATCCGAGAGGAACTGGATGCCGATATCGTTGTGGGCGACCTGCTGGTGACTGTGGAACACGACTACGAGACGTTTCACCTGACTATGCGTTGCTACCTATGCCACTTGGCTCACGAGGGGCTGACGCTGCTCGAGCATGAGGCCGCGAGCTGGCTCGGACGCGACAGGCTGGGCTCCGTGCGGTGGCTCCCGGCCGACGTGAAAGTGGTGCGGGCTCTGCTCCGGTGCCATCTGTGATGCACCGCACCGCAACAAGCCCCGACTGCATCCATGTTTCTTGTTATTTCTTACCTTGACGCCGTGGCTATTGCGTTTATAGCCTTACCGATAGTCACTTACGCTGAAATTTACATCTTTTTGCAAGTCACGCGTCTATTTCTTCACCTTGTCGGGGTGGTGGGCGATGAAGTCTTTCCACGACTTGGAGCCGTGGCTTTGTATTGGTTTCGATGACTCGTAGAAGTGGCACATGGCGGCGGCCAGAGCGTCGGTGGCGTCGAGAAATTCGGGCATGTCGTCCTGCTTTATTCCCAGAGTGCGCTGCAACATATTGGCCACTTGCTCTTTGCTGGCCGCGCCGTTGCCCGTTATGGCCATCTTGATTTTGCGCGGCTCATACTCGGTGATGGGAATCTGGCGGTTGAGCGCGGCGGCCATTGCCACGCCCTGCGCGCGACCCAGTTTGAGCATCGACTGCACGTTCTTGCCGAAGAACGGTGCCTCTATCGCCATCTCATCGGGCAGGTACTGGTTCACCAGCCCGGTCACGCGCTCGTAGATGCGGTGCAGGCGCATGTAGTGGTCCTCATATTTGCTCAGTTGCAGCACGCCCATAGCCACCACAACGGGAGCCTTGCCGTTGATGCCCACCACACCATAACCCATCACATTGGTGCCGGGGTCTATTCCTATTATTATGCGCTCGTAGGCTTCTACTCTCATTTCATTATCATCAGTTCGCTCAGTTGCAGTGGCTTAATGGTGAAAAATAGCATCCTGAATGGCGACAGTATCGTGTCTGTGTCGGGCTTCACGCTATAGTACTGCGGGTAGATGGTCTCCCACTGCTTGCGCTCGGCCTGACCGGCCGTGGCAATCTTGATGCAGTGGAACTCGGGCGTTACGTTGCTCAGTTGCTTGTAGCGCACAAAGGGGCGCGCCTTGCGTTCAAGCTTGGGAAGCAACTCGCCTATAGTGGCCTTGTCGCTGCTCAGATACGGATACCGGCCGGGCTGGTTCAGGTAGCCGAACATCGTGAAGTCGGCCAGCACGGTCTTGAGTCGGTTCTTCACGCTGCGGCGCAGGTCGGCCTGGAGCCGCACTATCCCGCCGGCGCTGACCACAAAGTCATCGATATACCGGTATAGCTTGATGTCGCCTGTGAATTCGTCGGCTTTCTGCTCAAAGAACCGGTCGAGCGAGGCGTTGTCCAGGACGGGGATGAACGGCTCGCGGGTGAAGGCGTCCATGGTGCTGATTTTGCTCTGCTCCTCGTCGTGCCATGTGGCAAGGTTGCCCGTCATGGAGCGCAGGGCGTGATACTTGCCCATGAGTTGCGACTGCATATCTACAAAGCGGTCGATGAAGATTCCGGCCAAGTGGAACCGCATGTCGGAGGTCACTTTTTCGGCCTCGAGGTGCGTCTTGGCGTCGGTCTCGCGGCGAATCCGCTCCATAAACTCGGCTATCAGCTGCTTGCGGCGGCTACGCCTGTAGGGGCCCCACAGGGCCATCAGCACTATGGCCAGGCCCAGTACGCTCAAGTCCCAATACACAAAGTGGCTCTCCTGCCAACTCACGCCGAACGTGACATACACAAGATAGGAAATCATTATCCACAACGCTATGAATCCGGCACCGTACCAATATCCCTGGCGCGTGGCCGAGTCAAAGAGGTTGAGCTCGCCCGTGAGCTTGCTCTGCAACTTGGATATCTCCTCTTCGTGCTTGGCTATGCCCTGGCTGAGACGCCTCTGAGCGCTGTTGCTGATGTCGCGGCGCACCTTGTTGTTCTGCAACTTGGTCAGCAGTGTCTTGTAGGCCATTTGCAGTGTCTTGTAGCCATGCTCTATTCGGGCAAATACGCGTTGCTCCTCATCGAGCAAATTGCTTGTTACGGCATACTCGATGGTGGCGTCGGTGGTGTCGAAGTTCACTGCCATCTTGGCTGCCGACGGGGCGGTGATGCCCTTCTTCTCGTCGCCCACAGTAACCTCGGTGATGATAAACGAGGCTATGTTCAGTTGTGGGTCTTCCACGTAGGAATAGGGGAGGTAGCAATAGCCGTTGTTGCCGAAGCGTGTTCCCCACGAGTTGCGGGCTATGAAGAATTTCTCCTTTTCACTGTAGCCGCAAATCACCATGGCGTGATTACCCTGCGACTCTTGCTTGATTTCTTCGGCCGATGGCTTAGCCACGAAGCCCTTGCCGGCATCAAACGAGTTGCAGATGCGTAGCGACACTATCACGGGGTAGCCGTCGGCAATAGCCGATTTCAGGTTGCGGCGGTTGCGGGCCGTGTCGCTTGTGAGCGCAATGCTCTTGGCCGTGTTCACCAGGCGTTGCTTGGCATCGGTATAGGCGACCGCGGTGGGCTCGGTGGTGTAGTTCGTGGCCAGATACGGGCACAGGTCCTCGGTGCACACGCCCAGGTCGTGAATGGTGTTGATGGTGTCGTACACGCTGCTACCGCAGTCCTCCAGTTGCTTGTTCTTGGCTTTGCGGGTGTTGTAATACACAAATGCCTCGCTCAGATTCGAGTTCACCTTGGCGCCCCCTGTCTTGAGCATATATTCAAACACGCTCACCACGGCAAACGCCGAGCATGAGCCTTGCTCGCCCTGGTCGCGGATGCTCATGAACCCTGGTCGCAGGTCCACGGCCTGTGGCACGTTGTCGTGTCCTTCGTAGGTCTTGTCGAACGCGTGCTCCGACACGTCGCGCTGCAACTTGTAGGTGGTGCCGTCGAAGGTGAAGCCCTTGTCGGTGAGTCGCAACGCTGTGTCGGCACTGCGGTCGATGAGTTTGCTTAGCTCTGCCATTCGCGAGCCCAGTTGACGCATAAACTGCGTGGAGTCGCGCATACGGTTCTTCATTTGCCGCAGTGTCTCTATGGGCACCATCACGTTGCCGTGCTCGTCTTGTGGGGTGTCGAGCGGTGCCTTGATTTCGCCGTCGTAATCCTCGCCACGTGGCATCAGATTGTTCTCTTGCACAAAGAGGCGCAGTGGCTCCTCCACAATGTCGTCAATCGAACACTGCTCAGTGCTGAAAATATTGTTGGTCAGCTGATTGTCGTCCTGCCCCAAAATCAGTGCCAAGATACATCTTTTCTCGGGTAGCGACAGTTCCTCGCTTGGCAGGTAGGCCTGCAGAGCGTCGATTATGGTGGTGTTGAACAGGTCCTCGGCTTGTGGCGACACCTCTGATATTATGTCCTGATGTGTGAGAGTCTTCTTGTCCAGCAGTGGCACCACGTTTTCTTCCCAGAATTTGCTGAAGGCGCGAGTGAAGTCTCGCTCCAAGTCAGGGTTCTTGATGCATTTTTGCGCTATGGGCTCTATCTTGTTGATGTCCACCTCGCTTTGTGTCACGTTCTCGCGGTTCAGAACCTTGAGGAACGTGCGTCGCATCAGATATTTCACAAAGTACTCGCGGTCCAGATGCAGCACCGATAGCCCCAGGCCGGTGATTTCATGCTCAGGGTCAAATCCGGGTTTGAACAGCCCGTAGTAGTTTTCGGTGCTCTGGAGGGCCAATTCGCCCAGCAGTCGCAGTAGCGACTCGTGGTTCAGCCCTATCGAGTATCCGTCGGAGTTGGTGTTCTGGATGGGTATCACGTGCTGAATGATGCGGTGGCTCACTATGGCGCCCTGCTCGGCCAGCCACGTGAGTGTGGCCTTCTGTGTGGCCGTTAGTTGCTCTTCGTCGGCATCGGCTGTGTCCTTGTCGTCTCTTATGGCCAGCCCGGTGTCGTGTGTGACGCATATCACGTCCATCTCGTAGTTGCAATCGCTCTGCTTCGCGGCCTCGGCAATTTGCTTCAGAGCCGTGGAGGCCTGCTCATCATAGGCCGGCAAGTAGGCCGTCACCAGCAACGACGAGGTGTCGCCGGGGTTGTCGATGGTGATTACGTCGGCAAACAGGTGGGTGAAGTAGGCTTTCAGGCGGCTCTCCAACAGCTCGTCGCCTGCTATGATTTCGGGCACGCCCTCGGTCACCTCAGGCTCTTCATTGGCATCGTTGTCGGCCGGGACATTCGCTGAGTAACGACTCAACCTCAGCCCGCCATCGTCGGCTTGCTCGGCCGCGATGGTGTGGAAAAACGCATGCACCTGTTGCTCGCCGTGGGTGAGCGCGTATTCTTTAAGTTCCTTGGCAAAGGCCTGTAGGTCCTTGCCAAGGAACAGATGGATATTGTGTCTCATTTAGAGCTCTTTTTTAACAAAGTTAATCTCATCGGTCACCAGCCGGCGGATGTCTTCGTTGCCATGCCGGTTCAGTTCCTCGTTAGTCATGTCTATTTGCGAGATGTTGTCGCGGTAGTAGGTGCCTTCTTTGGCTTGCGCCACCTTGGCCTTGAGGTAGTCGGTGCCCTTCTCTTTCTGCAACGTGTCGAAGAACTCCTCAAACTGCTTGGTCACAGCGCGCAGGTTGCGGCGGAATTCCTCAAAGGCCTTGTCGCGATAGTCGGCGAGTTTGCGCCAGTAGTCTTCCAGCGGATCGCCGTTCTCGGGGTCGTAGTAGAAGTAGAAGCCGTCTTGCTTTTTGATTAACCCAAAGATGAAGCCTTTCACCCACATTTCCACCGAGTTGTCGGTGGCGCGCTTGGGCTCCAGGTCGTAGTCCTCGCGTTCCATGCGCAGTTGCAACTGTCGGTCGATGTGGCAGTTGGTGCGGCACTGGTCATACTTGCTCTTGAACGTGGGTACCGACGATATGGAGTAGGCCGGCACCAGACCCACCTGCCGGTAGAGGATGATGCGGTCCTTCATGCCTATCACCGACTCGTCAACCTCGGCGCCGCCTTGTGAGTGGGCCTGCAGGTAGGCCTTGTTGAAGCGGCAGTTTTTCGAGGGTACCCCCAGATAGTAGATGTCCACAGGCTCACGCACGGGCGCAAAGCCCTGATAGTTGTAGTTGAACAGTGGCATCGACTTCTTGATGGCAAGGTTTGCCACCTGGGCGAATTGCTCGTCGCTCATCTTGTCCAGCACCTTGTCGATGGTCATCTCGGCCCACGACTTGGCCCCGTTGAGTTTGGCCGTGTAGGCCATCAGCGAATTGGCCACTTCATCGTTGGTGCGGGCTGCCGTGTCGTAGATTTGCTCGGTCCAGCCCAGACCGTTCACGTAGTCGTTAATGTTGATTTCCTCGGGGATGATGGTTATGGACGTTACGTAACTCTGAGCCAAGTCTATCTGGAACATCTGGTTGTCGCCGCCCACTCGGTTCTGTATCTGAGCCAGTTTGTGAGTATTGTCTTGATACACGCCTTCGAGTTTCTTGCGGATATCGGTGGTGTGGTTGCTCTCTTCCATTAGCAGGTTCTTCATGAAAGTGTAGAACTGAATGGCGGTCTCGCGACGCTTTATCTCGCGGCGGCAGATGGCCAGTTGCAGGGCTGCTGTCATGGCCTCGTTCTGCTTTTCCTCTTCTTTGCTCTTGGTCTTGAAGAACTTGCGTCCATATTCAGTCAGGTCGTTCACCACAGCCTTGAGACCCTGCTCCAGTCGCGGCGCTTTGTCGGTAAGGGCATCGCGCTCGCTGCGCATCTCGCCCAGCATAATGTCGATTTGCGACTCTAAGCCCAGTATCACCTTCTCCACCGTGCCCACTCCGCACTGGCGGTTGATTTGCTCGGTAATCAGCTTGTGGAACTCATCACGCACCGCATTTTGCTTCTCCACACATTTCGCCTGCAACTCCTCGTCTTTCGGCATCACGCTTTCCACGTAACTCAGGGTCTCGGCCAGAGCGGTTTCGCTGTCGTTGATTTGTGTCATGGGGAACTTGGGCTGCTTGGCCAGCAGGTAGTCGGTGAGGTTGTCAAACCCGTTGTTCTCGCGTATGTTCACCTCGGGACTGTCTATCCAGTTGTTCACTATGCTGTCGGTGTCGGTGCAGGTGTTGAGCAGGTTCTCTATTATGTAGTTCGAGGCCTTAATCTGGTAGATGCGGCTCAGGTCCTCGCCGCGGAACACTATTTCGCTCGCGCCCATGCCGGCCGCCCATGCAAGCTTGTTCTCCACGTTCATGTCGCCCTCGCGGATTATCTTCTCCAGGTTGTCGTTCACGCTGGCGTTGGCGGCTGAGAGCGCGCCGGCGCTCGTCACCAGAGCCAAGCTCACCATCTCGGCCAACTTGTCCACGTGGTCGTAGGTGTCGCCGTCGCGGTTCTTGTTGTCGATAAACACAAACGAGTTGAACGGACGCACTTTCACCGCCTGCTCGGTCTTGAGGTACTTCAGCTCAAAGGGCTCTTTGCCGATGTTAAGGTGCATCAGCCAGTCCAGGTCCTGGATGGCTCCGAATGCGTTGGGCTTCACCTTGGCCATCGTGGTTTGCGACATAGCCTCGAACACGTCGGGCAGCACGCCGTAGCCTATGAGCTTGCACTTGGGCGCCACTTCCTTGATTAGGTAGGCCATGTTCAGGAATGTGCCGCAACCTGTGCCGCCGGCCAGCGAGAACACCATGTGTATTTCCGGGTCGGCTCCGCCCAGCAGCTCGTAGTCGGCGCTCTGGGCAAACTCCGCCTTGGATATCTCATTGAGCGAACTTATCACCTTGTTCTTCAGCTTGTCGTAATTCACGGTGAGCGCGAAGCGGCCGTTACTTCTCACCTGGCCGGCTCCCAGTTTCATCGACGTGAGCGCGCCCAGATTTTCCTCGGGCAGCCACATGAAGCGCTCCTTGTTGATTTCGTAGATGGGCAACGCGTCTTCTACTTGAATGGGAAATTGCTCGCTCTCTTTGAGTCGCACTTTCTCGCCTGTCTTCGACTCCAATTCGCGCTTATATGCCCCTCCGTCGGTGTCAATCCCCAGAAATCCTATCATTGGCGGCGGTGTGCCGTAGGTGTCGGTAAACATCTTCTTGGTGTGTAGCAGCGAGGTCATTCCTGTTCCGCCCAGACCTATGTAAAGGCATCTTCTGATTTTTGTTGCCATAGTGGTATGTGGTTTATTTAGTTGAATGTTATGTTAATTTTCTCTTTGTTGGTCTCGTTACTGATGGTGTATTCCACCAGCCGCTGCATCGCAATGTCGAATGGCTCCACCGTGTAGTCGCTGTTGAGCCGCATCCGCACCTGTCGCTTGCTGGGCTCCAGTATCACGGGTGTGGTCCACACTGGGTTCACCTCGTAGATAATTCGCCCTGTGAACAGGCGGTTGAGCGTGCTCTGGCGCCCGGGCTTGTCGGTGAGTACCACCCGGCGTGCGCCTCGTATCCGCCGCTGCGAGAAGTAGGGCTCGCTAATGGTCATGTTGCCCACCTTGAAGTAGCTGTAGATGCTCGGCTTAATCACTGCGAACCACAAAATCAGGGCGGCAATAATGGCTATGAGCAGACATAGCAAAAATCGTGCCAACGGATTCCACGACTTGCTGTACTTGGCCGTGAAGGGGTACTTAAACTCGCTTGGTGCGGTATCGGCTATCTTGTCAAGGTCCTTCGCGTTCACGGTCTTTATCACAAAGTTGCGCTTGCCCTGCTTGGCGTCGCCGGCAAAGATGAGCCGCAGGTGCACTGTGGCGGTGTCTCCGGCGCTGAGCCTGAAACAGCCGTCGCTCGCTTCGCGGCCGTTAACTTCCACGGCAAAGTCGCTCGGCTCACCGTCGGCCGCAGCCACCTGTAGCGTGGCTGCGCTGCCTTGTTCAATGGCCGTGGGGCTGAACAGGGGCTTTATGTCATAGGCCACGCTACCGAGCTCGTTTGCATCCCAGAAGAGGAATTTGTCGTAGTGCGAGGCCTTGCCCACATCCGGGCAGTCTTCGCGCAGATTGGGCGAACTCAGCGAGCGCGCCGGCTTGTTGATTACTATCACGGTAAGATTGTTGATGATGTCGATGTTATCTGTGGCTTCCAATTCCACCTCAAATCGGTATTCATCGCGTCCCAGCGCCTTCTGCAGCTTCTCCAGGTCACTGCCGTAGCGAGAACTGAGAATAAGTGTGCAGTTGCCGTTAACGCTGCGGTTGTCCTTAATGGAGGCTTTCACGTGCTTGTCGCTACTCACCACGCGTAGCGGGTGGCTCATGTTGAGCGACCCCACCAGTGGCTCCTTGTAAGGCGATGTGAGCTGCCACGCTTCCACGCGGATAGCACCATCGTCGGCCATGCTTTTTGTGCGCATGTCGCCGAATGTGGGAATCCCATCGGTGGCATCGATGAAATGCAGCGTTTCGGGCTTGCCTGCTTGCTCCACTTTGCCCTTAACCGTCTCGGCTTCATTGGTGAGCATCACGTAGTAGGCGTGGTCGCGAGGAAAATTCTTCCACTTTAGCAGTTTGCTGCTCAGCGTGCCCAGCGGGTCGCCCTTCACCACGTTCTCACTGCCGTCGGTGAGCAAAATCAGATAGTTGTCATCAGCAGGGCTCACTGCCTTCATGCCGGCGTCCCATGCGTTGCAGATGCCGGTGAACTTGCCGTGCGCCAACTCGTTGTTAAGCACGCGCTCCACTGCCTTGCGGTCGTAGGTCTTGCCGGTGAACGACAGCGGCGTCACCACGCTCTGGTGGAACGGTATCACGGTGATTTTGTCATCGTCCTCCAGGCGCTCGGCTTCGCGGTTCAGGAAATCAAGCGCCGCCTCCCACACGGTGCCGCCTCCGCCCTTGGCCGCCTGCTTCATGGAGCCTGTGCAGTCCACCACAAAGATGTAGTTGCGCTCTCGCGCCGCCTGCACAGTCAGCGCAAGGCACAAAAGTATTGCTATGGTAATGATCCTGCTTCTCATAATTCGGTTATGTTTTCGGTGTTTGTTAAATTTCGTAAAGATACAAAATTTTGATGCTGTTGTCAAGACTAAACCACAAGAATTTTTTCGGAAAAATAATGAGGTGGATGCCGCAGCGGCACCCACCTCATCAGTGCTGAATGGATAATCCTTATTAGAACGTCACTCTCACGCCCACCTGCGCGTGCCAGCGGCTGGCGATGTCGGACTTGCTAGGCTCGGTGTAGCCGTTCCAAGTGAATTTGGCCACATACATACCGCCACTCTTAGCCGAGTAAGAGGTGTTGTTGAGCGGAGTCACGCTTGTGCTCGTTCCCCAACTTGCACCCCACTTCTTGTTGAGCATATTGGCGAAGTTGAGCACGTCGAACGTGAGTTGAATCTTGCTGCCGCGCTTCTTCAGGTAGAAGATGCTCTGAGCTATGTGCAAATCCACTTGGTGCTCAAACGGGGCCAGGTTGCTGTTGCGCTCGGCATACTGTCCGCGGTGGTTCTTGGCATACTTGTCGTTCATGATGAACTCGTTGAACAGAGCGCGCTGCTCGTCGGCTGTTTTGGTAACTACAGTCTCGCCGCCCACGCGTGCGGTGATGTCGGCGAAGTCCATCTTGGCCAGTTCGTCCTCTGTGGGAATATAGAGCAGTGAGTTGCCCTTAGTTCCGTCGTTGTTGTAGCCGTTGCCCGGGCTCTCGTTCATGGTGAGCGAGTAGCGCTGTCCGCTATATCCGTCGTAGGTGAGGCCTATGCTGGTCTGCAGCCATCCGTTGGCATAGCGCGGTGTGGTGTAGGTGACCGATGCGCGCACGCGGTGTGGCTGGTCGAATGCCGAGTAGGCCAGATGCGGATGCTTGGTGTCCACGTCCTGTGTGGCCTTCCAGCTGCTGAGCGCTATCGACGAGTAAGCAGCGTCATAGACCGACTTGGCGTGCCCGAACGTGTAAGATGCAGAGAGATTCAGGCCAAAGTCGAATTTCTTCTCGATGCTGGCGCTCACGTTGTAGGCATAGCCCTTGTCGGTGTTCTCCAAGTTGATGATGTTGGCGCAGTTGGGGTCGGTCTTATAGAACGGCGCGGCACTGGCCTGCACGCCTTCAACGGCGAAGATGGCGCCCTGCTGGGTGATGGCCATGTTGTTGAAATAAACCTGATTGTAGGTCTTGCTATAGAGGCCCTCGAGAACGAACTTCCATCCGCGTCCCAGTTCTTGCTCCCATGCGAGGTTGGCCCTGAACACTTGCGGATAGCGGAATTTCTTATCCACTGTGGCGATGTCGGAGCGATAGAGCTTGCCGGTGCTCAGCGCGCTCACGAGGTCGGCCGTGTTGGCCGTGGGGGCCGGAATGTCGGCCACGTTGGTGATTTGAGTTCCAATCTGCTCCACTCCGTTGTTACCGTAGGCGTTAGAAATCCACACGAACGGAACGCGACCGGTGAACAGGCCCAGTCCGCCACGGAATAGGGTGGTGTGCTTGTCGTTGGCAAACCAGCGGAAGCCCACGCGCGGCGAAACCATCACCTTGGTGCTGGGCATGGTGCCTATGCGGGCACTAATCATGCGGCTCTTGTAGTATGCGTTCATCTCGGGGTTCTCGGTGGGAGAATTCAGCATCACAGGGATGTCGAATCGGATACCGTAGGTGAGCTGGAAGTTGCGGTTGATGTCCCACTTGTCTTGAGCGTAGAAGCCGAACTGAGCGGCCTTGATTGTGGGTGCCCAGCGCAGATTGCCGCCTGTCATCTCGGGATTGATGCAGCGGAAGTAGAACGTGTTGGGGGCATCGTTGAGGAAATCGTCGAACGTGTTGTAAACCCACTCACCGTTAGAGTACTGCACAAAGTAGTTCTTCATGTAGAACAGCTCGTTGTGCGTTCCCACAGTGATGGTGTGATTGCCCTTGTAGATGCTGAGGTTGTCCTCGAGCATGAAGATGTCTTGATCCAACTGGTTCACGCCCGACACATAGTGTGTGCCTATGTTCACGCTGATGTTAGTGCGGTAGTCGGGGTCGGTGGGGTCGAGCTCATTGGGGATGCCTTTAATCCAGAATGTGGGACCCTGATATGGCACGTCGCGATTGTCGCGCACGCGGTTATAGCTGGCGCGCAACTCGTTGTAGAATGTGCTGTTGAAGTTGCTGTTCAGCTCGGCTACAAACGAGTTGGTTACGTTGCGGAACTTATAGAGTGAGTTGTTGAAATAGTAGCTTGTGTAGCTTGCTCCCGAGTAGTCGCGGTAGCTGTCGCCGTGCTGGTAGCGCAGAGCCAAATGGTGCTTGTCGTTGATGTTCCAGTCGATGCGGGCCAGCAATTCCAGCGAGTTGCGTTTCACGTCGCGTGGTCCCCAGCTCTCTTGCTGTCCGGTGAGAGCCTTGTACTTGTCGGCGATTATCTGTGCGGTTTCATTGCTCATATAGTTTCTCACACCGGGATAGTATGTCGGGGGATAGCCCGAGTTGTGGTTCTCAACGTTGAAGAAAAAGAACAGCTTGTCCTTCACGATGGGACCGCTGATATTGCCGCCGATGCGAGTCTCGTGCTGCTTGGTGAGTTTCATCTTGGCGTAGTCCTGCGCGGCGTTGTAGCGCCCGTAGAAGTTCTCGTTGTTGTAGTAGGTGAAGTAGGTGGCGTGGAAGTCGTTGGTTCCCTGCTTTGTTACCGCATTAACGCCACCGCCGGTGAATCCGCTCTGGCGCACGTCGAACGGGGCCACCACCACCTGAATTTCTTGGATAGCGTCCATTGAGATGGGGTTGGCGCTGGCCATACCGCCATTCACGCCGTCGCTCGAAAGCCCGAACACATCGTTGGCCACGGTTCCGTCGATTTGGAAACTGTTGTAGCGAATGCTGGAACCGCCGAACGATGTTCCGCCGTTCTTGGCGTTATTGGCCAGCGGCATGTTCTTTACAACGTCGAACACGTTGCGGTTGATAGTGGCGGTGTTCTCGATATCGGCTATTGAGAAGTTGTGCGATGCTCCGGCACGCTGCACTGCTCCGGTGCCGAGCACTACCAACTCGTCGAGGCTCTGTGCTCCGGCTTCCATCTTCACGTTGAGCTCCAGCGGGTTACCCAGCTCCAGCGTGAGCCCGCTGAGAACTTTAGGCTCATAACCGATATAAGACACCTCCACGGTATAAGGTCCGCCGGGACGCATACCCTGGATGGTGAAACGGCCATCGGTATTCGAAACTGTGTTGTACTTTGTCCCCGAAGGCGTGTGGGTCACTTTCACCGTGGCGCCAATCAGCGACTCGTTTTTCTCGTCGGTAACCATACCAATCAGAGCCGATGTGGTTACCTGTGCACTAAGCCCTAATGCAACTAATAGCGAGGCAATAAGTGCGTAAAATCTAATTCCTTTTAGCATAAAGTGTTATAGTTTTATGGTTATAGTTTTTAACTCGTTTTTAAAGGTGTTGAGGCCGTCTTGTCTCAGCATCGCTAAGCAAAGGTAAGAAAAAACTTGAACCTATCACTCATAAAGTGCTAAAAAACTTGTCGCTTACTAAAGTTTTAAGAAAAAAACGGCATTATATTAGGACTGTTTCAAAACTTTTGCTTACCTTTGCACCCGGGTAAGTCCTATACGGCCAGCTCCCCGTGAATCCCCCAGGTCTTGACCGAAGCAAGGGCGTCGGGTTGTAGCGGCGCGATATAGTTCACTTGCCCTTTTTTATGCCTCTTTAGCTCAGTTGGCCAGAGCACGTGATTTGTAATCTCGGGGTCGTTGGTTCGAATCCGACAAGAGGCTCAAAGAAGACTAAGCGGCGACGTACCACATCGAGTAAGTCGCCGCTTAGGCTTATTATGATTTAACCCCAATCGCTCACACAGCAATAAGTATGGGGCTAAGGGTCTCTATGTCTCAACAGACTATTTGCCGCTGAAGAAAGCTTTCAGCTTCTGCCAGAAGCCACTCTTCTGGATGTCATCAGCCTTGTCCTCCACGAAGTCGCCCACCTTGTCGGCCGCGTCTTGGATGAATTCTTTGGCTTTCTGCGCCTGCTCGCTGGCGGCAAGTTCCTCAACCTTTTCCTTCACGTCGCCGGCTAAGTCTTCCACTTTCTCCTTGACCTGCTTCACAGTCTCGTTCTCGCTGATTTTATCCACCACTTCGTCAACTTTCTCCTTGACCTGCTTCACAGTCTCGTTCTCGCTGATTTTATCCACCAGCTCATCCACTTTGTCCTTAGCCTCGTCGAGGATGTCTTTGGCATCGTCCTTGGCCTCTGCCACGGGTTCGGCTGCTGCATCTTTCACTTCTTGTGCCACTTCGGCTGCCGGCTCGGCAACATTTGCCACCTCTTCTTTCACTACTTCAGCTACCTTTTCGGCTTCTTGATTTAAGTTTTTCAGTTCTTCTTCCATTGTGCTATACTTGATTTATATTGGTGCCTACGCCCTTTCAAGCGGTTCGGCTTTTTCTGTCGCTTGCCGTAAAGTTAGGTAATAATTTTGTGATTTACAACGTTGTTGCGATTTTTTTTCTCCAAGTCGGAAGAAACAGAGAGTGAAAAGAGAAACCGGCCCCAGCGCTTTGGGAACCGGCTTAAACTGATTATATTCCGGCAGTGGAATAGTGGTGGCATCAGTCGTCGATAGCCTCTTGCGGGGCCGGGCGTTTGTGGCCCTTAGGCCCTTTGTGCCCTTTGTGCCCCCGGTCGTCGAATCCTCCCTTGCCACCGCGGTCGCCGTGGCGCTCGTGCTTGCGCTTGTTGAGCTTATTCTGAATTTGCTTCTCGGTGAAGAGGAACTTGTTAAGTTGGCGCGCGTTGAGGACCTTGGCGAACTCATCCACGTATTTCTTTTGCACGTCGATGGCTTTCTTGGACTGGTCAAGGCGGCTTTTCAGCTGTTCGGCCACCACTTTCACATCGTCGCTCTTGGTGGGGCGCTGGTGCGACATTGTGGCGCGCACTTCGTTGTCATACTTGGTGTAGATTGCGGTGAACTGCGCTTTTTGGGCGTCGGTGATGTCGAGTTTCTTGATTAGCACCTGTAGCTTGGCGTTGAGCAGTTTCTCGTTGAGTTCGGCTCTCTTGGCCTCGCGGTCGTTGGCGGTGTTTTTCTGTTCGGTCTGGGCGCTTGTGCAGAAGGCGCACGCTATAATCAGCGCCGATAATAGTAAGTGTTTCATAATTATTTCCTCCTTATTTTTGAAAAAATGAGTCTTTTATATTCGTTATTATTGCTTTCGGGCTGTGTGTCGGCCGTGATTCACAAATCTGCATCGCTATAGTCGGCATAGTAGATGCAGGCGAGGCTCTGAGCCTCTTCGTCGCTGATGTCCTGTAGCAGCCGGTCGATAGCGTTGGTGTTGGAATCGGCGGTCTTGTCGTCGGTTGCCACTTGGGCGGTTAGCTCGGCCGGTGCGCTGGTTGTGCCGCTATCGGTGCCTGTGGGCCCCATAAGGTGTAACGCCACGGTGAGCACCACGGCCACGGCTGCGGCCACGGCTGCTATCCTCACAGCCGGACTAATAGTGATGCGCCGGCTCTTGCTGCTGTTCACGGCTTGCTCGGTGCATCGCTCCACCAAACTGGCGATGTATTGCTCGCTTTCGCGGTAGGGCATTGTGCGCGGTATTTTGTTCTCCTGTGCCATTTTAGTCGTGTCTTTTTTATTATGTTATAGTGAATTGTCGTTCAAATATTTACGTATGCGCTCGGTGGCGTAGTGGTAGTTGGTCTTGAGTGTGCCCTCGCTCTTCCCGGTGATGCGCGCAATCTCCTCGTAGGGCAGGTCGTCGTAGTAGCGCAGATTAAATGCTATGCGCTGCTGGGTGGGCAAGGTGAGCAATGCTTTCTGCATCAGCGTTTCGGCTGAGTTGGAATCCACATCGTTCTCGGCCGTTAGCCGGGCTGCGAGAGTGTCGCCGAGCGAGTCGATGCTTTGGAACAGTCGCGTGTGGCTTCGCAGAACAAGCAGAGCCTCGTTGGTGGCGATGCGGTAGAGCCAAGTGGAGAGGCGACTCTCGCCCTTAAACTTGTGGGCGTTCTGATACACCTTGATGGCGGTCTCCTGCAATGCGTCTTCGGCATCGTCGTGGCTCACCACAATGCGGCGGATGTGCCAGTACAGACTGTGCCCGTATTCTTTCATCAGTGTCCTGAACGCCTGTTCGCGAGTTAGGGGGTCGCGAAGGCTCTGAGCCAGTTCTATGTCGGGAGTCTTTGCCATTTCTGTGTTCTTTTTCGCTGTGGGCCACTCAGTGAGGCGTAAACACATGTGCCTTTTCGGGTGGCCGCTCACATGTTTAGATACTCCGTGGTGGCAAAAGTTAAATCCCCGAGAGTGATTTTTTACTTCAGTGTCAACTTTGAAGGTCTGGCCTTTGAAGGTCTGGTGCAAAACTCTTGCATAAAATCTCAAAAAGGTGTGAGATATGGAGGTCCAGAAAGCTCAAAAAGGTGCAGATAGCATTATTATGAAGCGTAAGATATATCAGCAACTCCTTGATTGGAAAGAGAAAAGAAACGGTGAGGTGGCACTACTCGTAGAGGGAGCGCGGCGCATCGGGAAGAGTTATATCGTAGAGGAATTTGCCAAGAATGAGTATGAGTCATACATCCTCATCGACTTCAATAAGGCTCCTCAGATGGTCAGAGATTGGTTCGAC
>CADADP010000010.1 GCA_902786725.1 uncultured Bacteroidales bacterium
ATATAGTATTTGATGATTTCAACTTGTATTACGACATTAGCACATTAGAGTTGATGGCAGAACATCAAATTGAAGTAGTCGATAGTATCAGTGTATAGCTTACGCTATAAACCTCCAACAAAATGTACATGCAAAATCCCTTCATTATAATCCGACTATCCACATGATGCACAAATTGCAGAAATCGTTGTGCTATTACAAACATACAAAGAAATCCTGCAATTACTTCCAAAGTTACGACAAAACGAGCAGAAGACAAAGCTTGTTTGTGTATGTTCGAGCGTGGTGTGGCGCGTGTTAAAATAGTGAAAAGTGTGGACTTTTTTTCACAGGTAACTTTAAAATCATTAACTTTGCGTTCGGTAAATATAGCGATTCTTAATTCTTAAAACACTCTTATGGCAGCAATCAAGACTATTGGAATACTCACCTCGGGCGGCGACGCCCCGGGTATGAACGCGGCGATTCGCGCCGTCACACGTTCGGCAATATTCAGCGGATTCAATGTAAAGGGCATCTATCGTGGCTATCGTGGCCTCGTGGATAACGAAATCGTGGAGTTTAAAACACAAAACGTGTCGAACATCGTGCAGCAGGGCGGCACCATACTCAAGACCGCTCGTTGCAAGGAGTTTATGACTGAGGATGGCAGGCAACAAGCCTACGAAAACATGAAGAAACAAGAAATCGACGCCCTGGTGGTGATAGGTGGCGACGGCTCGCTCACCGGAGCGCGCGAATTTGCCGGCATCTACGACGTGCCAATCATAGGCCTGCCGGGAACCATCGACAACGACCTCTACGGCACCGACCACACCATAGGCTACGACACGGCACTCAACACCATCATGTGGTGCGTGGACCGCATCCGCGACACGGCCACCTCGCACGAACGCCTATTCTTCATCGAGGTGATGGGACGCAATGCCGGCTTTCTCGCACTCAACGGCGCCATCGCCAGCGGTGCCGAGGCTGCCATTATCCCGGAAATCTCCACCGAGGTTGACCAACTTGCCGAACTCATCCAAAACGGTTTCCGCAAGAGCAAAAACTCGTCGATAGTGCTGGTGGC
Organism: uncultured Bacteroidales bacterium; assembly: GCA_902786725.1. Classification (GTDB taxonomy): domain Bacteria; phylum Bacteroidota; class Bacteroidia; order Bacteroidales; family Muribaculaceae; genus Sodaliphilus. The sequence goes on from CADADP010000010.1 coordinate 1,073, forward strand.
CGAGAGCCCCATAACCGGCGGAGCAATGGGTCTGGCCGAGCGCGTGCGCAAAGAGTATCCCAACTATGACGTGCGCGTAACCATCCTGGGACACCTGCAACGCGGTGGCTCGCCCACAGCGCAGGACCGCATCTTGGCTTCGCGCATGGGAGCGGCAGCGGTGGACGCATTGCTCGAGGGACAGCGTAATGTGATGATTGGCGACGCCAACGACCAAATCGTCTATGTCCCCTTCTCCAAGGCAATAAAGAACGACAAACCCATCGACCGAGAGCTGCTCGAGACACTACGCCGCCTCAGCATCTAACCACGTCGCTGGTAACCGTATCGTTCATGCATCCCGAAGAAAGGTTGTAACGTTACAGCCTTTTTTCGGGATGCTGCGATAATTCCTAAGCCAATGGGCATAAGAAGTAATCTTTTTGGGTTAGTGGACCGACGCGAGATAGAGTGCCATAAAGCGGTCGGTGACTTCGTAGCCACTCGTTGTGCGACAAATCAGTTCCTTGTCGGCGAGAACTTTAAGGGCGGTGTTGACACTGCTGGCACTGGTCAGGTCATACTTCCCGATGAATTTGGACCCGTTTACGGCTTTAATCTTGCCTTCCTTGGCTATCGCTCGCAGCAGTTTTGCCTGATTGTCGGTCAGTAACATTAACAAATTCTCGTAGTAGTCGCGGTTCTCGTCCACCAGTGAGGCCAGGACATCGCCCACACATTCGGTTTCCGGGGTGGCTCAGGGGGGGCGTGCCGGGGGTTACAGGATTTTAAGGGCTATGCGGGCACAGGCCTCGGCGTCGGCAAGGGCGTGATGGTGCTGACCCATGTTGAACCCGCAAGCGCCGGCCACTACCTGCAACTGGTGGCTCGGCAGGTGTGGAAAAGCTCGCCGAGAGGCGGCGAGGGTGTCGTGGAACTCATAGTCGGGGTAGTCCATACGATAAACGCGGAACACGGCCCGCAGACACCCTTCGTCGAAGGGCTTGTTGTGGGCCACAAGGGGCAGACCCTGAATCAGCGGCTCTACCCGAGCCCACACCTCGGGAAAAACGGGTGCGCAGTCGGTGTCCCGGCGGCAGAGTCCGTGGACACGGCTACACCAGTAGTTATAATAGTTGGGCTCAGGCTGGATAAGGGAATAGAAAGAGTCAACTATCTCGCCGTTGCGCACAATCACGATGCCCACTGAGCAGACGCTGCTGCGCTCGTTGTTGGCCGTCTCAAAGTCGATTGCCGCAAAATCGTTCATCTGCTACCGTTTTTCTTGTGTGTGGTGGCTGGCCCTATTCGTAGCATGAAAGTATAATACGTTCAATCTCGGTCTGCATCTGCCAGCGGTCGTGGTCGTGGCGGTTCTCGAGCATAATCACCACTAAGTTGCGCGTGGGGTACTTGGCCAGATATGCCTGGAAGCCGCCATTGTCGCCGGTGTGGTAAATCTTAGGGTTATCGGGGTCGGTGGAGTCGATAAACCATCCCAACCCGTAGGCCGTGTTGTCGCGGTTCTGGTAGGTGCTCCATTTGCTGCCTGTAACGGTCACTTGTGGCGTGTAGGCCAGCTGGAGCGTGCTGTCGCGCAACACTTTACCGGTGCGCAGTGCGTTTTCCCATTGCAGCAGATTGTTGGCCGAGGTGTAGATGCCGCCGTCGGCGCGTGTTCCGAAGAACGTTTCTTCTCCGTACTCAAACTTGTGCCACTGGCGGTCGGGGTCGTCTTGGTAGCCGTGGGCCACGAGCGGTATCACCTTTTCGGGCCCGAAGTAGCGTGCGTTGTCCATTTGCGCCGGCCCAAAGACGTGGTTCTGCATGTACTGCTCAAACTCTTCGCCGCTAACTTTCTCCACGATGCGCGACAGCAGCACGAATGTGGGGTTCACGTAGTCGTAGGCCGTGCCCGGCTCGAACTTGAGGCTATCGAGCAGAGTCATGTATTCCAGGCTCTGGTCGTCGGTGGCATGAATCATCCAGTCGCGGTCGTCGCGCGGTCGCAAGTCGGGCACACCGCTGCTCTGGCTCATGAGGTGGCGCAGTTTCACCTTTTTCCATATATTTCCCTTGAACTCAGGCATATACTTTGCCACAGGGTCGTTGATGCTGAGCAGTCCACGTTCTTGCAGTTGCAGGATGGCCACAGCGGTGAACTGCTTCGATATGGAAGCGATGTTGAAGTTGGTGTTCACGTCGATGGGCTGGCGTGTGTCCATGTCGGCGATGCCGCGTCCGCGCTGATACACCGTTTTCCCGTCCACTGCCACCAGGAGCATGGCACCGGGTTCAATCTCGGTGTAGTTGTGCTCAAGCACGGAGTCGAGCAGTGTGGTAAGCTTCTGTGTATTAAGTACTTTGTTTGAATTTGAGCAAGCTGTGAGCATAAGAACTGACAAGCTGATTACGATAAGTTTTTTCATTTTTGCTATTCAGGTTATTATTAGTCCTTGGTTGCGAGATAGAGTGAGCACACACCCAGTGTCATGGCGCGTGCTGTGGCATGTGAGAATCCTGCTTGCCGCATGATTTCGCACATGTGTTCGCCTTGCGGCACGGCGGCGATGCTCAGCGGCAGATAGCGGTAGGCATTGCGGTCGCCCGACTTGAGGCTACCCAGTGTGGGGATCACGTGCATGGCGTAGATGTTGTAGAAGAAGCGGATAAAGCGGTTTTGTGGCACCGACAGCTCCAGCACGCAGAGTTGCCCACCCGGTCGCAGAACTCGTAACATCTCGCGGTAGCCGCGAGCTATGTCCTCGAAGTTTCTCACTCCAAACGCCACGGTCACGGCATCGAAGCTGTTGTCGTTGAAGGGTAGTGCCAAGCAATCGGCACGGGCGAATGTGATTTTTTCTTGGAGGCCGGCGTTTTTCACCTTGTCGCGAGCCACCGCGAGCATTCCTTCAGAAAGGTCTATGCCGGTTACGTGCAGAGCCTTTGTGTCGCGTAGCACCCGGATGGCGAAATCGCCGGTGCCCGTGGCCACGTCGAGCACACTCTGCGGCCGCGCGTCGCTTATGCGCCTCACCGCAACTTTGCGCCACCACCGGTCGATGCCCAGCGTCATGGCACGGTTCATAAAGTCGTAGGCCGGTGCTATAGAGTCGAACATCTGCCGCACTTGCTCGGCCTTGTGCCCAGTGTCGTCGTAAGGTTTAATTTCTTCAATTTTCATCGGGCTGTGGGTCGTCGGGTGAGATGTTATGTGCCTGTCGTTCCTGCTCGTGTCGCTCGTAGGCTTCCACGATGCGCTGCACCAGCGCGTGTCGCACGATGTCTTTCTTTTCAAATTCCACGATGCCTATGCCGCGCACGCCTCGCAGCACCTTCAAGGCCTGCACCAGCCCCGATGTGGTGGAGCGAGGCAAGTCGATTTGCGTGATGTCGCCTGTGACAATCATTTTTGAGCCCATGCCCAGACGCGTGAGAAACATCTTAATCTGGTGTGTGGTAGTGTTCTGCGCCTCGTCGAGCACGATGATGGCATCGTTGAGAGTGCGTCCGCGCATAAAGGCAAGAGGCGCTATTTGAATCACGTTGCCGTCCATGTATTCGCGCAGTTTGGCACTTGGAATCATGTCTTCGAGAGCGTCGTAGAGTGGTTGCAGGTAAGGGTCTATTTTCTCGCGCATATCGCCTGGAAGGAAGCCCAGTTTCTCACCGGCCTCTACGGCGGGTCGCGAGAGGATTATTTTGCGCGCCTCGCGGTTTTTCAGCGCACGCACAGCCAGAGCTACAGCCAGATAGGTCTTGCCGGTTCCCGCGGGGCCCAGTGCGAAAGTGAGGTCGGTTTCGCCGAAGGTTTTGACCATGAGTTGCTGATTGGGCGTGCGAGCCGTGATGGGCTTGCCGTTTACGCCATACACAATGGCGCCGTCCACCTTGAGCTCCTGTGGTGGAGTGCCCTTCATGATGTCGATGATAACCTCCTCGGTGAGCATGTTATACTTGGCGCAGAACTCCTCGAGTTCCTTGATTTTCTTTTCAAACTCGGCGGTATCGTGGTCATCTCCAATGACGGTGATTACACTGCCGCGTGCGGCCATTCTCAACTTGGGAAACAGGTTGCGGATGAGCTGGATATTAGCGTTGTTCACCCCATAGAAAATCACAGGGTCCACGCTGTCGATGATGATATGCCGTTCGTTCATTCTCTAATAACTGCGGGCTAAAAACCGATTTCGCCCATTGTACCCACAAATTTAGGTAAAAATCCCGATTTATAAGCCGGTCCGGATAAAAAACTCATTTGAAATGGCTGAATTTTTAATCTGAAAGGCACCGACCTATTGACTGCAAAATTATTTCAAGGCAATGTGGAGATGGAGAAATATTCAGCGAATCTGTTTGAATATTCAAAGGAATTAATTAATTTTGAAGGGCAGATTAGCCGGCATCGGCTATCAGCAGACATATAAAAAGCGTTTATTGCGCTTTGTTCTTTGGCTTTCGAAAACGTAGGAAATTTTCAACAAGTCACCAGAGAACATTGCAACAATAGATGCCATGCAGTGTATAATTACATCTGCCATATGCCACCATTAAGTGGTGTATGGATTGGTGACTATACATATGGCGTGGAGTCTTGAGTTGCTTGTTCAGTGACTTGAGGTTTCCTACGACCATCGAAAGCTGAGCCAAGCAGCGATAATAGGCTCCCACGCTTTCTTTGTAATATGGCATCATCAGTGAGCCTTGATGCTGAAGCATAAACCAAGACTAACTCACTGATGAAAGCAGAAGTAAGAGCGAAACTGATAGAGCGCGTCAAGGCGATAGCCGGACTCACCGACGATGAGCGCGGCGACTTGCTGGAACTGCTGCGCACCCAGAAGACCTACGGCCTGGTGTGGGAGGACAAACCCGAAGACGTGGAGGAACGACTGCGCGACAAGCTGCCGGTGCTCAACGAGGACGAGTCGAAGCGCCTCACCGATGGCGGCGACGATGCACCGAACCACATACTTATCGAGGGCGACAACCTCGAAGCCCTCACCACCCTTGCCTACACCCACGCCGGCAAAATCGACGTAATCTATATCGACCCGCCCTACAACACAGGCAACAAAGACTTCATCTACAACGACAGCTATGTAGATAGCGAGGACACTTACCGTCACAGTAAATGGCTCTCGTTTATGAGCAAGCGCTTGCGTATCGCCAAGAAACTCCTCAGCGACCGCGGCGTTATCTTTATCTCCATTGACGACAACGAGCAAGCCAACCTAAAACTCCTCTGCGATGATAAATCTCTTTTTGGTGCTCAAAATTTAATATGTCAGTTTATATGGCAACAAGGTAGAAAGTCTATGGCGGCTCAAGTTGCCATCAACCACGAGTACTGTTTAGTTTATGCAAAAAACAGAAATTTACTTCTCCAATATGATTCTTTAAACGAAAATAATAATTGGAGTGAAAAAAAAGAGGGTCTCGTTGATATCTACACCGAGTACAATCGTCTTAAACTATTACATGGGGATAATTATAGTGCAATCGAAATAGGAATAAGGAAATTTTATAGAGATTTACCTTCAGACAATCCTGCAAAAAGACAATCACAATATAAATGTGTTGATGCAAAAGGACTCTATTTTCCGGGAGATATTGCGCAAGGAACTGGAAATGGGGGGCGTTTTGACATAATCCACCCAATTACAGGTCGCCCTTGTAAAGTTCCCAAAGGTGGATGGCGTTTTGGTGAGGCAAAACTGCCTGAATTGCTCGCAGAAGGTAAAATTCATTTTGGTGATGATGAAACCAAAGTCCCATGCCTCAAAAGATATTTAGTAGAGACGGAGTATGAAGTAATGCAGAGTGTTTTCTACAAAGATGGTAGAGGGGCCACCAAACGCCTTGAACAAATCTTAGGAGGCACTTTCTTTGACCACCCAAAAGACGAAGATATAATTGCTATGCTTATTCGGGCAATTACTTCTTATTATGACAATAGAGAATATATAATCCTCGATTTCTTTGCTGGTAGTGGAACGACACTACATGCCGTCATGCAACAAAATAATATTGATGGACGTAAGCGAAAATGCATCTTGGTGACCAACAACGAGAACGGCATCTGTGAGAACGTGACCTACGAGCGCAACAAGCGCGTTATCAACGGCTACACCAAGCCCAACGGAGAAGCCGTCGAGGGTCTGCACGGCAACAACCTGCGCTACTATCGTACCGACTTTGTGGGTCGTTCACGCTCACCACAGAACCTGCGCAAGCTTGTGCGGCTCGCCACCGATATGCTCTGCATCAAGGAAGACCTGTATGCCGAGCAGCAAGCGTTTGCCGGGCAGGAAGTCGTCAAGCAAGCGTTCCGCTACTTTGAGAAAGGCGACAAACGCATGCTCATCATCTACCGTGAGGAAGCCGTGCCGCTGCTTGTACCGCTCATCGAGAAGTTTGAGTTGCCACAAGGCGAGCGCATCAAAGTGTATGTGTTCTCGCCGAGTGAAGACCCGTGGGCGGGCGACTTCGAGGACGTGGAGGACAAGGTGGAGTTGTGCGCCCTGCCCATGGCCATCCTCAACGCCTACAAGCGCGTGCTACCCAAGCGCAAAGAGCAAAACATATATGTTGACCCCGATATGGTGCCCGAGCAAACCGAAGAAAACGCGCCAAGCGATTCGTTGTTCCCCGAAATGGAAGGAGGTGAGAGATGAAAGATTTACTATATCAGCGTAAAGCAGTAGCGGAACTTGTTGACAAAACCATCACGCTGCTCAATAGCGGACAGACTCGCCGCAAACTCGTGTTTGAAGCGCCCACAGGCAGCGGCAAGACCGTGATGGCGTGCGAGGCACTGGCACAACTCGTGGATGCGATGCGCGACCGTGGCGATTCAAAGTATCAGGAGGCCGCTTTCATCTGGTTTGCACCACGCAAGTTGCACTTGCAGAGCTACGGCAAACTTCGTCTCGCCTACGAGGATAACCGCAGCCTCAGTCCGGTGATGTTCGACGAACTGGACCAAAGCGAGGGCATCCAACCTGGAGAAATCCTGTTCGTGAACTGGGAAAGCGTCAACAAAGATAACAACGTGATGGCGCGTGAGAGCGAGAGCAGCGCGAGCATCTATGAGATAGCACGCCGCACACGTGAGGAACTCGGCTTGCCCATCGTGGTGGTTATCGACGAGGAGCACATGTTCTGGAGCCGTACCGCCGACAAGAGCAAGCAGGTGCTCGACCGCATCGACCCCAACGTGGAAATACGCATCAGTGCCACACCCAAGACGCAAACCAACTATAACGTGGTGGTGGAGCGCCGCGAAGTGATTGAGGCCGAGATGATCAAGAAAGAAGTGGTGCTCAACCCCGACATAACGGCTGACATGAGCAAAGAAAACACCCTCAACGAGCACCTGATTGAGACCGCCCTGCGCAAGCGTCAACAACTCGCCGACGCCTACCGCGCACTGGGCGTGAACATCAATCCGCTGCTACTCATCCAACTGCCCAACGACACAAAAGAGACCATGACACAAGACGATGAGCAGATAGCCGAAACGGTCAAGGCATACCTCAGCGCCAACCCCAAGTGGCACATCACCCCCGATAACGGTAAACTCGCCATTTGGCTCGCAGGAGAGAAACAGAACCTGGACGGCATCGAGGAGCCGGATAATATGGTGCAGGTGCTGCTGTTCAAGGAGGCTATCGCCCTGGGTTGGGACTGCCCACGCGCCGCCGTGCTACTCATTTTCCGTAAACTGCAAAGTGACACCTTCACCACGCAGACCGTGGGGCGCATCCTGCGAATGCCAGAGCAGGTGCATTATCGCGACGAAGCGCTTAACGTGGGCTACGTCTATACCGACATCGCCCGTGAGCGCATTCAGATTCTTGCCGCCGACGCAAGTTATATCCATAACAACGCAGTAATTGCCTATAGGCGTGAGAACCTGCGCAATGTGTCGCTCAACAGCACCTATAGCGAGCGGCCCAACGCCGGACGTAACTATCTAGGCCCGGATTTTAAATATGTGCTGATGCAGGAAGCGGTGAAATTCTTCAAATTAGAGCGGCAAGCGAACTCGCTGTTTACATTCGCCGAGTTGGCAGCCCTGCAAGATGACGATGACTACCGTCCGTTGCCCGACACCGGCGATGCCGAGATTGATCAGAACCGCCGACGTGCCGAAATGACCATCCGCCTTGATGTGAAAAATATTAACGCTGAGATTCCGGCTGATGTCCATTTCCAGAACGAGGAACAAATCCTCACAGTGAACCAAGTGAAATACGCTCGCACGGTAGGTGAAATCAACCGTGTATTCAAGGCATATATGGATGGCAAGGGCGGTCAGTTTGAGGCAAAAGGCCGCACCGACAAGATCAGTAACTACCTGGTTGAAGTAATATCGGAACTTTTCGATATTTTCGAGACCGACGCGAAGAAAGTGGTGCTCTACTACGAGAACCGCCCGAAGTTTGACCGCTTGATTGACCGTGCCCTTGACACATATCTTAAACTGCGAGCGCAAAAGAATAAAGGAAAACCGGCCCGCAACTTTGTGGATTATCAGTGGGAAGTGCCAGAGGAGCGAGTCTATGACAGCGAGACGCACCACACCGCACAGGGCGAGGCTCATGCCCTCACTCCGTTCTACGAACTCAACGAGGCAAGAACACCTGAGAAGAAGTTTGCCACCTATCTGGAACAGCACCGGCAGTTTATCGACTGGTGGTACAAGAACGGCGACAACGGCAAGCAGCACTATGCCATTAGATACCAAAACAGCGCGGACCAAACCGCACTATTCTATGTGGATTTTGTTATCCGTGCGAAAAGCGGCAAAATCTACCTGTTCGACACCAAAGGCACCGGCGGTGACATCGACCCCGAAGTGGTCAACAAGCACAATGCGCTCGTTGACTACATCGCTGCCGAGAACGCCAAAGGCGGCAACCTGCACGGTGGAGTAATCAAGGTGGATAAGTACGGCAACTGGCTCTACTGCCAATTCAAGATTGACAACGCCGAGGACTTGAGCAACTGGACTATTTTTGAACCCCGAAACGCATAACCGACATGAAAGGCATTGATAAGCCAAGAGAGATAAGCTGTGCAGGATGATGCGCTCTGCATAGGCGTTATTGAGGTGGACTAATACTTGATTTTGAAATAGTGGAGCAGGGCTTTGTAATTGTCTTGAGCGGTTAGGCAGGTATCGCGCAAATAGCCATCAATCTGACCCCAGTTTTGCATGCCGCTCAATTTCATTATTCAATATTATAATCCTTTAGGTTGTTCTCTATGTCTTCGACAGTAGGCAACGAACTCTTGAACTCCTTCATCAAGTCGTCATATATCCGCATTGACGATACACCTATGGGGGTGGCGACATTTCGTAACGAATACTCCGCCACCACATCATCCTTGTCCTTGCAGATCAGCAAACCTATTGTTGGGTTGTCCTGTTCCGTTTTTAGTTGTTCGTCAACGGCCGAAACATAAAAATTTAGTTGGCCTATGTGCTCTGGCTTAAATTTCCCAGCCTTTAATTCAACAACGACATAGCAGTGTAGCTTCACATGATAGAACAACTGGTCGATATAAAAATCTCCATTGCCGGCTGTCACTTGAATCTGGCTTCCATAAAAGGTGAACCCCTTGCCAAGTTCAAGTAAATACCTCAAAATATGCGAATTAAGGTGGCTTTCGATTTCTCGCTCAGTCATTTCTGGCCTTATCCCCATCAAATCAATCACATAGGGGTCTTTTGTCAACTGTTGAGCCAAATCGCTCTGCGGTAGTGGTAGGGTGTGTGCGAAATTGGTTATCGCCTTACCTTTTCGCTCATATAGCTGACTCTCGATTTGCCATTCCAATGTTGAGCGACTCCAATTGTTCTCAACGGTCTGCTCAATGTAAAATACAGCCTTGTCCAAATCTTTGCATTTTTGCATAATCACCACATGGTGTCCCCATGGAACTGAGAAGAAACTGGATGCAATCGGAGTTTCAAGAGTCGATTTTGGATTTGCAATCTCAAGATTTACGGTAGTCGTTTCGTTTTCTGAAAGACTACTTTCTAATTTGGAAACAACTTGTTTCCGAATTTCGAAATATTGAGAATAAGTTAAATACCAATTCCGGATACTTCGCAGATTGCGTTCACTCCACCCCTTCATTTCAGGAAATTCAGCGGTGAGGTCACGACTAAGTCGCGCAATAAGTCCGTCGCCCCATTTTGCCTCGCTCTGCTTAATGGCAATGTCATGGCCCAGTTGCCAATACATCTGAAGCAAGTCTTTGTTGACACTTATAGCGGCTTTGATTTGACAATGACGAATGCCTGTCTTCACATTAGCCAGCCATTCGTTGTATTCTTTTGCCTCGATGGGAATTTGTCTTTGATTCGCCATTGTCGTTATCGGTTGTTTTGAAGTCCATAACTTGCGCTTAGTTCTGCCGCCATCGGCAAGTCGCTTTCTTCAAGGTTGTACATTTTTGCTTTATTCTCTTTCAATACGATTTCGCTCATTGTGAGCAACAAGGATTCAAATGTTTTATCACGTTTATCCTTGCTCAACTCACACTCCCAAATCGTTATAACTCTAAAACCCAAAAGTCGTAACTTTTGCGTGTTGAGTCGGTCACGCTTCTTATTTGTTTCAATTTTGTTTTGCCAAAATTGAGTGTTACTCTTTGGCGGTCTGAAGTTTTCACATTCATGCCCATGCCAAAAACAGCCATTTACAAATATAACCGTCGACCATTTTCGCATTATAATATCTGGCTTTCCCGGCAATCTTTTGTCATACAATCGGTATCTGAAACCATGATGCCATAAAAACTTTCGCACCAAGAGTTCCGGCTTGGTGTTTCGGCCTTTTATGTGGCTCATGCAACGATGCCGTTGCTCTTCCGTCATGCGGTCAGCCATAATGAGTTACAAAACTTTTTACGTTATTTTATCTCATAGAACTACAAAGATAATCATTATTTATTTTATAACGGATAAAAACGTGGTCGAATTGTTCATGTTTCAAAAAAAGGGAGCGCAAGAATAAGACACCTTGTGCCCCCAAAACATGAACAACATTTGGAAATTTCACTACTCACTACTCACTCATCACTTATCAGTGACCTGCAAGGTCACTTCCTTAACGTCGCGGTGCTCGTCAAGTGTCGTGAGTTGTATGAACGGCACCTCGCCTGTGGGAGCCACATAGAATGTCGAGAACCACACCTTGCCAGCGTTCTAAACGCCGATGAGGAAGTCGAGGATCTGCTGTTTCTCACGGATGATGCGCTCTGCATAGGCGCTATGTGGTGGACTAATACTTGATTTTGAAATAGTGGAGCAGGGCTTTGTAATTGTCTTGAGCGGTTAGGCAGGTATCGCGCAAATAGCCATCAATCTGTCCCCAGTTTTGTATGCCGCGATAGTAATAAAAGCGTAAGTCTTCGGTAATAATAAATGGTACAATCCCTGCCTGCAAGCATTGCCAAAACATCACCAATCGGCCTACACGACCGTTGCCATCTTGGAATGGGTGAATACGCTCGAACTTCACGTGAAAATTCAGTATGTCGGTAAACTCAACTTTCTCAATACCATTATATTCGGCAAGTAAAGCCTGCATGCACTTGTGAACTTCTTTAGGTTGTGCGGTTTCTTTGCCGCCCACTTCGTTGGCAAGCCGTTTGTAATCGCCCACTGCAAACCATGACTTTTGACTATCGGAAGTATTGGTTTTGAGGATAAGATGCAGTTGCTTCAGGTGCGTTTCTGTCAACCGGTCGGTGGCGTGATTGATGATATAATCTATACATCGAAAGTGATTCACGGTTTCAATAATATCATCAATACGCGTATTTTCGGTGGTTATGCCAAGCGTATTTGTTTCAAAGATATAGCGTGTTTGTTCCTTGGTTAACCGGCTACCTTCAATATGGTTGGAGTTGTAGGTGAGGTCGATTTGCGTGCGGTGATAGATGCCGCCTTTAAGTTTAGTTTCTTTCTCATCACGCAATCGCTGAAGCAAAGGAGATATTTTCTTCTTTCCCTTTAGAGGCAAAGCGGCATCTGCGGGTATATTCCATGTTTTACCCGTGAGAAAAGCCCCCTCAATCTTCCCCGAGGCGCAATAGTTGCGGGCAGTACGGTCGCTAATGGCGTACTTTTGAGCAAACTGGATGACAGATATGTACTCCATGTTATCGGCAAGTTTTAATTGAAAAACGACGATAAAGATACGACTTTTTGCCGATATCGGCAAATTAATTACGGTTAAAAAGGAGGAGCAAGTTCCAGATAAATACAGAAATTTCTTAATGGAAAAGGAAGTAAATACAATCAAATGGTGCCGGTCGCACGCAGTGCGCCGGCCAACATTGCTGAGGGCGGTTCGCGGCGCCAAGCCAGCCGCGAGAATCCTGTTCTGCCGGGGTCAGTATGTCGAGCTTTCGCCGATGTGCGCAAGGGTGTGGACTTGTGGGGTTGAAAGAAAATTCCAAGTTCTTTATCTTGGCTGGCTTATAAGTCGGGATTTTTATCTATATTTGCCTAAAATTAATGAGGGAGAATGGTAACTAATGGATTTTAAGTTGGTTAAAAATAAAGTTGAGAAGGCTTACCGGTGGTGCAGAGCGCGCTGGGCTGAGTTCAGGACATGGCAGCTGACACCGGTCGCATATCCCGAGCTTGACCCCGAGGAGTATCACACGTGTATCAACTGCGGGGAGTTTTTCCATGGTGTGTTTTGTCCGCGTTGCGGTCAGAACGCGCGCATTAAGCGCATGAATTTCAAGGGTGCGATGCAAGGCTTTATGGACGTGTGGGGTATGGGTTCGCGAAGTTTTCCTCGTGCCATAATTCACCTGCTGTTCAGGCCGGGTTATATGATAACCGATTACATCGACGGAAGGCGGCAGGCATTTTTCCCGCCGTTTAAGATGCTGTTTATAGTTACAACGCTTGCGCTGGTGGTGGGCTATTTAATTCCTGACGCGACTGATAAGTCGGTAGCGGACATGTCTGCGGTGCCGCAAACCGAAGTGCCGGTGCCGGGTGTGAGCGATAGTCCGCTTGCTACGGCAGGCCCCGAGGAGAGCGATGCTAAAATCACTGAGAATAATGGTGATGCGGAGGAATTGGCAGGGAGGGATCTTGATGTCAGTTATCGCAAGGGCAACTTTAAAGTGATGGCAAGAAGGATGATAGATGCCTATGAAAGCTTCGCGAAGGCCAACAAGGCGCTAACGTTGCTTCTGCACCAGTTGCTGTTTACGATAGGAGTGTTCGTGTTCTTCCACAAGTCGAGGAACTTCAGGCAGTTGTCGTTTCCGGAGCAGTTTATAGGTCAGACTCTGATAGCCTCCCAGTTGCAATTTCTCTCGATATTGTATATGCTGATGACGCTTCGTTCAAGCGAAGACGCGTATGCCATACCCGGCTGGATGTTTGTGCTGGTGTTGCTGATTGATTACAAGCAGCTCTATCGTTATGGTTGGGTGCAGACGATACTTCGCACGGTAGGTGCCGCGATGCTGGTATTTTTCTTAATAATTATGACGTGTTTCCTGATAGGTGTGGGGTATATAATAATGGTTGAAGCATAAGCGTATCAGTAACGAAATAAACCGGAAGAGAGATGGCAAAAACAAGCGGAAAAACGAAGATAAAGATTGCGCCGAAGAAGGGCGGCGCGTCGTCGGGCACATCGCAGACGATGTCGCTGGCTCGCAAGCCCGGGCAGTGGTTGCGCCGGCTGTGGATGTGGCTGGGCGTGGCGTTACTGGTGTTCTTGTGCACATCGGTGGGCGCCGTGGTGGCGTATAAGTGGCTACCTGTGCCGGTGACACCGCTGATGCTTTACCGCTGCGCGCAGCAGGCGGCCAACGGACAGGAGATGCGCATGGAGCACGAGTGGGTACCAATCGACAGCATTTCGCACAATGTGGCTCAGGCGGTGATGGCCAGTGAAGACAACCTGTTTTTGCGTCACAGTGGCTTTGACTTTGAGCAGATACATCGGGCACGCCTTGAGGCACTGCACGGCGGTAGAGAGCGCGGAGCGAGTACCATCAGCCAACAGACGGCCAAGAACGTGTTCCTGTGGCAAGGACACAGTTGGGTCCGCAAAGGATTGGAGGCGTATTTCACTGTGCTTATAGAACTAATATGGGGGAAAGAGCGAATTATGGAGGTGTATCTCAATTCGATAGAGATGGGTCAAGGAATCTATGGCGTGCAGGCCGTGGCGCAGTTCCACTTCGGGAAGACAGCCGACCGGCTCACGGCAGCCGATGCCGCCCTTATTGCCGCATCGCTCCCGAACCCCCTGAAACGCAACTCGGCAGCGCCCACGCGATATATGAAAAAGCGGCAGCGGCAGATAGTGAGTCTGATGAAAAAGATAGACGACTGCGGAATGGGATGCAGATGAAAACGCGGGATTAATGGGTGATAACATGAGGCTTGTTGAAACTTGCGAATAGATATGTTAAACCCAAAGGCGAAAAAGCAGTCAAAAAGACAAGAACATTAATAACCGCCGCTTAAGCGGCATTAAAAACGAGAGAAAATGAGAACGATGAGAAACTGGACGATGAGCTTAATGCTCATAGGTTGCATGGCAATGGCAATCTCGGCTTCGGCACAAATGCGAAGCCGCGGCAACACAAGCAATGGGGGACGCGTGGCAACGGCCGCTTCCCAGCAAGCCGCTACGCGTCAAGTTTCGAACAAGCCGGCCACGAGCGGTTCGGCGGTGTCGCAGAGCAATCGCGGCATGGTTACCAGCCGCAACACCGGCGCGGTGAGCAGTAGCTCGGCAGCAACGCAGAGCAATCGCGGCGCGGTCACCAGTCGCAACACCGGCGCGGTGAGCCACAGCTCGGCAGCAACGCAGAGCAATCGCGGCATGGTTACCAGTCGCAACACCGGCGCGGTGAGCAGTAGCTCGGCAGCTTCGCAGAGCAATCGCGGCACTGTCACCAGCCGCAACACCGGAGCGGTGAGCAGTAGCTCGGCAGCTTCGCAGAGCAATCGTGGCACGGTGAGCGATCGTAGGCCCAGCGCTGGCGCGGCGACGCGGGGCACGGTGAGTAATTCGCGTCCGGCAGGCACAGTCAGCAGCTCGCGTCAGAGTGGTAGCGGCGTGTCGAGTAGCGGGGCTGCAGTAACCAACCGCCAGGGCAACACAGGCAATGTGGTGAACCGCAACACCGGAGTAGTGACCAATCGCCAGAGCGTTAGCACGAGCGGCAGTGGCTCAGCAAGCGTGAGCAGCAACACTACGCGTAATGGCAATGTGGGCGTGAACAGTGGCACGAGTGTGGAGCGCAACGGTTCCAATCTCAGAGGAAACGAAAACAGTGGGCTTCAGACCAACGGCAATAACGGTAACGTGAATGGGGGAAGTCGCGAAGGCTCCAACGTGGGCACCGTGGTGGATCGCCGAGGCAATAACGGGAATGTCGGAAACGGCAATTATCGTCGGCCCGGTGACAACCAGACCACATACAGCGAGAACACGCACGGCGACTACAACCCCGCCAATAACAAGCCGCAGCCCTACGGCGGCTACCGCAACCAGCACGACTACGACCACCGCACCAGGGTGATACACAACAGTTACTCACGCGGTGTGTGGGACGTGAGAGTGGCACCGCCCGTGCGTCCTTACCGCCCCCGTTACCTGCACGTGTATAGGCCCATACGCCCGGTGGGATGGCGCCCGGTAGTGGGAATCCCCGTGATACGCGGGTTCCTGGGGCTGGAGTTCGGAATGTACTACAACACCTCGCTCAGTTACCTCTACAGCAACGGCTATTACATCGACGGCTTCTATGACAATGTGGTGTATCTGCGCGATGTGATGGAACTGGATTACTACTGGCCCGACGTGATGCTACAGTATGACGACTATAACCGCTTGGTGTATGCTCAGATGATTTACTCCACCGCTTATGCCGACCGCACCCGTCTGCGTCGCATCTACAGGCAGTTGTGCCTACTCTACGGTTCGCCGGTAACTTTCCGCGACGACGAGATTAGCCAGATATCGTGGTACGGCGGCAACGGCGAGGGCTACGTGACCCTGAGGTATGCCCGCCACGGAGGGCGCTACTTCACCACAGTGTCATACGGATATTAAGCGCCGGCCGGCACTCGGTGATAGACGGTGTGACAATGACTTAACAGGGCTCCGCGCCGAAGGGTGCGGGGCCTTGCTTGGCTTGGTGAACAGTGAATTGGGGTTAGTGAAGATTCGGGTCCACGACGTCTTCGTCGAGGTTGATGTCGGTCACCGGCTCGTCGAGGTCGTCGGCAACGATGGGGATGTAGCGCCGCAGAGAGTCGTCGTATTCCCATGTGGTGTCGGGCACTTGCTCGTCGGGGGCAAGCACCGGGTGTGGCGCGGAGGGCCGCGTACAGTTCCACATAAACAGGAACAAGAACAGAATCAGCAGTACGCCGAAAGTGCAACCCAGGCCGGCGAAAAGACGAGGCTTGCGCGCGAGCCCGATGCCACAGGCCAAAATGCCGGCGAACAAAAGAGCCATCCCAATCCACCAAATGGTGGAGATGATGGGGTATTCGGCAGCGTCATAAGCGGTTAGCCCAAAAGCGAGCAGCAGACCCACGATGATGGAAAGGAAGCCGAATGTGCCCATGGGATTGCGCATAAAGTAGTTCTTCCGAGGTCCATCGGGCTTAGTGCCGATGGGTGAGATTTGCGGCATCGGTTCGGGATGAGATTGAGGGCCGTTGCCTTGTTGCTCAGGGGCGTTTTGAATATCCATTGAATTGTAGTTAAGTGGTTACGGATGCAAATTAAAAGAATTTAAGTGGATTTCCAAAATGCGGATAAAAAAGAATGAGGGTTACTCGGCTTCGGGTTGTGGCTGGGACATGGTCACTGTAACGGCACCCGTCGCAGGCGACACCTCGGCTTGGTAGGGTTGCTTCTTGCTGGTAAACAACGATGGGTCGAGTCCGAACCGGATGCCCACCTGAGCGCAAGCAAACTCGTAGTTGAGTATGTTTTTGCCCTTATATCGCGCTGTGCACGCCACCTTTCCGGGTATGTTGTAGATTATGGCGTCTTTTCCCGGTTTCTTCTCTTCTCCCTTGTCGTTGACCGGCATTGTGGCTGCTTCCGAAACGGCAAACGACACATACACCGGTTCGCCGCTGAGGTCGGTTCTATCCACAATTCCGTTATGGTCGCTTATCCGGCACAGCACGTGGTTGCGAATCTCATTCTCATCGGGGGTGTAGCTGAAAACCGCAGTGGCCTCGGCCTGTGTCACCTCGCCGGTGAAGAGCACCATCAGCGCTTGCTCCTGCTCGTCGAGCCGTTGCATGATAATCTTTAGAGCCTCGCCGTCGGGCATCTGGTCGGCCTCGCCTGTCATGTAGTCGTTTCGACTTTGGCGGATGCGATAGATCTGTTGAGCGGCAAGTTCGGCACGCTTTGCCACCGACTGGCTGGCAAGAATGTCGCCACTCTGCATACTCATCGCTTTCTCCAAACTCACAGCCGGTGCTTTCACCACGTGCTCCGAGACGGGGTGAGCGCCCTCAGGTTGCGGCTTGGCCGGTTCAGTGTTGATACCCACGAGTCGGCCATCGTCGGTGCAAGTGATGGAGATGTTCTGATTAGCCTTGAACTGCATCTGAAAGAGTTGGGCCGAGTTGGCCACGCCGCGAGTTGTGGCCGCCACATCCACCAGTTCCCACTGCTGAGAGTCTTTCATCACCACGTGTGTCAGTCCCAGATATTTCTCGGCATAGTTGCAATACGGGCCGGCCTTACTCATGGTTTTACGTCCGGTGACGCTAAAGTCAACCACAGTTGTGGGTAAGGAATAGACCAGTCCATAGTCGTTGCTTTTGTTTGCGGTGAACTTCTGAGTGCTTTGGGCCGTTATCTGACCTGATAATGCGCTTGCCAGCATCGTGGCCGCCAATATTATGCATCTGATTTCTGTCATATTTCTCGTAGCTAATCAACAAATCACAAACAACTCTATTTCATCGCCTCACGTATGGCGCGACCTATGTTATCGGCTATATCGCCGGCTATAAGGCCATACTGCCCATTAACCTCAGCGGCTATGTCGCCTGCCAAGCCATGCAGATACACGGCCAGGAATACGGCGCGGTCGGTGCTGTAGCCTTGCGCTATCATAGCCGCAATCACGCCTGTTAGCACGTCGCCCGAGCCGGCCGTAGCCATACCGGCATTGCCACTGCTGTTAATATACACTTTCCCGTCGGGACGCACAGTCATGGTGTGGTGCCCCTTGAGCACGATGGTGATTTCGTAGAGGCGCGACACGTCGATGGCTTTCTTGAGCCGCTCTTCCTCGCTCGTGTGAGTGCTGAAGAGGCGGTCGAACTCGGCGGCATGCGGCGTGAGCACGCTGCCTTTGGGGATGCTCTTAATGAGTACCGGTCGGCTGGCGATGCAGTTAAGCGCGTCGGCGTCGAAAATGCAGGGCTTACGATAGTTCTTCATGAAAGAATCGAGTGCGGCCAGCGTCTCATCGCTTGTGCTGATGCCGGGCCCCACTGCTATAACCCCATAGGAGTGTCGCACGTCGATACGGGATGTTACAAACTCGTTGAGGTCGGCATCCAGAATAACCTCAGGTACGGCGGCCTGTATGGGCGCGAAATTGCGTTGTGGCGTGTGCACTGTCACCAGCCCGGCACCGGCGCGCGTGGCGCCACGCGCGGCGAGGATGGCGGCGCCGGCCATGCCGTAGCTTCCGGCCACCAGCAAGACGGTGCCATAGTCGTATTTGCCCGTAAACTGGTTTCGAGGCCTCAACTCAGCCTTCGCGTCTTCCTTCTCGATGAGGTAGAAATCGCTTTGCATCTCATCGACGGCGGCATAGTCGATATCCAGGTCCAGGACCTTGCACTCACCGATAAACTCGGCATTTTCGGCGAAGAAGAACGACAAGCGCTTGAACTGCAGAGCCAACGTGAGGTTGGCCCGGATTATGTTTCTGCGGTCAGCGCCTATGTTCCACTCTCCGAACAGTCCCGACGGCAGGTCGATTGACACCACGTAGGCGCCGCTATTGTTAATGTACTGAACCAGTGCTGTGTAGCCACCTTTAAGCGGCGAGCGGAGTCCACTGCCGAACAGGCCATCGATAACCACATCGTCCTCGCCCAGTACGGGAGGGGTAAAGAGGTTCACAATCTCGGTGAAATTGATATCGCCCAGTGCCACGAAGCGGTCGCGATTAGTCTGGCAACAACCCGACAGACTCGATGACTTGATGTTAAACAAATACACCTCAGGCCGATAGCCCTGCTCCTGCAGCATGCGAGCCACAGCCAGAGCATCGCCGCCGTTGTTGCCCGGACCGGCAAAAATCACGATGCGCTTCGACGGACGCCATCGCGACATCACTTCGTAGCTTATAGCCGATGCCGCACGCTCCATCAGGTCCAGAACCGAGATGTTTTGTGTCTTTAACGTGCTCTCTTCGATTCGTCTTATCAGGTCGGTAGTGAATATTTTCATATAATTTCAGATGTTTCTTGTATAAATTAACCTACAAAAATAGCAAAAAACCATGTATCTCTTGATATAAAATACAAAAAACTGACAAAATTTCTTCTTCATCAAAATTAATTTGCCCACGTGACCAATCTTTCATATCTTTGTAGAAATTTATACTGTTTTCATGAAAGAAGTTACTTTTAGAGGGCTTACTTTCGAGCCCTACATTACCCGAGAAGAAATAGATAAGCAAATCCAGAGACTTGCCGATGAAATCAGGTGCGACTGCCAAGAAAGCGGTGATGATGCCCCGATTTTCATCTGTGTTCTCACCGGCGCGTTCATGTTTGCCACCGACCTTTTCAGAGCATGTGAGATTCCCAAATCAGAGATAGCCTTCATTCGCTTCAAGTCGTACGAGGGGACATCTTCTACCGGTGTCATTAACGAGGTTATGGGCCTGACGCAAGATATTGCGGGACGCTCGGTTTATATAATCGAGGATATCGTGGATACTGGAATGACAGCCAAGCAATTACGCGAGAAGTTGGCAAAGGAGAACCCAAAGAGCGTGAAAATGGTTTCGCTCTTGTTCAAGCCCGATTCGCTGATTGTGGGCACGAAGCCGGAGTTCGTGGGATTTGAGATTCCGTCAAAGTTCATCTTGGGCTACGGACTCGACATAGATGAGCAAGCACGCTACCTTAATGATATCTACGTACTCAAAAAAGACGACAAATAACTATATCCCATCAGGGCAAGTAAAACACAGGTTATAACATAAAACAGAGATAAAATGATTAATGTGGTGATTTTTGGCGCTCCCGGCTCCGGTAAAGGCACGCAGAGCGCATTCATGATAGAACATTACGGGCTATATCACATCTCGACCGGTGATGTGCTTCGCGACCACATATCGCGCAAAACCGAGCTTGGTGAAATTGCTCGCAGCTATATCGACAAGGGCAACCTTATCCCCGACGACCTTATGATTGACATTCTGGCGAGCGTAATCGATGAGCACCGCTCCGACGCGAGCAAGGGCTTCATCTTCGACGGATTTCCGCGGACCATAGCTCAGGCCGAGGCAATGGATAAATTGCTTGCCGACCGTGGCATGAGACTCAACTGCGTAGTGGGACTTGATGTGCCTGATGAAATTCTAATTGAGCGACTGGTGAATCGCGGTAAAGAAAGCGGCCGCAGCGACGACAATCCAGAGACCATCCGCGACCGCATAGCCCTCTATTACAAGGTTACCTCGCCGCTTAAGGACTACTACTGCCGCAGGGGGCTGTTCCACTCGGTTAAGGGTTGGGGCGACATAGACTTGATTACAGCTGGAGTGTGGAAAATAATCGACGATAGTAAATAAGCGCCAATAGTAGCCTTAACGCTAAATTCTGAATATTAACATAACTCATTATAACACAGATTGATATTATGAAAGTTGTTGACCGATTTTTGCAGTATGTAAAGTACGACACGCAAAGCGACGAACTCACTAACCTTACGCCCTCCACTCCCGGGCAGATGACGTTTGCCAAGGAGCGGCTGCTTCGCGAGTTGAAATCCATGAACCTGAGCGACATATCGCTCGATGAGAACGGCTACCTTTTTGCCACACTTCCATCTAACTGCGACAAACCGCTGCCAACCATCGGTTTTATCGCGCACCTCGACACCAGCCCCGACATGAGCGGACATCGCGTTAAAGCCCGCGTTGTCAACTATCAAGGAGGAAAAATAGTGCTCAATGAGGAACAGAACATAGTGCTAGATCCGGCTCAATTCCCCGAAATCCAAGACTACGTGGGGCAAGATATCGTGGTCACCGACGGCACCACTCTGCTCGGAGCTGACGACAAGGCCGGTATAGCCGAAATCATCACAGCTCTCGAGTATCTGCAGGAGCACCCCGAAATCAAGCACGGCAACATCCGCATCGGCTTCAACCCCGATGAAGAAATAGGCATGGGTGCCAGACTGTTTGACGTTGAGAAATTCGGTGCCGACTGGGCCTATACCATGGATGGCGGTGCCGTGGGCGAACTGGAATATGAAAACTTCAACGCCGCCGTGTGTAAAATTGAGTTCAAAGGACTCAACGTG
This sequence comes from uncultured Bacteroidales bacterium, assembly GCA_902786725.1. GTDB lineage: Bacteria > Bacteroidota > Bacteroidia > Bacteroidales > Muribaculaceae > Sodaliphilus. The sequence goes on from CADADP010000010.1 coordinate 22,663, forward strand.
CACCCGGGTTCGGCAAAGCATAAGATGATTAACTCCATTAAGGTGGCGAATCAGTTCGCGCTGATGCTTCCCCGATGGGAAACACCCGAGCACACCGAAGGTTACGAAGGATTCTACCACCTAATCTCATGGGAGGGAACCGTGGAGCGCACAGTGCTGACCTATATAGTTCGCGACCACGATCGCGCTCGCTTCGAGAGCCGCAAGCGCGAGCTTGAGCACCTTTGCCGAAAGACCAACTATGAGTTCCCGGGATGCGCCACTATCGAAATCAAGGACCAGTACTATAATATGCGTGAGAAAATAGAGCCCGTGATGCACATTGTGGAGGTGGCCGAGCGCGCGATGAAGAACGCCGGAGTGACCCCGGTGGTGCAGCCCATACGTGGCGGAACAGACGGCGCTCAACTCTCGTTCAAGGGGTTGCCCTGCCCCAACATCTTTGCCGGTGGCATGAACATGCACGGACGCTATGAATACGTGCCGGTGCCGTCGATGGAGAAAGCGATGCAGACCATCGTGGAAATCTGCAAAATAGTGGCTGAGGAATACTAACCCAAATCAGCACCACAATACACACTACTCGCCCCATGGGACCAGATGGTGACTATGGGGCGAGTAGTGTGTGTTGTGACCTACAACTATGACGTGATGGAGATTGCCTCACTCGGGGAACTTCTGCTCAGCCACCTTCATCATCATTGACACGTCGAAGTAGAACCCCTCGGTGGATTTCCCTTCCTTCTTCTGCACCTTGATGTAGTCTATTCCGTTGCCCAGTTCCTGATGTTCGGTGGCCACGTATCCCAGGAAATTCACCATGTTGTACTCGTGTCCCGGAGCAATCACCACCCAGGGCTCCTCCTTAGTCCCCTTGCCACTGCTCATTATGGTTGCCACCAAGCGGTCGAGGCGGAACTGGCGCATCCGGGCACGGTTATACTTTTGTCGCTGGTTAAGTCCGTGGATGAAATACTTCATCTGGTCGAGGTCGAAGATGTTGTCGTTGAGCGACAGTTCGGCATACTTCTCTATAGAGTCGCACTCGGCGCGCGTCAATTTGGGCTTGTAGTAGAGTTGTTCCACGATGCTGCTGAATTCCGATTCCCGGAACGGATTATAATCTTCCTGAAACACGTATCCGTAGTAGAGATGTCGGAACGCGTCGATGGTCATCGACGTGTCGGTCTCGTTGAAAAACGTTTTCAGCAGACGCGGATAGTAGTAGCGCGAATGTGGGTCGAGTGTTTCCTTCTTAATTTGGTCGAAATCCACCTTGCGAATCACAAGTTTCTTCTGTGTGGATGCCGACATGCACACCGACGCCACTATCAGCGCCAGCGTAATGCGGAATATATGTTTTGTTATTCTCATTTTCTCTCTAATTAATTTTATCTTTCGCAAGCCATCGTGCTTGCTATGGGTGAAAACAAATAGTTATCAGTTAAAAAATGAAGCCCTCCACGCTTATGCCCACTATCGACACCGCAACCACAGCCAGCAACGCTTTGGCGCAGAAAAAGGAAACGAATGTCTTGTGCGAGGCCATAATCCAGCGCCCTTGTGGCGAGCGGCTAAAGGCCATGGTCCCTACCAGCGCGCCTAGAATCACGCCCAGAACCATAAACCGCGCCCCCACCAGTATGCCGAGCAGGCAACCGGCAAGCGACGAGACGCCTATAATAAGATTGGCGCTTCGCTCGCCGCTAAGTTCACCCTGCGGAAGCAACCACCTAAGAGCGGTCACCATCAGCGTGGCCACGCCCCAAAAGACGATGGTCTTCACCGGCAGGAAGATATACGTGCTCACGTGCAGTAGCACCATGGATACAAATGCCGGAACGGCGGCCGGCACTTTATGTTGCCTAACCACCAGCCACGCAGCGGCCAAGAGGCCCACTATGCCCAGCACCAGTAATGCCTTGGATACTACCATTGTTTTATCTTACTTAAGTTTATAAAGTAGCTAACATGCTAAGATACTGATACAAAGTTCCTCTTCGAGGCACTTTTCCGATAGCGTTCTGTGACCAAGCCGCGAACCCCGCTGTGGTTCTTGCATGGTCTTTCGCACAAAGTAGGGTCTTCGACCCGCCGGCGTCTTCGACGCTATTGCCTGCTATTTTCAACATTTTATCTACTTTAGAAACTTGAGTTATCTTAGTCGTCTTTTTATATTTAACTCGCATGAGTGCCGATTTATTGCGGCGAGCATAGCAAGTTTAGCATTTTTTAGAAATCATTCTTGGGCAATTCTCGCTAAGCGTCGGCTCCGGCCGGAGTGGCGTCGGGTTTTTTCACGCTCTCGGGATAAGACACGCGCGTGTGATAGAACGCGCGCAATCGCGATATGAACGACTGCTTCACCTTCTCGATGTCGCGCAGGCTGATGGGCGCGTCGCGTAGCAGCCCCTCGCTTATCTGGCCGTCTATTATCTTGTTCACCATGTTGGCAATCGATTCCTTGCTGAAGTCGCTTAGACTCTTGGTCGCGGCTTCGCAAGCGTCGGCCATGAGTACAATCGCCGTTTCCTTGGTCTGCGGATTGGGGCCGGGATAGGTGTATGGCTCCGGATCCACAGCCTGATTAGGCGATGCTTTTTGTGCCATAGCAAAGAAGTAGCGCGCCTTGCCGCATCCGTGATGCTGCGCGATGAAGTCTCGCACCGCTTGCGGTAACTTGGCCTTTTCGGCCCGTGCCAGTCCGTTAGAAACGTGCGAAATCACAATGCGTGCACTTTGCTCGGGCTGTAGCGAGTCGTGCGGATTCACGCCCATCTGATTCTCGGTGAAGAATGCCGGGTTATCGATTTTGCCTATGTCGTGATATAAGGCCCCGGCGCGTGTCAGTTGCACGTTTGCCCCTATTTCATGTGCGGCCTCCGACGCCAAGTTAGCCACCTGCAACACGTGCTGGAATGTGCCGGGACACTCTATTGACAATTCACGCAGCAGCGGATTGTTGATGTCGCTCAACTCCACAAGTGTTACTGTGGAAGTGAATCCAAACGTCTTCTCTATCAAGAAGATAAGCAGGTAGGCGAACGATAGGGCCACGCAGTTGATGGCGAAATACACCAGGATATGTTCCCACTCCAGTCCGACTATCTTGCCGGTCTTCATCAAGAACATGGCTATGTAACTCACACACAGCGTGATGAAAATGAATAGAGCGCACTTGGCCAGTTGCGATCGCCGCGTCAGCTCCTTCATCGACGCTATGGCCACAGCACCGGCAAGGAACTGCAGGATAATGAACTCGGCCTGGTTGTTGGCCACGAGTGAGCATATCAGAATTACCGTTGTGTGGTAGAAGAACGATGTGCGCGAGTCGAAGAACGTGGTGGTTATTATCGGAACCAGTGCAAATGGGATGACGTAGAGCATATTGGGCCGTATGCGCACTATGGCAAACACCGTCACAATAAACAGAGTCATAAACACTATCAGGAACGTCATCTTGCGCTGATTCACGAACGTTAGCGGCCGCATGAAGTACATGTAGAAGTAGAACACCAGCATCATTATGGTGATTATAATCACCTGTCCCACAAGAATCAGCGTGGAGTTCACGCCACTCATCTGCTTCTCCTTCTCCTTGTAGAACGCATTGATTATCACGTTTTTCTCGTTGGATATGATGTCGCCGAAGTCGATGATGCGCTGTCCTTTCTTAATCACGATGACAGGAGTGTTCTTGAGTGCGTTCACTTTGATATTGATTTGCAGCGTGGTTTTCTCCTCGTCGAAGGTGACGTTAGGCACAATGCGGTCTTTGAGCCCCACCATACTCAGTACCGAGTGGGCTGAAGCGAACGAATTGTCGATAAAGGTGTAGGCCGCATCGGCCGACATCATGTCCTGGGTGGGCATAGCGGCCGACTGCCCGTCAACGAATATCTTGGTGAGTCGGTCGTTGCGAATGGCGTCATAGGTGTTCTCGTCCACGACGCCGCGATGATAAATCGACGCTATCTCATGAACTATGCGGTGGCGCTCCAGTTGCGACAACTCGGGGACCTTGGCCAGCACGCGGCTCATTGTGTCGGCTATGGCATTGCCCAGCGCGTTATCCCACTTGAAGTATGGAATTATAGATTGCGACACGCTGTCGCGCACGCGTTTCATCTCACTGCTGTCGCGATAGACCTGCAGGTCATAGGGCGCTATCATGTCGGGGTAGGTCCACACGTCGCCCACATCATGCTTATTGTACTGCGCGGTCTGCCTCGGCAGTGATAGCGCTATCATAACGATACCGCCAATCAGCAACAGTATTATCCGTATGTCGAATTTCAGTTTCATCTGTTAAATGTTTTTATCACCATTTGGTTGCACTCAACTGATACGTGCGGCCGAAGTCACGCCATCCACTTTTTTCAACTTCTTGCACAAGTTGTTCACTACCGACACGTCGGAAATGAGCACGTCGAGTTCGCAAGTGAACACGCCTGAGTCGGCCTTTATGTCGAGCCGACGTATGTTGATAGCGAGATTTCGGGATATCAGGTTGATGATCTCGTGTAAAATACCCATCCGGTCGCGCCCCTCAATGTGAACCACAGCCAAGAAAGTGGCTTGGGAAGCGTCCCACTGCGTCTGCAGGAGCCTGCTACCGTAACTTATCTTGAGCCGGCCAAGCTCAGGGCAATCCATCTTGTGGACCACAACCTCGTTGTTATCGTCCACATAGCCCACCACATCGTCGCCGGGGATGGGGTGGCAGCAGGGGGCCAACTTGTAGTTCTGATGCCCCTGTGCGCTGCTGAGGTGATACACTTTGCTCGCGTCGATTTTGCCCTCAAACTTCACTATCCCGTCGTCGGGCGTGGCTTTAGTGGCAAACGGGTTGCGCAGGAACTTTGCCAGTATCCCGCCGTTGGAGGCCGGTTTCAGAGCTTTAATCATCTGTTGCGACAGCGCTATCTCGTTGTTGCCAATCATGTAGAACAAAGCCTCCTTGTTAGGTGCTTTCTCTATGCTGATTATACGCGTCAGGGTCTCAGGGACAATCTCTTGGCCGTTGGCCGCAAGAAACTCACGAAGCATCTTGTCGCCCTTCTCTATCACTTGTCGCCGGTCGTGCCTGATGGCAGAGCGCAGACGCGTCTTGCCCTTGGCTGTGACCAAATACTGCTCCCACTCGGGTTGTGGTTTCTGCGATTGAGACGTGAGCACCTCCACCTGGTCGCCTGTGGCCAACTTGTGTGATAGAGGCACCAGACGGTGGTTCACCTTGCCGGCTATGCAGTGGCTGCCAATCTGCGAGTGGAGGTTGAACGCCAAGTCGAGCACCGACGCGTCTTTGGGTAGCGTAATCATCTCACCTTTAGGTGTGAACACGGTAATTTCCGACGCAAACAGGTTGAGTTTTATCGTGTCCAGGAAGTCGATCGCATTAGGCTCAGGATTCTTGAGGATGTCTTCTATGGTCTGTAGCCACACGGCAAGCTCGCTCTCCTCCTCGCCTTCTCCAATCTTATATTTCCAGTGGGCGGCGAAGCCGCGTTCGGCGATGTCGTCCATGCGTCGGCTGCGAATCTGCACCTCAATCCAGTTGCCGTCGGGGCCCATCACCGTGATGTGGAGCGCCCGGTAGCCATTGGCCTTGGGAGTGCTAATCCAGTCGCGGATACGGTCGGGGTGCAGTCGGTAGAGGTCGGTAATCTCGCTATAAATGTTCCAGCAGATGCGCTTCTCGTCCTGCTCTTTGGGGCACTCAAAGACTATTCTGGCCGCATACAGGTCGTACACTTCCTCAAACGGCACATGCTTGCTCTCCATTTTTTTCCAGATGGAATAGTGTGATTTCACTCGCGCCTTGAACTCGTATTGAAGCCCCATCTCGTCCAATCGCTTGCGAATGGGAGCGGCAAAGTGGTCGAATATCTCGTTTCGGCGAGCCTCGCTTGTGGCTATCTGTTCGCCAATCTTCTTGTAGGTGTCGGGGTGCTCGTACTTGAAGCTGAGGTCTTCGAGTTCGGTCTTGATAGCAAACAGGCCCAGCCGGTGGGCCAGTGGAGCGTAGATATACAGAGTCTCGCCCGCAATCTTATATTGCTTGGCGGGGGGCATAGAAGCCAGTGTGCGCATATTGTGCAATCGGTCGGCCATCTTAATGAGCACCACGCGAATGTCGTCGCTCATTGTCAGCAACAACTTGCGGAAGTTCTCGGCCTGCGCGCTTGCCTTGCTGCCGAAGATACCGCCGGAAATCTTTGTAAGGCCATCGACAATAGTAGCTATCTTTTTCCCGAATTGCGCTTCAATGTCCTCTACCGTGTACTCAGTGTCCTCTACCACATCGTGCAGAAGAGCCGAGCATATCGACGTGGATCCCAACCCAATCTCTTGACTCACTATCGTGGCCACTGCTATAGGATGCAGTATATAAGGCTCGCCCGAACGTCGGCGTATCCCCTTATGCGCCTCACAGGCAAAACGGAACGCCTTGTCTATTATCTCCACCTTCTTGCGGTGATTACTGTTCAGATAGCCGTTGAGCAGGTTCTGATACGCATCGTTTATAAGCTTCTCTTCCTGCTCCGGTGTATATTTTATGGTCTCTGTCATCGGTTAAATCCTAAAATTCCAATTACAAACATACAAAAAACTTTGCAATTACTAAAAAATCAGCCGTATTTTGGCCTAAATTCTGTATCTTTGCGTATTGATGTGTTCTTGGCTGATTTTGTTTTCTGTCGGCATCTGCTGTGCTAAAGTTTTGCAACGTAGCCCGCTACACCCGCTACCCCGCATCATCTTTTACCTCGCATCTACTTGATATAAATTCAAAGTCATCGCAAGTTAATTTATAGAACACACCCTAATTGAGACGTATATTTTTTCAATATGACTAAACTGGAACTAAACATATTGGGATGCGGTAGCGCCACTCCCACCTTGCGCCACTCGCCGTCGTGTCAGGTGCTTAACGTTCGCGACAACCTTATGATGATTGATTGCGGTGAAGGCTCACAACTGATTATGCGCCGCATGAAACTGAAGTTCTCGCGCCTATCGCACATTTTTATCAGTCATTTGCATGGCGACCACTGCTTTGGCCTGCCGGGACTTATTTCCACAATGGCGCTGCATGAGAAAACCGGTTCGGTCACAATCCATACTTTCGCCGAAGGAGCTGAGTGGATTCAGGCTACCATAAGGCAATTTTGTCACGAATTGCCGTTTGAGGTGAAATTCAACGTGATTAAGACCGGCACGCACCTCATCTACGAGGACAACGCCATAACCGTTACCACCATACCGCTCCGGCACCGTGTGCCCACTGTGGGATTTCTCTTCAGAGAAAAGCCCAAACTGCGACATATCCGCCCCGATATGACGGCTTACTACGATGTGCCTCATTGGCAGATTAATGCGCTGCGATGTGGCGAGGATTTCGTGACTTCCTCGGGCCAGGTGATTGCGAACTCGGTGCTCACCACTGAGCCGGAGCCGTGCCGAAGTTACGCCTACTGTTCCGACACCATGATGTCTTCTCGCGTGATTCAAGCTGTGAAAGACATTGACTGGCTCTACCACGAAGCCACCTACGACAATGAACTTCAGCTCAAGGCGCAGCACCGACATCACAGCACTGCCGGGCAGGCTGCCACTGTGGCGCGCGAAGCAGGTGTTAAAAGGCTGATAATAGGTCACTTCTCAAAGCGCTATGACTCGGAAGAACTGCTCTTGCGTCAGGCACAAGACATCTTTCCCGCCACTATCCTCGCCAACGAGGGCCTTACTATAGACCTCAATAATCCATAATCACAGGAGACATGAGAGATGGCTATATGTGGCCAGAGAAGGAAGATGTGTGGAAGTGCGGGTTAGTGTAGTGAGAAGAGTGTGGCGGCGTTGTTGGCGGTGGTTTGCGCCACTTCGTGGGGTGCGACTCCGAGTTGGGAGGCGATGAAGTTGACCACATGGGCCACGAATGCCGGTTCGTTGCGCTTGCCCCGATGCGGAACCGGAGCGAGGTATGGAGCATCGGTTTCGACGAGGATGCGGTTGAGGCCGATTATGGGAAGGAGTTCGCGAACGTTGCTGTTCTTGAATGTAACGATGCCGTTGACGCCAAAGTAGAAGTCGCCGATAGCGCGCAGGCGTGTAATGTCGTGAGCTGTGCCGGTGAAACTGTGGAAAACGCCCCGTGGTACCGGGTGCGTGAGCGAGGAGAGGACGGATATGATTTCGTCGATACCTTCGCGGCAATGGATGATGAAGGGGATGTTGAAGGTGTGGCACCAGCGGAGTTGCTCGGTGAGGGCTATGATTTGTTCATTGCGCCATGTGCGGTCCCAGTAGAGGTCGATTCCTATTTCGCCGATGGCCACGAATTGCTTGTGTTGTTGCTCCAGGATGGCGTTCATGGCGCTGAGTTGCTCACGGAAATCGGCATTGATTTCCTCGGGGTGGAGTCCGATGGACATCGACACGAATTGAGGATAATCGAGTTTCATTTGCCTGATGCGAGTGAGCGAAGCGAGGTTTTCGTTGGGAAGCACCACGTGTGTTACGCCAGCTTGTAGTGCGCGTTCCACCACTTGCTGGCGGTCGGCATCGAATGCGTCGGAATAGATGTGGCTATGGCTGTCGATCATGTGTGGCGCTGTGTGGGTGATGGTTATGCGTTTCGCGATGTCAGGCTGTGAATAAGCGAGATGAAGCGGTCGGCGTCGTCGGGGTTCATGCCGGTGGATTTCACGAGCTTAACGGCTTCGGCGTTGTATTGCTCTATTTTGTTGACAGTCAGTTGTTTTAAGCCGAGTCGCTCGTAGATGGCAGTGACGGCCGGCACTTTCTGTTCGCGCAGTGCGTAGGGGTCGTTGAGCCAGCGTCTCAGCTCGGTTTTAGTTATGTCGTCGGCGAGACGAATGGCGCTGATTAGCAGGAAAGTCTTGTTGTTATTCATGATGTCGCCACCCGTTTCTTTGCCGAAGACCTCGGGGTCGCCCCAGACGTCGAGCAAGTCGTCTTGCAGTTGGAATGCGAGTCCCATATTCACGCCGGCGTTGTAGATGGCCTGTTCGTTGGCCGGAGAAGCGCCTGCGATGATGGCGCCGAGCCGGCACGCGGCGCCGAGTAGGTCGGCCGTTTTGAGTCGTGCCATAGCCATGTATTCGTCGGTTTCGACATCGGTGAGGAACTTGAAGTCGAGGTCCATTTGCTGTCCCTCAAAGACCCTTGTTGAGGTGTCGATGAACACGTTCATTGTGGCCGGTAAGTGCTCCGGGCCCACCTTTGCCATGAGCCGTGCCGCGATGGCGAACATGGTGTCGCCGCATAGGACTGCGGTCTCTTCGCCCCACTTGCGATGCACTGTGGGCTTGCCTCGCCGTAGGTCGGCGTGGTCGATTACGTCGTCGTGAACGAGAGTGGAGTTGTGGAAAAATTCAAGAGCCAGAGCCGCATTCATAGCCTCGTGGATGTTGCCCCTGAATGCTTGGCAAGTCATGAGCGTGAGGATGGGTCGGAGTCGTTTTCCACCCAGAGCCATTGTGTAGGCGATGGGCTCATATAGATTGGCCGGGACATTGGGCAACTTTACGTTGTGAATGGCGGTGTTGACGAGGCTGAAGAATTGTTCGAACGATTGCATATATCGGGGTTTGGTGAAATGTGGGTTAAAAGCGGAACAGATTATTTGCGGAAATTGGAGATGAATGTGTCGAACTGCTCGGCGGAGTAGATTTTGCGCAGTTCGCCGATTTGCCGGCGTACCAGCGCTGTGTCGGCTTCGGGGGCGTTGAAGTCGGCCCTGAGTGCACGTGCGAGCGCTTGAGGCGATGCTACCGATGAGAAAAGTTGCATCTGCTTGTGGAGTGGCAGGTTGCGAGCCGAGAGGTCGAGCGCGGCATGGAACTGGCTGATGGTTTGAGGTTGTCCCAGCATGGTGAGAGCCGCCCGCGTGGCTCGGACTTCGTTCATGGCGCCTTCGATAGTGAGTTCGCCATTGAGAAGCGCGGATGTGATGCGCTCGGCAGTGGAGAGGCATACGTCGTCATATCCCGCGGTGGCGAAATCTGCTGCGATTACTGCGTCGCGGTGGCGGTGGCTGGAGTCGGCCAGCAAGTGCTGAATGTGCTGAGAGAACTCGCGGTTGAAGTGTGGGATTAGGTTGATTTCCACGCTGTCGCAGTGCTGTTGCATCTTGGCGACGGTGGCACGCACAGCCGCAGAGTCGCCGGCGCACCATGCGTTGACAAACTGCTCCGCGAACAAGTCGGCCGATTTGTAAAGCTCCGATTTGCAGCCTGTGAGTGCCGCGGAAAGCAGCAGTGTCGCGAGCCAAGTTAAACTAAGACTATATTTCATAATGGGTCACAAATTTCGTTGGCTAACTGAGGGTCGTTTTCGCGCAAATAAGAGCAGAACTCGTGGTGAAACGCTTCGACTGCGAGTGAGTCGCCCATGATGGCATATTCGCTTGCTACCGCCTCGGCACTGAGAATGACGTTCTGCAAGGCGAGAGTATCGGCATGGTCGGTAGAGACGAGAGTCCGGGCAATCTCGGCAGCGCGTTGGCGAGCCACTTTCTCGAATTTGCTGTGCTTAGCGCACGATGCTAAAGCGATGATAATTAGCAATATCAGCGAAAATCTCTTCATCAGTGTAATAAATCAATTTCAAAATTAGCAATAATTTTTCATTATCTGCGTATTTTGAGAGAAATAAAGCCAAATCAGTTATTAGCGACAGCAACAGGTGTGGAAATTAGGCCGTGAATATGCAGCCGATTTGGTATTATGGCAGGGCTGTGAGGTGTCGGATGACGTGGGCTGCGGCGACGAGCCCCTCGGCTGCGGGTACGAATGCGTTGCTGGCCGGAGTGATGCGTTTAGGTTTGAGAGGGGAGATGGTAGGCGTAGGCTCGTTGTGGAAGTCATCGGAGGGCGGGTCGGTGGAATTGCAGGGTGTTGGCTTTATGGGCTGTTCGTCGCTGAAGACGCACATGACCGAATCGATGCCCACTTGGCGCAGTTTTTTCCGCATTACCCGGGCCAAAGGGTCGGTGTGAGTGGCGAAGAGGTTGGCGACTCGGAACGCGGTGGGGTCGAGTTTGTTGGCTGCTCCGAGGCAGGTGATTACGGGTATGTCGAGGCTATGGCATTGCTTGATGATTTCGATTTTGGCCGTGACGGTGTCGATGCAATCAACGACGAAGTCGGCGCCCTGCAGAGGCACTTGTGCGGCCGATTCGGGAAGGTAGAAAATGGGGAACGTGCGCACTTGGCAAGCAGGGTTGATGTCGAGAATGCGGTGTTTCATAACATCGACTTTGAGCTGGCCCAGAGTGGAAGTGGTGGCGATGATTTGGCGGTTGATGTTGGTGACCGATACCGTGTCGGGGTCGATGAGCGATAGGGTTCCCACACCGCTGCGAGCGAGCACTTCGGCCACGTATCCGCCCACGCCGAAGATGACAACGTGACGTGAGGCAAGCGAGCAGACTTGGCGCTGGCCAATGAGCATTTTAGTTCTTTGAAGCCAATCTTGCATGTGTCAAAAAAAATGAGCTGAATTAATATCGCAAAGTTAGTGAAAATGGGTGAAATGGCAAATTGCCTGGGCGAATCTGAGGTTATAGAAATCGCTATGCGAGCCGCATGGGATGAGGTGCGGTGAAAAATGAGAAAATAACCTTGACAGAGAAGCGTGGAAGCATTAACTTTGCAGTGCCTGAAGATTAAGACGAATTTAGACCTAAAACTTGACGATTATGAAAGTGAACGACATAGTGAGATTTCTGAACGAGGTGGGCGGTGGCCGCATAGTGAGGATAGACGGTAACACGGCGTATGTGGAGGACGGCGACGGATTTGAGCGGCCGGTGCTGACTCGCGACATTGTGGTGGTGGCCGAGGGAGGCAAGGCTCAGGAGTATGAGCGGAAACTTGACGTGAAGACGCGCCTTGTGGAGCCCGACAAGCCCGCGCCGCGGCCTGAGGAGCCGAAGATTGTGGTGGAGGAGACTCCAACTGGCGAGCAGCTGAACGTGGTGCTGGCCTACGAACCGAAAGAGATTAAGCACCTGAGCACCACCACGTTTTATGCCACGCTGGTGAACGACAGCAACTACTTCCTGTATGTGACCTATGCTACACGAAGCAATGAAATGAACGGGTGGGTGACCCGATTCCACGGGATTGTGGAGCCGAACATGCAGGTGACGATGGACGAGTTCGGGCATGACGACCTGACCGAGATGGATCGCTTGGCGGTGCAGTATGTGGCGTTTAAGCAGGGCAAAGAGTATAAGCTTAAGAATCCGGCTTTAGTGGAGCAGAAACTGGACACGACCAAGTTCTACAAGTTGCATTGCTTTCATGAGAATGAATACTTTGACTCGCCGGTGCTGGCCATAGAGATAGTGCATAACGACTTGCCGGCAAAGGCGCTGACAATAGACAGCAGCGCACTGGAGAAGGCGCTGCGCGAGAAGAAGCGTGAAGACCGGCCGCGGCCGCGCGCAGTGGAGCGCCGACATGAGAAGAACGACATCACTGTGGTGGATTTGCATATCCACGAGTTGGTTGATACGACCGCGGGCTTGGACTCGGCCTCGATGCTCGCTATCCAGATGGACAAGTTCCGTGAGGTGATGAAGGCCAATCAGAAGAACTTGGGCCACAAGATAGTGTTTATTCACGGTAAGGGCGAGGGCGTGTTGCGCAAGGCGATATTGGATGAGTTGCGAAGGCGTTATCCGCGATGCGCTGTGCAGGACGCGAGTTTTCAGGAGTATGGCTTCGGCGCTACGCAGGTGACGATACACCAGTGAATGAGAATTTCAGAGTGTTTGAGCACGTCGCGGCATCTGTGAGCAAGCTCCCGCTGCCATATCAACGCAAAACCGGCTGAGACTAACGCTCAGCCGGCCATTGTGTCTTGCGGAGGGAGGGGGATTCTTTCTCGCGTTGCATCGAAAGCGACTTCGTCGATAACGAACCCCACGAGGTGGTTCTCATCAGCCCCTACAAATCGAAAAATCAAAGTAGGATATGCGTTGCACACCCTACTTTGATTTTGCGGAGGGAGGGGGATTCGAACCCCCGATACACTTTTGGCGTATACACGCTTTCCAGGCGTGCCTCTTCAACCACTCGAGCATCACTCCGAATTGTTGTTTTTGCCTTTTGGGTGTCGCTGTTGCGACTTAAGCGGTGCAAAGGTAGTTAAATTTAATCATAATTCAATGTTCCGCGCCGGTTTTTTTCGCTGCCGGGAAACTAATTTACCTCTAATTTATGGGCAAATCACGCTAATTTTTACTAATTTTGTGTTATCCCCAATCGGGCTATTGACGGATTTGGGTTTATTGAGTGTGAGGCGACGACTTGTGATATGGAGAATGCGATGACAAATATTTTGCCTGAGATAGACGCGCGTGACGGGCATTTGCTGAACTTTGGCAAGGCGGTGCTTAGCGCGTTGCCATACGACCCGAGCGACGACCAGATGCTGCTGATAGCGGGGTTTGGTCATTTCTTGCTCTATGGCGGCGAGCGGTCGGCGTTTTTGCTTAACGGATATGCCGGAACGGGGAAGACGTCGATGACAGGTGCGATGGTGCGAGTGCTGAATGAGGCCGGTGTGAAGACGGTGCTGCTGGCGCCGACCGGCAGGGCTGCGAAGATTTTCGCGGAGTACTCGGGTCACGCGGCGTTCACGATTCACCGAAAGATTTATCGCCAGCGCAGTTATGGACCCGACGGGGCGTTTAATCTGGCAGAGAATAAGCATAAGAACACTGTGTTTATTGTGGATGAGGCGTCGATGATTTCGACCGGCAGTGCCGACGGAGCTGTGTTCGGCTCGGGAAATCTGTTGGCCGACCTGATGGAGTATGTGTATCAGGGCGAGGGTTGCCGGCTGATGCTGATAGGCGACGAGGCGCAGTTGCCACCTGTGGGCCAAACTCAGAGTCCGGCGCTCAGTGTGGATGTGATACAAGGCTACGGGTTGCAGGTGTATAAGGTGTATTTGACCACGGTGGCACGTCAGCAGCAGGAGTCGGGGATAATAAGCAACGCCACGGCTGTGCGGCAGATTATGACCGCAGGGCAGGCGACGCGCCCCGAGCTGGACGTGCATACGTATGGCGACGTGGAGGCGGTGACCGGTGAGTTCTTAGTGGAGAAGATTACCGACTGCTATGATAGTGACGGGCTGAGTGAGACGGCGGTGATAACACGCTCTAACAAACGGGCGGTGCTGTATAATGCCGCTATCCGCAACCAGATTCTGTATCGCGAGAGTGAGCTGGTGAGTGGTGACATATTGCTGGTGGCGAAGAATAATTACTACTGGTCGGAGGAATATGAGGGCCTGGATTTTGTGGCGAACGGGGACGTGGTGCGTGTGGTGCGTGTGTGGGGTGAGGAGGAGCATCGTTATGGTCTGCGGTTCGCCAACGTGACGGTGGAATTTCCTGACCACGATGGACTGGAGATGGATGCCAAGGTGGTGCTCGACTGTCTGTTCAGCGACGCACCCGCGCTGTCGCCCACACAAATGGAGCAGCTGTATAACGGTGTGATGAGCGAACTCAGCGGCGACAAGCGTTCACGATTGAAGGCACTGAAGCAGAATCCCTATTACAATGCGCTGCAGGTGAAGTATGCCTACGCCATGACTTGCCACAAGTCGCAGGGTGGTCAGTGGAAAAATGTGTTTGTGGATATGGGAGGTATAGCACCCGAAGCAATGGAGACCCCCGACTATCTGCGGTGGCTCTACACGGCTATAACGCGTGCCACCGAGCGGCTCTATCTGGTGAATTACGTAACCGACAACGATTGAGCCGGCGGAGACGCGAGGCGATGAGTCCCCCCTCCCTCGACGGTTAGCGCGTGGCAACGAGAAAAGCGGCCCTGAAGTGTAGGAGCCGCTTTAAGAATGTAGGTTAAAGCCGAATCGGTCGTTAGGCCGATGTGGTCATTACGATAGTGTGTGTTATTTTTCGCACTTTTTGCAGTCGCCGCCGATTATTTTCCAGATGCAAGCTGCGAGAGCGCCACCGAGGAACGGACCAACGATGAATACCCACAGGTCGCATAGCGCCTTGCCACCCTCGAACAGGGCCGGGCCGATGGAGCGAGCCGGGTTAACCGAAGTTCCGGTGAAGTGGATACCCACGAGGTGGATGAGGATGAGCGACAGACCGATTGCGAGTCCGGCGAAGTTGCCGGCACCTTTCTTCTCGTCGGTGGTGCCGAGCACTACGAGCACGAAGAGCATTGTGAGCACGGTCTCAACGATGAGTCCGTTGCACACGCCATAGGTGCAAGCGTTGGCACCGGTGGCCGTGGTGATTACTGCCGATGGGTCGGTAGCAACGATGCCGTAGAGGGCAGCTGCGGCGAGGATAGCGCCGATAACCTGGAAGATCATGTACATGCCGCAGTCCTTGAAGCTGATTTTGCCGCTAAGGAACACGCCAAGCGTGATTGCCGGGTTGATGTGGCAGCCACTGATGCCGCCGATAGTGTAGGCCATAGCCACAACCGCAAGACCGAAAGCGATGGCAGTGCCAACGATTGATGCAGTGTCGCTACCGCAACCGAGAGCCACGGCTGCTCCGCAACCGAGGAATGTGAGTACGAATGTACCAACTAATTCAGCTAAATACTTTTTCATGTCTCTTTTCTTTTGGTTTTTTTATAGGGTTAATAATGTGTAACTGAGTTATGATTATAGCAAAGTTATGAATTTTTATCAGAAAACACAAGATAAATAGAGATAAAATGTGGCACAGCCCGTCACCGCCACAAACAATCTGCTCGATATAATTTTTGTTCTGACATAAATGTTAAAGCGTGAAAGAGGCGTCGAGACGGAAGCCCGGTTCGCCGCCGCGCGCGGTGCTGAGGTATCCCATCTGGTTGCACAGCAGTGTAGTGCGCCCCACGATGGTGCCGCGCGGGGCATTGTAGTGAGTGTGCCCGAAAATCCAGTAGTCGATGTCGCTTGTGGCAATAAAGTCTTCGAGCGGCGCGATGAATGCGCCGGAAGCACCGTTGCCGGCATAACGCGGGTCTTCGGCGCTGATGGGGCAGTGGTGTGTTACGACCACCTTGTGTGTGGCAGAGGACGTGAGCAAAGCGGTCTTGAGCCACACGAGGCAGCGGTAGTGGGCCGGCGCATAGTCGGCGGCGCTGAACTGCCGGCCGTCTATGCGAATGCGGCGGCAGTCGGTCATTATCTGTTCCACAGTGCTGAAGTCGCGCTCCTGGACCGGTGCCCAAAGCGTGGTGAAGAAGAACTCGGTGTCGCCCAGTACTATGCTCTTGTTGCAAAGGTATCGCACGCGAGACGTTTGCTTGATTTCGGTGCCATGGAGCGTGGGCTCCAGGTCGTATCCGCCATAAAACTCATGATTGCCGGGTACGATGAGCGTGTGGCTATAGTGAGTGTTGCACCAGTCGAAGAAATGGTGGGGAAAGACATCGGGGCGGCTGAGCACCGATATGTCGCCGGCGAGCAAGAGGATGTCGCCACTGACAATGAGAGGGTTTTGTCGAAGGCAACGCTTGTTCTCGGAAAATTCGAGGTGCAGGTCGCTGGCGTACTGAATTGTCATGACTGTGCTTTGATAATCAGCGGTTATGCGAGCTGCGCGAGGGCCGCCTTGATGCGTTCGGCCGCTTGTATAAGGTTGTCGTCGCTTGTGGCGTAGCTCAGTCGGATGTATCCGGGCGCGCAGAACGCTTCGCCGCTAACTGTGGCCACGTGCGCCTGACGCAGAAGATACATGGCCAAGTCGGTGTCGTTGTTGATTATCGTGTCGCCGTGCCGAAGGCCAAAGAAAGCCGAGACCTCGGGGAACACGTAGAAGGCCCCGTGAGGCACGTTTACCTTTAGGCCGGGGATTTCGCGCAGCATACCCACGATAAGGTCGCGACGGCGCAAGAAAGCCTGTCGCATGGTCTCCACACACTCTTGCGGTCCGTTGTATGCGGCCTCGGCCGCCTTTTGCGCGATAGAAGATGCGCCGCTGGTGTATTGCCCCTGTAGTTTGCTCACTGCCTTAGCGAGCCATAGCGGTGCTGCCACGTATCCGATGCGCCATCCGGTCATGGCATAGGCTTTGGAGACCCCGTTGATAATGGCCACCCGGTCGCGAATCTCGCTGAACTGCGCCAGAGATTCGTGCCGGCCCACATAGTTGATGTGCTCATAGATTTCGTCGGCGATAACAAACACGTTGTCGTGTTGGGCGATAACGTTGGCCAGCGCCTTTAGCTCATCATGCGAATATACACTACCGGTGGGGTTAGACGGCGAACAGAGGATGATGAGGCGCGTCTTGGGCGTGATGGCTTGCTCGAGTTGGGCGGCCGTGATTTTGAAGTCTTGTTCGATGCCTGCCGGCACTGTTACGCTGACGCCGCCGGTGAGGTTCACCATCTGCACGTAGCTGACCCATGCCGGAGTGGGGATAATGACTTCGTCGCCCGGATTGACGAGAGCCATAACGGTGTTGCACAGAGCGTGTTTAGCGCCATTGCCAACCACAATCTGCTCCGGTGTGAACTCGAGGTCGTTTTCGCGCAAAAGTTTTTCGCATATAGCCTTACGCAGCGATAAATATCCCGGGACAGGCGTGTAGAACGAGAAATTGTCATCGATGGCCCGGTGTGCGGCTTGCTTGATGTGTTCGGGGGTGAAGAAGTCGGGCTCGCCCACGCTAAGGTTAATCACGTCGATGCCTTGTGCTTTGAGTTCGGCGCTCATCTGCGACATGGCCAGTGTGGCGCTTGGGGCGAGGGCCCGGACTCTGGAGGAAATATGTTGTGTCATAATGTGTTAATGTTATAGTTATGTGCTGATAAAATGCGTCTTGGCTTGTGATAAAATCCAGGCTACGTTATGTGGTGGTGTTGTCGCCATCTTCTTGCTCAGAGCCGCTGTCCTTGGGCATGTAGGCCGAGTAGTCGGGCTGCCCATCGCTCGTGTTTGGCTCAGAGCCGCTGCCCCCAGGCATGTAGGCCGAGTGGTCGGGCCCGGCGGTTGCGGTAGCGTTGGGCTCAGTGGAATCCGCTATGGGCTGAGCCGGGGTATTGTTATGGTCATCGGGTGACGAAGGTTTGCGCTTGCGCTGACGTGTGCGGTTCTCTATCTCGTCCCATTCGCCCTTCACTTTAGAGCCCAGATTGGTGATGTGTTTGCGACCTTCCTCGAAGCCGTGCTCCACCTGATTGTCGATGAGTCGCTCCAGGCGCTCGTTGAATTTAAAAGGCATCATGGAAATGATGGCCGAAAGCAGGGCCAGAATTGTGAAGACGAAACTAAGGTAATATCCGGAGCCCAGCCCTTCGATGTGAAAACCTTCTCCCAAGGCCTCGCTCGGCACCACTTCAGGTTCGTGCAGAAGACGCATGTCGTGGTAATTACCGGTGCGCGCGAAGAACGCGATCATCGCCAGAATGCAAAGGGTGGCGGCGATGCCCCACCATCTGTTTTTGAGGCAGTTGAACGTGATAGCGGCGAACCCTGCCACGTAAGGAACCAGCACGAAAAGCGTCTTGATGAGGCTAAAGTTGGCTGTAATGTTGCCGGCGGTGTATTTGAGGCCCGTTAGAGGCTCGGGCATGAGAGCCACGTTGTAGAAAGCGAGGAACGTGTAGCAGATGAGTGCCACTACGAGCAGTATGTTAGTAATAGGTTTCATTCAAATCTCTTTTACGTTTTTAGTGAATGCGTCATGGTGCGTGAGCGTGGCGTTGCGGCCATGGTCACGAGTGATTGTCACTCAGGCAGATATTGCACAAAAGCCTCTATGGCTTCGTAGCTGGCCAACCCCAGACTCTCGTAGATTTTGGCAGTGGTGCTGTTTCGCGCGATGGAACGTTGCCAACTGAGCAGGCCGTCGTCGTTTCCGCGGAACGGGGCGTCGTGAATTTGACTTTGGTGCTTTAGTATGGAGTCGCGCTTGAAGCGGAATTCCTCGGGGCTCATGGGCACAGCCATCTGAATTGCGTCGGCATCCCAGTTTCCCCACTGTCCGCGGTACATCCAGATGCGGCAGTCTTGCATAAAAAATTCATCCTTAAGTTCGTGAATGGCCGCCATAATAACGTTGGTTGCCGGCAGGTGAATGCCGTATGGGTCGTTAAGGTCGTCGGCGAAGAAGATTTGGTGAGGTCGGATGCGCTCGATAAGTTTACGCACGATTTCCACATCTGCTTCGCTAACTTTGCCCTTGCCCAGAGGGTGGTCAACGTAGAATGGTAGTTGCAACTCGTGAATGTTGTGCTCTTTTACACCCAGATTCATGCAAGACATAATGCCCTCGCAGACAAAAATTTTGCCTTTGAGGAAGCGGATGTCGCTGCTGTCGGGTTGTCCCGGTCGTCGGTTAGATAAAAACTCGGTGAGTTCTTGAAGCAGGTTCTGCTCGTTATTGTTCTCGATGGAGTAGCGCTCATGCACCTTGCTCAGGAGCATAAGATGGCGCATAAGGTTGTCGTCGCTGACGGTAACGTCTCCGCTTGTTTCAAAGGCCACATGCACCTCGTGCCCTTGCGAGACCAGTTTACGCAGAGTCCCGCCCATCGACACTGTGACGTTGTCGGGTTGCGGGCCGAAAGCCAGCACGCGTTTGGGATAGGGCAGGCGTCGTTCAGGGCGGGTGGAGTCGTCGGTGTTAGGTTTGCCTCCGGGCCACCCTGTGATGGTGTGCTGAATGTCGTTGAAGACCTGAATGTTGACGTAATATGCTGAGCCGTAGATTGCGAGCAACTCGTTGAGTCCGTGTTCGTTGTAGTCGTGGTCGGTGAGTTTAAGGATGGGTTTGCCGGTGAGCTTGCTGAGCCAGATAATGGCTTTTTTGATTAGCGAGGCGCTCCATTTGCATGAAGTCACCTTCCAGGGATAGTTGATGCGAGTGAGTTTCGCGGCGGCTTCGATGTCGATGGCAAGTTTTACGTTGCTGTGCATTTGCAGGTAAGAAGCCGGGGTGTTTTCGTTCATTCGGCCCTCGATGGTGTTGAACACAGCTTCAGCGCTATCTTCTCCCAAAGCGATGGCGAATACCTTGCGAGCGGCCAGAATATTGGAGATTCCGAGCGTCACGGCGGTGTTAGGAGCCGATTCCATTTGGTATGATTCGGCGATACGCGCTCTGATAGCGGCACCGAGAAGGACCAGTCTGCTACCCGAGGTCATGGAGCAGCTGTTTTCGTTCATCAGTAGCCCGCCGCCCTTAGTGAGTTCACACACCACGATATCGAGTCCGCCGTATTCGTCGATTTCCTGCTCATAGAGTTTGCAGAGTTTGTGCACGTTCTCCATGGTTGCGATGTTGCTGAAAGTGTGAATATTGGCCGGGTCAATGTCCACCTTGTTGAAGAGGTGTGTTTTGAGCCTGCTCAGCGTGCTGTGTGATTCGTTTTCGGTTACCCCCAGTCCCAGTTCACTCATATTAAAAGCGATTACGCCCGCGAAACTGAGTTTGTCGGCGAAGTAGAGTTTCACCAGTTGGTCATAAACCATGATAGCGGAGTTTCCGGCTCCGAACCCTATGACGCACCTTCCTTTTTCGCGTACGTTCCGTTCGATAAGTTCAGCTATGTCCTGAGCCACGTCGGCGGCGCATTCGGTGTCGTTTGGAATGATTTTGGTATAAACCTTCTCGAAGCGTGTGAGTGCGGCCAATTCCAGCTCACTTTCCGGGCGGTAATAACGCTGGGGAATGCGGTTGATTTTTATGGATGAACTCAAGTCGGTTCTCATGAAAGTAGAAATTATTTAGTTGATAAGGTAGTAACCTGCAAATTTATGTAAAATATTACAAATTATCAAGTTTAGAGCGATTAATCGGGATTAATCGGGATGCGTGGGAGTTCGGTTGTCGGTCTTTGGCGGGAAGATGTTTCGGAAGATGAAGTCGGTGGCGCCCAGATGAGCCTGAATGTAGTTAAGGCTCATTTTACCGCTGCGCGCGAGAGCGTCGGCATCGGTTCGAAGCGAGTCGATGATTTGTGTGAATTCATCGGAGTTTCTAACGCAAAAAGCGCCGCCGCACGCTATCAGGTCGGATGCTTCTTGGAATTTCTTGTGGTTAGGTCCGATGATTACCGGAATGCCATAGACAGCCGCCTCGTTGATGTTGTGGATACCGGCCCCGAATCCGCCACCCACGTAGGCCACTTGTCCATACTTATAAAGCGAGGAGAGGATTCCGAAGCAGTTGATTATGAGGCAATCCACGTTGTGCGCTTGGTTCTCGGGCACCATGGTGTAGAGTTGCGTAGGTCGTGTGATGCGGCTCATGAGAGCTTGCAGACGGTCGTTGTCGAACTCGTGAGGTGCGATGATGAGTTTCATCTCGGGGTGTGAGTTGAAGTAAGGAATCACGATGTCCTCGTCGGGTTGCCATGAGCTACCCATCACCAGAGTGAAGGGCGCGTCCTTGACCATGCCGGCGATGACGGGAAATTCTTTAGCTCCCTGCTTTACGTTCTCCACACGGTCGAATCGAGTGTCGCCGCTTACTTCCACGTTTTCCACACCGATGCTTCTGAGCAGAGCGCGGGATTCTTCGTTCTGGACGAAGATGGTGGTGAAGCATCGCAGCATTTTGCGGAACAGTCCACCCCATGGGCGGAAGAACTGTTGCGAGTCGCGGAAGATGGCCGAGACGATGTAGGTGGGCACGTTGCGCGCCTTGAGCTCTGAGAGGTAGTTGCCCCAGAATTCATACTTGATGAAGATTGCCATCACCGGATTGACGATGTGAAGGAAGCGGCGGGCGTTGCTCTTGGTGTCGAAAGGCAGGTATGCCACGACGTCGGCCTTGTCGTAATTTTTCCTCACTTCGTAGCCCGATGGCGAGAAGAAAGTGAGCAAAATCTTGAAGGCCGGTTTCTCACGCTTGATTTTTTCGATGAGCGGGCGTCCCTGCTCAAATTCGCCGAGCGATGAGGCGTGAATCCAGATGTATTTTTCACCCGGCTCGATGTTGTCTTCGAGGACTTGGAAAGTATCGTCATGTCCTTGCAGCATCTTTTTGGCTTTAGGATTTCGCATAGCCGCAAGCGAGACGGCCCACTTGTAGGCATTGATTCCGAAGTCGTAGATGGGGCTCATGTTCATCAGTAGATAGGTGTTAACTTGGGCGTTGCAAGTGCATTGCGGTCCTTGCGAACGCGCCACATGTTGTTGTCGAAATAGAATCGGAGGGCGATTTGTTGCCAAAATCCGAACATTTTGTGAGTGACGTGGGCCGAGAGTGACGCGTAGAGGTCCACGAAGCGGTTGTTGACGATGTGGGCTTTTACGTCGGTTCGGCTATAGACTTTGTATCGGTAGTATGGGTCGCCGAGGTTAAGTTCACTGCCGAAGAGCTCGTAGAGTGGGAACAAGTCCTTGCCCACGAATAGTTGCTGCTGGGCTTCGAGCCATCGCCACCTAAGCGAGGCGCTGAGAACGAAACCGGCGGGAGTTCGCCATCCGCCCATACGTCGGCAGCGCTGCAGCTGCACTATGGCTCCGGCCTCCACGGCCAGGGTATCGAGCGAGGTGCGTTGGGTGAAATCGAGCCCCAGCATGGGATTGATGGTGGCGTCGTCGTTCACGCCTTCGCCCTCGGGCGCGTTCTTGCGCTTGGCCAGGTGGTTGTATTGCACGTGGCCCCCCGCGGTAAGCAGAGGTGTGATGTGGAAGCGGCTGTTGAATGTGACGTTGAAGGCTTCGCGGCGCTCGGTGCTTTGGAGTTGTCGCCAGTCGAGAAAGAACTCGGCGTAGCCTCGCCGGTTATACTTCTGGATGAGCACACCGCGGATGTTGGGCTGGTAATAGGCCAGCGAGTCGCTCCACAGGTATCGCGGCGCTTGCTCGGTGAGCAATGTGCGAGGCACGAATCCCATTGCGAATTGCCATCCGCGATGGCGCAACCGGTAGTAGAACGTGGGTGTGATGCGGTGGTTGCTCCAGTTGTTGTTGAGCGGTTGCACATAAGTGATTCCGCCCATCAGCGTGTGTTTTCCATCCATGAGCGAAAGTCCCACAGTGGGAGCGAGCCTCATGTGCAGGAACGTTTGGTCGGGAGTTTGCTCGTCGCCACCCTCGCGGTTGCAGAACAGGGCGCTATAGTCCACGCTCCACGCCACTTCCTGCCCTGCGGCGGAGCCGAAGGTCATCAGTAGCAGGGCAAACAATATGAAGGCGGTGCGCTTAGTCATTCAGCGGCTTAATGAGTTCTATGCCACGCTCAATGCGCGCAATGGTCTCGTCTTTGCCCATAAGTTCGGTGATGTCGAACATGTGCGGGCCTTTACATTCACCCACCACGGTGAGTCGGAACGCGTTCATCACGTTGCCGGTGTGGTAGCCGCGCGAGGCTATCCAGTCGAGCACCACTTTCTCGGCGGTGGCGCTTGAGAAGTCCTTGATGCCACGCAACACGTCGATCAGTTCTCGCATTTGTGCCGGAGTGTCCTCTTTCCAGCGTTTGCGGATGTCTTTCTCGGCAAACGTCTGAGGCCTCACGAAGAAGAATGCGGCTTGCTCCCAAAGTTCCTTAACAAAGTTGACACGGTTTTTCACCAGTCCCACTGCGCGGGTGATGTAATCGTTGGAGAAGTTGTCGGGTGAGGTGTGCTGTGCCAAGACAGGGCGGAACTGCTGCGCCAGCAGGTCGTCGGGCATGGCCATGATATACTCGTGGTTGAACCACTTGCCTTTCTCAAAGTCGAACTTGGCCCCGCTCTTGGAGCAGTGCTCAAACGAGAAGTCGCTGATGAGTTCCTCCATGCTCATGATTTCGCGGTCGTCGCCCGGATTCCAGCCCAGCAGAGCCAGGAAGTTGACCACAGCCTGCGGCAGATAGCCGGCCTCGCGGTATCCCGAAGAGATTTCGCCGCTTGTGGGGTCGTGCCACTCGAGAGGGAACACGGGGAATCCCAGCCTGTCGCCGTCGCGCTTGCTGAGCTTGCCTTTGCCGTCGGGCTTAAGCAGAAGAGGCAGGTGCACAAATTGCGGCATTGTGTCGGTCCACCCGAAAGCCTCGTAGAGCAGCACGTGTAGCGGCGCGCTTGGTAGCCACTCCTCGCCGCGGATAACGTGCGACACCTTCATCAGGTGGTCGTCCACGATGTTGGCCAAGTGGTAAGTGGGCAGGTCGTCGGCACTCTTGTAGAGCACCTTGTCGTCGATTATTCGTGAGTTGATGGTGACGTCGCCTCGGATAAGGTCGTGAACCGTGATTTCCCGGTTAGGCTCCACCTTGAATCGCACCACGTATTTCTCGCCGGCGCCAATAAGCTTATCCACCTGGTCGTGGCTGAGCGTGAGCGAGTTGCGCATGGTCATGCGAGTAGAAGCGTCGTACTGGAAATTTTTCACCTCGGCGCGTTTAGCCTCCAGTTCTTGCGGAGTGTCGAAGGCGATGTATGCTTTATCGTTGTCGAGCAACTGCCTGACGTAGTGTCGGTAGATGTCGCGTCGCTCGCTCTGCTTATACGGTCCGTATTCGCCGCCTTCTCTCACGCCCTCATCGATGCCGATGCCCAGCCAAGCCAGAGCCTCGTTGATGTAGTCTTCGGCACCGGGTACGAATCGGTTAGAGTCGGTATCTTCGATGCGCAGAATCATTGTTCCGCCGCACTGACGCGCGAAAAGGTAGTTATAGAGCGCTGTGCGTACGCCGCCAATGTGTAGCGGCCCGGTGGGAGAAGGTGCGAAACGCACCCTAACGTCTTGTTTCATAATGATATAATATCTTGTTATTCTCTATTTTAACTTGCAAAGTTAAGAAATATAGTGCAATGCCCCAAGTATAATGTGATTTTTGTTAGTTTTGTGTCCGAACCGAGCCCCGGTATCGTGAATAATAGGAATCAGCATGGCATCATTGGTTCTTTTGCGGCTGCTAAGCGCATAGTGGCACGCACTCCATCGGCGTGCGTGCCACTATATTATTGAGCCAGATGCCTATGCGCTATCATGCGCCGGCTTATCTTTATTTCTTCTTTGCCACGTAGTTCATGCGCACCTTCTCAAAGCTCAGATCTCCGTCCTTGCTCACCCTCACGCGCACCAGATAGTCGCCGGGATTGGGACTGTTGCGCTCGCTCATCGAGTCCAGTGTCAAGAAGTACACCGCATTATACTCTCGCTCGTCCCATGCGTGCACATGGCCGCAGAACACAATCGAGGCATCCCACTTGTCGAATTGCTTTAGCAGAAAGTAGGTCTCCTCGCGCGCGAATGTGGAAGCGAACTGAGAGGCCGACGGACGGAAAATATTCGTGTGGCTGAAAACGAACGTATGGCGGTAGTACATGCCATCTCCATCGAGAAGTCCCTTCTCTATCAGCTCCACTTGCTTCTTGCCTAGGGTTCCACTGGCCGTGTCCAGGAAGATGAAGTGGTCGCGAATCTCCTGCCCAAATTCATCATAGCCCAAAATCACGTCAAACTCGTAGAACGACGAGTTGAAGATATTACTCCACAAAGCCCACCCGTTGTGGGTCAGGTCGTGGTTGCCCACCACCGGGTAGAACGGGAATTTAATCACGTCATATTCGTACCCGATTTTGTCGTCGGGGTCGTCCTTGCGCTGCCAGCGACCCAAGTCATTCCGCGTGTAATACTTGTTCACGTAGCGCATTTTCGCCTCCTGAATCAGCGAGTCGAGCCGTATGTAGTACTCGGCTTTGGTGTCGGCTATGTCACCCAGGTGGCAGTACATCAGGTCGTTGTTCTCCAAGCCTATGGCAAACATCTCGTCCATGCGGCCCGGGTCGGTGGTCAGGTGGCTGTCGCCACCCACAAGGAATGTGTATCCCTCATCGTCCAGCACTATATCGTTGCTCGCATCACACAGATATTGCTTGTAATACAGCTCCGACATCTCCACGCGGTCCTCCACGCCGGTGCCCGCCATAAGCACTCCCTGAGGACTCACCTTCTCACACGACGTCTGTGTCATCGCCACTGCCACAAGTGCGGCTATCAGTATATATTTCGCTTTCATCACGATTTACATTTTATATCTCAAACCTATTTTCATCGATGTCTCATACTTACTAGCAAGCTGGCTGATACTGCCGGCCGGACGCACGTTCAGCTCGCCGAACAGTGTCCAGGGCTCTTTCACGCGGGCGTGCCACCGCAGACCCCAGTTGATGTTCCAGTTCTCATAGTAGAACTGGTCGTAGTTGCGGATAAAGAGGCCCAGGTTCCACGGATTATTGCGGTGCCTGATGTTGACTCCGAACCCGAAGGTGAACGTCAGCGGCTCGGTGTAGCCCCATCCCTTGCCCCACACATGACTGTGATAGTGGATAATCGACTCGCCTATGCGGATGTCCACGTAGGCGCTTTCCCATGTGGCCGACAGGTTGTAGGCTTGCTCATGGAAGCCGAACTTGCCGTAGTAGTTATACATGATTTTTCCGGTAAAATAGATGTTTCCATACTTCACCGGCAGGCGATATCCGCCGCGCACATCCACCGAAAACAGTTTCTTGCCGAATTGCATCTGAGCGTCGCCGGCCAGGTGCCAGCGCGGTGTGAAGTGCCTCACGTAAGTGCCAGACAGGCCTCCGAATCCGCCGGTAACCACATTCGAGCCGCCCATCACGTAGCCCGAAATCACGTTCTTGTGCTCACCGTCGTAGAAGCGTTCACCGCTATATCCCTGCGCCATCGCGCTTATGCCGCTCAGTAGCATGGCGACCGTTATGCCCAAGAAAATGAATATTTTGTTCAATTTTCCCATAAAAATTAGATTTCTGTTAATTTTTCGTGCGAAGATAGTTATTTTTATACTTTTTTGCGGTGCTTACCACAATGTTAACAATTTGCGGTCTTAATTTGTAACACTTTTGTAACGCGGCCGTTTCGGCCCTTATCCGTTTCACCGGCAAAGTTACAGCTCCCTCGCTCACTTGTCAATGTCATTTTCTGCAATTATTCCTCACCGCTTGAATTCAGGGCTTTGCCACTATATACCTCTTAGCTCAGCATGGCGCTGACTCGGCCCACAGCCGCGGCCAGTCGCCGCACCTCGTCTTCTGTGTTATACACAGCAAATGACGCGCGAACCGTACCCTGGATACCCAGGCTCGTCATCAGCGGCTGAGCGCAGTGGTGGCCGGTGCGCACGGCAAACCCCAGTTTATCCAGCAGCAAACCTACGTCGTAGGCCGACGCCGTGCCCACCAGAAACGACAGCACCGCGCCCTTGCCGGCCGACGTGCCGAATATGCGCATCCCGTCTATCTTTGTCAGTTCCTCGGTGGCCAGCCGTAGCAGTCGCCGCTCATGAGCCGATATTTCTTCTATACCCACGCTCTCTATGTAGTCGATGGCCGCCCCAAATGCCGCTACATCCACAAAGTCGGGAGTTCCGGCCTCGAACTTGAACGGCAATTCGGCAAACGTGGTCTTCTCAAAACTCACGTTGCCTATCATCTCTCCGCCGCCTTGATACGGGGTCATGCGGCTAAGCCAACGCTTTTTCCCGTAAAGCACTCCCACGCCCGACGGCCCGTACATCTTGTGGCTCGAAAACGCGTAGAAATCGCAGTCCATCGCACGCACATCCACCCTCATGTGGGGTGTGGCCTGCGCGCCGTCAACCAGCACCGGCACTCCGTGGCGGTGAGCTATGCTCACGATGTCGTTCACTGGATTCACCGTCCCCAGCACGTTACTCACGTGGGTCACAGCCACAAAACGGGTGTTCTCGGTGAACATATCCTCGTATGCGGCCATGTTCAGATTGCCTTCGCCATCGATAGGCACAACACGCAGCCTGATGCGCTTGTGGCGCTGCAGAAGTTGCCACGGCACTATGTTGGAGTGATGCTCCATTACGGTGAGGATTATCTCGTCGCCGTTGGCAAACATCTCGCCCATCGACGATGCCACCAGGTTGATTCCTTCGGTGGTGCCGCGCGTAAACACCACTTCCTCGGTGCTCTCGGCATTAATCCACCGGCGCACTTTCTCGCGCGTGAGCTCCACCATATCGGTTGCCTCGAGCGACATTGTGTGCACTCCGCGGTGAACGTTGGCCTTGTGGCGGTAGTACATCTCGTTAATCGCCTCCACCACCTGTCGCGGGGTCTGCGATGTGGCCGCGCTGTCGAGATACACCAGCAGCTTGTCGCCTATCTCGCGCTTGAGTATGGGGAAGTCTTCGCGTATCTTGTTTATGTCTATCATCTTATGTTCTAATGAATTTACACTGTTCTTTTTTTCTCGCTCGGCATTTTAGCTACTTATTGATGCGGCAGTCGGCACACATGGCGTCGTTCCCGTCGAGGCGTCGCTCCACCAGGTGGTACAGGCGCTCGCGCAGCACATCCAGGCGCACACCGGCTATCACATCGCTCACGAATGCCTGCATCAGTAGTCGCCGCGCCTGCTCGTGGCTCACTCCGCGTGTCTGCATGTAGAACAGGGCCTCCTCGTCGAGTTGACCCACGGTGGCTCCATGCGAGCATTTCACATCGTCGGTATAAATCTCCAGCTGGGGCTTGGTATGCATCTTGGCCTCTTTGCTGCCGCAGATGTTCTTATTGCCCTGATAGGCCTCCACGCGCGGACAATCGGGCTGAACCAGTATTTTGCCGGCAAAAGCCCCTGTTGCACGGTCGGTGAGTACGTACTTGAACATCTCGTCGCTCTTGCATCGCGGCGCGCGGTGATTAATGCGGGTGTAGGAATCCACGTGCTGCTCGCCGCCGGCTATGGCCATGCCCAGCAGACGCGTCTGGGCGTGCTCGCCGGCCACGTCTATGTAGTAGTTGTTGCGAGTGGTGCCGTTAGTGAGCGTAATGCCATCTACAAGCACATTGCTGCCCGCCTCCTGACGCACATAGAGGTCGCTCAAGCGGCTCGTCTGCGGGGTACTCTCTTCCATGTGGTAGTAATCCACTGTGGACCCCTCTCGTGCCACAATCTCCACCACTTCACTGCTCAGGTAGTTCCTACTGCTATTCTGTGTGTGGTCGCACACGAGCACTTTTACGCTCGAACCGGGCTCGGCCACCACCAGCACTCGCCTCACTGCCAGCAGGGGCATATCGGCGTTTAGCACGTTCACTATCTGGATGGGACGCTCTGCGTTGTAACCGGCCTCCACATAGATTAGTATGCCGTTCTGGGCCAGCAGGGTATTGAGAGCGGTTGTGGGGCTGTCGGCGTGCGAAAGGACTCCGTAACAGCGCTCTAAGACGTCGGGATGCCGCAGGGCCGCTTGGGCCAGGGTCTCCACCGTGAGCCCGTCTTGCTCGCGTGCCGATGCTCCTGCCACAAACGTATCGTTCAGCACGTAATACACGTTGGTGCTCAGATTGGGCACGTCGCACGAGAAGCGCAACTCGCCCTGCCACCGCATCTGATTCAGGTTCACACCGTAGTCCGTGGCGAAAATGGCGTTCAGGTCGGTGGCCTCATAATCCTCGCTTCCCTTGACGGGCAGCGCCATTTGCGACAGCGCGCGTCGGGCCTCGACTCGGGCGCGGTTCATCACAGCCGGTGAGGCTTTTTCCACCGTATCTCGATAGGCATCATAGAGGTCAATGTACTGTTGCAGAGCGTTCATCACTTTGTTATCTCCTCGTTGTCAACACTTTCCTTAATCCAGTCGTAACCCTTTTCTTCGAGTTCCAGGGCCAGCTCGGGGCCGCCGCTCATCACTATGCGGCCCTTGTAGAGCACATGCACGCAGTCGGGCTTGATGTAGTCGAGCAGGCGCTGGTAGTGGGTAATCACTATAGTGGCGTTCTCGCCGGTCTTGAGTGCATTAACTCCTCCGGCCACCACTCGCAGGGCATCTATGTCGAGGCCGCTATCGGTCTCGTCGAGTATGCTCAGCCGTGGCTCAAGCATCGCCATCTGGAAAATCTCGTTCTTCTTCTTCTCTCCTCCGCTGAAGCCTTCGTTCACCGAGCGGCTGGCGAGTTTGCCGTCCATCTGCACCATGGCGCGCTTTTCGCGCATCAGTTTCAGGAAGTCGCTGGCGCTGAGTGGCTCCTGGCCGTGATACTTGCGCTTCTCGTTGAGGGCGGTGCGCATAAAGTTCACCATGCTCACGCCGGGTATCTCCACCGGATATTGGAAACTGAGAAACAGCCCTTCGTGGGCGCGATTCTCGGGGGCCATCGCCAGCAGG
The DNA here is from genome assembly GCA_902786725.1 of uncultured Bacteroidales bacterium. GTDB lineage: Bacteria > Bacteroidota > Bacteroidia > Bacteroidales > Muribaculaceae > Sodaliphilus. The sequence goes on from CADADP010000010.1 coordinate 52,805, forward strand.
TCCTTGCCACACAGAGTGGCGCTTCCGCCGGTCACGGTATAGGCCGGATTGCCGGCCAGAACTGCACTTAGCGTGCTTTTCCCCGACCCGTTGGGGCCCATTATGGCGTGAACCTCACCTGCATTGACCGTCAGGTTAATGCCTCTCAGTATCTCCTTACCATCGATACTCGCTCGTAAATCTCTTATCTCTAACATATTATATCTCGATAATCAATAATCGCTAATCACTAATCGCAAATCGCTAACCCACCGAGCCCTCAAGCGACACCGACAGCAGTCGCTGGGCCTCCACGGCAAATTCCATAGGCAACTTGGCCATCACTTCCTTGGCGTAGCCGTTAACTATCAGCCCCACAGCATCCTCGGTGGAGATGCCACGCTGGTTACAGTAGAATATCTGCTCCTCGTTAATCTTGGACGTGGTGGCCTCGTGCTCCACCACGCTGCTGTCGTTTCCCACTTCTATCACAGGAAACGTATGCGCGCCGCTCGTGTCCGACAATAGCAGACTGTCGCACTGAGTGTAGTTGCGGCACCCTGTGGCCCTGGGCACCACTTTCACCATGCCGCGATAACTGTTTTGGCTATGACCGGCCGAAATGCCCTTCGACACAATGGTGCTGCGCGTGTTGCGCCCCAAGTGTATCATCTTGGTGCCGGTGTCGGCCTGCTGATAGTTGCGCGTCAGCGCCACGCTGTAGAACTCGCCCACCGAGTTGTCGCCTCGCAGAATGCAACTGGGATACTTCCATGTGATGGCGCTGCCGGTCTCCACCTGGGTCCACGACAACTTCGACCCGTTGCCGCGACACAGTCCTCGCTTGGTCACCAGATTGTAGATGCCGCCGTTGCCGTCCTTGTCGCCGGGATACCAGTTCTGGACGGTGCTGTACTTCACCTCGGCACGCTCCTCAAGCACAATCTCCACAATGGCGGCGTGCAGCTGGTTCTCATCGCGCATCGGGGCCGTGCAACCTTCCAGATACGACACATAACTGTCATCATCGGCCACTATCAGCGTGCGCTCAAACTGGCCGGTCTGGGCGGCGTTGATGCGGAAATACGACGACAACTCCATGGGGCAGCGTACCCCCTTGGGAATATACACGAACGACCCGTCGCTGAATACCGCCGAGTTCAGGGCGGCGTAGAAATTGTCGGTATAAGGCACCACCGAGCCCAGATGCTTGCGCACCAGGTCGGGATAGTCGCGCACGGCCTCACTGATGGGGCAGAAGATTACGCCCAGTTCGGCCAGACGCTCCTTGTAGCTCGTGTGCACGCTCACGCTGTCCATAATAGCGTCCACGGCCATGCCGCTCAGTGCCAGACGCTCCTCCAGGGGCACGCCCAATTTGTCGAACGTGCGCTTCAACTCGGGGTCTATCTCGGCCGACTCGCTCTTGCGGCGTGGCGCGGCATAGTAACTGATGTCCTGAAAATCTATCTCCGGCATCTTCAGATGGCCCCAGCGGGGTGGAGTCAGTGTGGTCCAGTGCCGGTAGGCCTTCAGGCGGAACTCCAGCAACCAATCGGGCTCGCCCTTGAGAGCCGATATCTTTCGCACCACTTCCTCGCTGAGTCCTTTCTCCAGAATGGTGGTATCCACATCGGTCACAAAGCCGTATTTATACTCGTCGGTGGCCGCCTTGCTGATAATCTTGTTGCTATTGTTGTCTCTGTCGTTCATTGTTCTTTAATCTCTTGGCCGGTGTTCACCGGCAGTGAATCGCTGGGCATAGCCTCGTGACCCAGTACGCATGGCATCAGGTCGAGTGTGGCCTCAAAGGGCTTGTTGTCCAGCGCGTGACGCGTACTGAACATCTCACTGCCGGGGCTCATAGCCAGCCACATATTCAGCACTATGCTCAGCGCGAAGGCCCACTTGAATATGCATAGCGCTGCTCCGCCGGCCCTGTCGATAGGACCCATGTGGGTAGCCCTGGTGAGCCGCTTCACAAAGAAGCCTATCACTCTCACCGTCAGCGCCACCAGCAGGAATAGCACTGTCACTGCCACAGCATGCACCGTGACACCGCTCAGCGGCCACTCGGCCGCCTTGGGATTGAGCGTCAGCAGCGCGCTTGTGGCAGCGTCGCCCAGTAGCACGCAAGCGCTCACGCCCAGCACAAATGCCACTATCGTGGACAGCTGCCCGATGAGCCCCTTGCGGAAGCCTATCACTGCGCCGGCCAACACTATCAGTAGCAGTATGGTGTCGATAAGTGTCATCGATGTCTGTGATTATTCTCTGAAAAATCCCACAAAATTACTCATTTATTCGCAATATAGAAAACCATGCCCGCTAATTCCACTTCAAAAATCCTCCCCCAGACGTAATACGAGGCAAGCCCGCGGGCTTGCCTCGTATTACGTCGGCCGTTAAATCAGAAGACAACAAAGGACGCTAAAAAGTATCTTTTAAGGAGTTCACTATCGCATTGTTTAACGGTCTTCGTTGGATGAGTGAGGGAAACTCTTTCCTTTGCTTTCCCACTTTTGTCTTAATTTCTTCATCTTGGACTGCCAGTCTCTTATCTCGCTTAGAGATGCCGAACTATTCCCTGCGAATGCACTTGAAAGCAAACTATCATACCTGCTATATGTGGCCTTATCTGTATTATAAGAATTTTGCTCAGAAAGGCCACCGGAATCACCTTTGCTTCTACTTGAACGGGATGAATTGCTTGATGAGTCTCCACTATACGAACTGCTATCGCTACTCTTCGACATGCCGGCGATTGCCAAGGCACCTAGACCGACAGTGCCAACGACAAGGGCTGTGGCGCCAACATACTTCCACGCACTGGACTTGAAACGAATGCCCATAGTTAACATGATGGCAGGCTTGTTCTTGTCGTGATAATTGTGGTAGATGGGAAAGTTGTAACTCGCACCGATGTTAAAGTTCCTGAAATAGAAGGCGACGCTCGGCTGTAAACCGACCTCGACGCCTCCTTTATTTCCAGAATTACCGGTGAAATTGCCAAAGCCATACGACACATACGGGCCGAAGCCGATGTGGGTGCTAATTCTGCGATGAATGTGCTGGTTCCAGGTCAATCTCACCGGCAACTCAAGGAAACTGACTCTAAGGCAGTCCAAGAAACCATGATCATAATGGACCATACCGGATTTATTCTCCCAATCTTTATCAAACGACAACACTAGATGGTTCTTGTACATTAAACCTGTCTCAATGCTAAGCCTACCCTTAATCGGAATTTCCAATTCCAATCCGGCTCCCCAATCAATCGTGTTTCTACGAGAATCATTTCGATATGAACTTAAGTCATCATACGACTTGCGCAACATGCCCGTTGCTTTGAGGTTCCACATCACTTGTGCCTCTCCCACCGCCATGCCAAGTAGTAACAGGATGGACACTAACCATAATTTATTTCTCATATTAGAATTTTGTGGTTTCGTGGCCGGTGTGAGTCCCCTGCACGGTGGCCGGTTAATAATAGGTAATAAAAAAGCGTGGGACTTTCGTTCTGTCTATCAGCTCAGAGGTATCGGCAAACACCCACTACAATGAATAAACAGCCAACCCACGCATTGCCGATATACCCAAACACACCAACTATGGCGTAAAGTATAGGCAAGCAATGGCGTTTTCTTGACCGCTTAATCCTTTTTGTAGTCAAAATTTTGCCGATTTTACTGAGCAAAGGATAAAGCAAGAAACGCTTTTTTTATGTTTTGAGGACGTAGTGCAACTCTCTTACGTTATGCCACAACATCATCCACGATTGCAAAAGTAATGGTTTTGGTTGAAAAACGCAAAATTTTTCTATGATTTCATTTTCGCTTGACTGAAGTTTGCGCTACGCTCTTAGGCGTATCACGCCCACGTAGCACAGTAGCACCACGTTCATTATCAGAGCGTAGATAACGGCCGGTATCGCCACCACCTCGTTGGCCAGCACAAACGGGCTCGTGGCTATAGCTATGGCCTGGGCAGCGTTTTGCATCCCTATCTCTATCACTATGGTGCGTCGCTCGCGTTTTTCGAGTCCGGTGACCTTGCCGACAAACGCGCCCGTAGTGGAAGCTGTGACAATGAGCAGTAGCGCCATCAGGCCCAGGCTACCAATGTGCTCTCCTATTGTGGCATGGTGCTGCACAAAAAATATTCCGGCCAGGAGCATCAGCGCCGGGAATGCCAGACGCGACAGCACACGGTCGGTCTTAGCGGCCACACGCGGTGCCAGCCGCCTCACCGCTATCCCCAGCAGAATGGGCAGCGCCATCAGCACTATGTTCTGCACCACCAGGTTGCCCACAGGCAGGTGGATTCCGGCATAGTCGGCCTGAACCCAATCCACGGCCACGTCCATCAGCACCGGTAGCGTGAACAGTGTCAGCACGCTGCTCAGGGCAGTCATAGTCACGCTCAGTGCCACGTTGCCACCTGCGAGCTTGCTGAAGATGTTCGACGAACTTCCTCCGGGGCAGCATGCCAGCAGCACAAAGCCAAGCGCGAACTCGGCCCGTGGACGAAACACCAGCACCAGCGCGGCAGCTACCAGCGGAAGCAGTATCAGTTGCCCGGCCAAGCCCACCAGAACCGCGCGCGGTTGCCGCATAAGGCGCGTGAAATCACTCCCCGTGAGCGTTAGGCCCAGGTCAAACATAAGCACCGACAGTATGGGTATCACCAGCAGTATAGGATTCATTAGCGTAGAGTATGCCTTTATTGGTTTCCGACCGCAAAGTTACAAAAGTTTACGCACGTTTCGTTAATTATCGCGGCGGATTTACCGATATCCGCCCCTTTTTTGTGACGTTGTAGTCCCGCAAAAATCTCTCGGATGCCATCTGGTGAATTCTAATAGCAAGTGCGAAATTAGTCAAAATTATTGATATTTTTGAAGAAACTTGATTTTGGTGTATCGAAATCAAGTTTTTTTCTTGGCCT
>CADADP010000011.1 GCA_902786725.1 uncultured Bacteroidales bacterium
CACCGCCGTGCTGCCCCTCGACTTGCATGTGTTAAGCCTGTCGCTAGCGTTCATCCTGAGCCAGGATCAAACTCTTCGTTGTATATCTGTTTTTCTTTTTTTATTTCCTAAAAAACGTGCAACGCAACTGTTCTTGACCTCGTGACCCGGGGATGCTCCGCCAGATTTATCTTCCTGTCCTTAGGATATTCGACGAGTGACTCGCAGATATTCGTTCCTTATCTCTCTTGTCTCTCGCTGTCTTGTCTTGTCCTTGACATTGCAATCATTTCAATGACCTCTTGTCGTGCCCCTCGAAATCGTCTCTCTTATCTCGAAAAGCGGTGCAAAGTTACTGCCTTTTACCAATACAAACCAAATTTTTCAACAACTTTTTTTCAACTTTTTTTCAAGTTGCCCCAAACAAAAGCATGTCAGTATCGCGCAACACGCTTAGCATCAGCCCAATCGCCCTCAAAACCTTCTCCACACCTTTTCTTACGCTTGCAACAACCTTTTTCCAGATTTCTTTTGCATCTTGCACGTTTCGCTTTTACTTATTCACTCTTTTAACGCTAATCAGGCATCGGAATATACGATAATATAATCTCACATTTTTATTAATTTTAGAACTCACCTTAATAATATTTACTAACTTTGCACATCACTAAACTTGTAACAACTCTTATTAAACAATGATAGATTTTATCACATGGACAGTTAACCCGAACCTTTTCAGCGGATTTGTCACAGTTCGCTGGTATGGGCTTATGTTCGCCATAGGTTTCTGGATTGGATACGAACTGGAATACCGCATATTCCGACACGAAGGCACACCCGAAAAATGGGTCACCAGCATATTCCTCTATGCCGTAATTGGCACCATTGTGGGCGCGCGACTTGGTCACGTCTTTTTCTACGACTGGGCCTACTATTCCGCTCACCCTGCCGATATCTTCAAGATTTGGGAAGGCGGCCTGGCCAGCCACGGAGGCACGCTCGCCATCATGATTGCCATTTGGTTCTATTCGCGCCGCGTCACTCACAAGCCCATGCTCTGGGCTTTCGACCGCATTGTAGTCCCTGTGGGACTCGTAGCCGCACTCATCCGCATCGGCAACCTGATGAACCACGAAATCTACGGGCGAGTCACATCGCTCCCGTGGGGATTCCGATTCGTGGATAATATCGGGCAATGGATGAATGGCGCAGAACCTGTTTTCTCGCTCCCGAGTCACCCCACGCAAATCTACGAGGCCCTATGTTATCTGGCTGTGTTTGCCCTGTGTATGTGGCTTTACTGGAAGCGCAACGCGCAAGAGCGGCAGGGCCTCATTTTCGGAGTGTTTATGCTCGGCATCTTTGGCACCAGATTCCTGATTGAATACATTAAGAATGTGCAAGAACCGTGGGAAATCAATATGCGAATGCAATGGGGCATCGATCAGGGTCAGCTCCTCAGCATTCCTTTCATCATCTTGGGAGTGTGGCTTATCATCAGAGCTTTCCACATACCACGGCAGCACCTGACTTTCCCTGACAAATTTGCCGATGAGAAGAAATAATTTGGCATATTCCACACATATTTCTTAATTTTGCACTAAATATCAACCTTCATAACACTTGAAAATGAACAATCCTATTAAAATAGACCTCACCTGCGGCAACTCCAACGTGGCAAGTTGTGGAATAACCAACGATTTAATTCGCAATCTATCCCTTTGGCAGACCAACCACCAAGCCGTTTCCGACGAGGCTCTTACCGAACTTTACCACACTCTCTGCCCCGTCACCGAGTCACAAAAGCAGACTGTGGCTCTCGCCGATTTGCTCTATAAAAAACAAGACTACCGAGTAGCGTTCCACCTTTATATGGGCGCGCTCAGTAGCAATCCACTCTCCACGCTACTACTGAAAAAGGCCTATAACTGCACGTTTCTTGGGGCATTCAACAAGGAATATGGTGCTGAGCTACTCTGCAAACTTAGTCGCTTAAACACCATTATCGCGGCTTCCGGCTCAGGTGACACCGCACAAGACCCCATCAGAGTGGCACAGACAACCGACGCTTATCAGTATCTGTTTAACGTTGTCCACGCTAAGGACGTAGCCACGCATAAGCAAATACACCTCGCCGGCGACATCTCGCTCGATGAACTTCTCATTTCAGTTAACGGAGAGAAAGAGCCACGACTGTTCCACTACTCATGCCCTTTCGAGACTGAGCAAGACCGCAATGAGTTCCTAATCAAGAAAAAAGGATTCTAAACTAGCTGTGCTCACATAGCCTCCACCACACAAAGCACCGCATCCACAGCGGTGCTTCATTTTTTGCTTCATTTTTTATAACTTTTCATCCAAATTTATTTAAACTTCAAATCATTTTTAGTAAATTTGGACGTGTTTCAACCAAAATCACTCTATAAACCTTTAAAATACTACTAAAATGAAAATTGGAGTCCCAAAAGAAATCAAGAACAACGAGAATCGAGTCGGCATGACACCAGCCGGAGTAGCTGAGCTCATCAAGCACGGACACACCGTCGCAGTTCAGCACACAGCAGGTGAAAACAGCGGATTCGCCGATGAACAGTACGTCAAAGTGGGAGCAACCATTCTCCCCACTATCGAAGACGTTTACGCTTACGCCGACATGATTGTCAAGGTCAAAGAGCCCATCGAGCCGGAATATCCGCTTATCCGAAAGGGGCAACTGGTCTTCACTTATTTCCACTTCGCCAGCGACCATGAACTAACATTGGCCATGATTAAGAGCGGGGGCGTTTGCCTCGCTTACGAAACCGTTCAATTACCCAACCGAGCCTTACCGTTACTCATACCCATGAGCGAAGTTGCCGGTCGCATGGCCACACTCAACGGCGCTTACTACCTACAGAAAACAAAAGGCGGTAAAGGCAAACTCATTGGTGGCGTTCCTGGAGTGAAACCGGCCAAAGTGCTGGTGCTCGGCGGTGGCATCGTGGGCGAAGCAGCAGCGCGAACTGCCGCAGGCATGGGGGCCGACGTAACCATCACCGACATCTCACTGCCTCGCCTTCGCCAGCTCGACATCGAAACGCCGGCCAACATACACACGCTCTACTCCAACGAGCACAACATCCGCCAGCAACTCCACGATGTGGACATCATCATCGGCTCTGTGCTGATTCCGGGAGCAAAAACTCCATTCCTCATCACACGCGATATGCTCAAAGAAATGGAACCGGGCACCGTGCTGGTGGATGTTGCTATCGATCAAGGCGGATGCTTCGAAACATCACACCCCACCACTCACAGCGAGCCAACCTACATGGTAGATGGCATACTGCACTACGCAGTGGCGAATATTCCGGGCGCCGTGCCTAACACATCCACCACCGCACTCACCAACGCCACCCTGCGCTACGCCGTGGCCCTGGCCGACAAGGGGTGGCAACAGGCTTGCAAAGACGACCAGGCTTTATTCCTCGGCCTCAACGTGGTAGAAGGCAAAGTCACTTACAAGGCTGTTGCCGACGCATGGAACCTTCCCTACGAGCCTATCACCCTGTAATCACCGCCATAACCCAAGAACATCTATTATGGTGGGTTCTATAAATCAAGTGGGCGAGGCCTCAAATTTTCAAGCCTCGCCCTCATTATTTTCTCTTGAAAAGCCTTTTATGCCGGCTCACTCAGCCAGACTCATCCCGCAACGCAACGCCTCCTCGTTTTGCGGCAGCGTATCCCAGTGACGCTCGGGCAACGTTTTCTTCAAGCCTTTTATCACATTCTCTATTGTCACCACCGGCCGCAAACTGAGCAGTGCGCCAAGCACTATCATATTATACGACTTTGCGTTTTTCATCTCAAACGACGCCTCCATGGCATCAATGCGACACACTTTTATATCTTGCCTGGTGGGCGCATTATGTATTCCATAGCTGTCGTATATAAGCACACCCCCGGGCTTCACCTTGCTTTCAAAGCGGTCAAGGCTTTGCTGGTTCAGCACCACCACCGTGTCATAGGCATTCAATATCGGCGACGATATCCGCTCGTCACTCAGTATCACTGTCACGTTTGCCGTTCCGCCACGCTGTTCCGGTCCATACGACGGCATCCATGTCACTTCCTTGCCTTCCATCAGGCCGGCGTATGCCAGGATTTTTCCCATCGACAACACACCTTGACCTCCGAAGCCGGCTATTATTATCTCTTCTTTCATCGTTTCATTCATTTTTAAGGTCACCAAGTGGATATTTCTCAAACATATTCTTCTCCATCCATTCATTAGCTTGAATAGGAGTCAATTTCCAACCCGAGTTACAAGTGCTCACTATCTCCACTACCGACGTTCCCTTTCCCTGCATACTGTTTTCAAAAGCCTTGCGAATCGCGCTCTTGGCCTTGCGCACCGATGCCGGCGTGTGCACACTCTGGCGCGTCACGTAGCATGTTCCGTCGAGTTGGGCCAGTAACGGCGCTATCGACAGCGGATAGCCGTTCAAATCCACACGCCGTCCATAGGGGCAAGTTGCCGTCTTCTGTCCCAACAATGTGGTCGGAGCCATCTGCCCTCCGGTCATTCCATATATCGCATTGTTTATGAATATCACCGCTATGTTCTCTGCCCTGTTGCATGCGTGAATCGACTCACATGTGCCTATCGCCGCAAAATCGCCATCGCCTTGATACGTAAACACCAATTTGTCGGGCTGCAGCCGCTTCACCGCAGTAGCCATAGCCGGCGCACGGCCATGAGCGGCCTCAAGCCAGTCAATGTCGATATAATTATACGCGAACACGGCACACCCCACAGGAGCCACTCCTATCGCGTATTCCTCAGCGCCCATCTCCTCTATCACCTCAGCTATCAGTTTGTGAACCACTCCGTGGCTACAACCCGGACAGTAGTGCATATAATTGTCGCTCAGCAGCGAAGGGCGCTTATAAACTCTGTTCTGAGGCTTTATAATCTCATTTATCTCCATCTGTTCAGTCCTCCTTGTTCACAAACTTATCTTTTAATGCGTCCAGCACCTCATCAGGCGTCGGCACATTGCCGCCCAGACGCCCGTAATGCTCCACCGGCACGCGACACTCCACAGCCAGCTTCACGTCCTCAATCATTTGGCCTGCGTCAAGTTCCACCACCAAGATTCCCTTCACGCCCTTAGCCGCCTCGCGTATATGATTCACCGGAAACGGCCACAACGTTATCGGGCGAGCCAGACCCACCTTTAGGCCTTGCTCACGCGCCAGCTCCATTGTCTTCATTGTTATGCGCGCTTGGCTGCCGAATGCCACTATCAGATAATCGCAATCTTCAGTATTCACCAGCTCACATCGCATCTCATTCTTCTCTATCAGCCTATACGTTGACTGGAAGCGATTGTTATTCTCCTCCATTTTGTCATCGTCAAGCTCAAGCGATGTTATAATATTTTTAGGCCTGCGGCCTTTGCGACCATTCACTGCCCACGGGCACTGCTGGCGTATCTGCTCTTCGGTTCGCCGAGCTCGCTGCGGTGGCAACACCACCTTTTCCATCATCTGACCAACAACGCCGTCGGCCAGTATCATCGACACGCACCTATACTTGAACGCCAAGTCCCAACCCAGCGCCACAAAGTCGCACATCTCCTGCACACTCGCCGGTGCCAGAACTATCACATGATAATCGCCGTGGCCTCCGCCCTTACATGCCTGAAAGTAATCGGCCTGCGACGGATGGATTGTTCCCAAGCCCGGGCCTCCTCTCATCACGTTTATCACCAGTGCAGGGACCTCACTCGCCGCCATATACGACATTCCCTCCTGCATTAGGCTGAAACCGGGACTCGACGTCGAAGTCAGCACGGCCTTTCCACATGCCGCGCCGGCATACACCATGTTTATCGCCGCAACCTCACTCTCGGCCTGAAGAACCACCATTCCGGTCGTCTCCCACGGGCGTTGCTCCTCAAGCGTCTCCAGCACCTCGCTCTGAGGCGTTATCGGATAGCCGAAATACCCGTCGGCTCCATAACGTATCGCCGCTATCGCCAGGGCCTCATTGCCCTTCATCAGTGTCACTTTATCATTCATTTCCTATCAGTTTTTCATTTTTGAACCACACGATACACCTCTATGCATGCATCAGGACACACCAGAGCACAACTCTGACATCCAATGCACTTCTCGGCATCAGCCATATACGCATAGTGATAACCGCGATTATTCACCTCCTTCCGCTGAAGCGCCAACACCTGGCACGGACATGCCACAACACAAAGGCTACAGCCCTTGCAACGCTGTGTGTCAATCACTACTGCTCCATTTATCTTTGCCATCGTTACAATTTATTACGTTTTAGGTAGCGAATATACAAAATAATCATTTATCTCCCATCATTTTTGGCAACATTAACACTTCCCCGCCACATAATTACATTTTTTTGCGTTCCCCCGCCCTTTCTCTCATCATGCTTTTAAATGTGAAAAGTAGTAAAAATCGGGCATTGAAGGGTTAAAAAGATGTAGAATGGTTTGTTGGCACGAGAAAAAGTGTTAAATTTGCGCACAATTTAGCCCGAATAACAGCCTTTTACGGAACTTTATTAACTAAATATCTTATTATAAACAATTTAAATTACAAAATGAGAAAAATTTTATCGTTGGTGATGCTGGCGGTGATTTCGTGTTCTGTCGCACTTGCTGTGCCGGCTAAGCGCGTGCCCACCACCATCACACAGAGCGACGGCACAAAGATTACCGTCACTATGAAGGGCGACGAATGGCATCACTCGTTTATCACGAGCGATGGCAAGCCCGTAGCTATTGGCGACAATGGCGATGTGTATTACCGCACCAGCAGCGGAATTTCATCGGTACGTGCGCACGAGGTGGCTCAGCGCACAGACGAGGAAAACAGTTTCTTGGCAATCAATGCCGATGAGATGACATTGAGCAAGATTGCACAGAAAGGACGCCGCTTTGCAGCACGCCAGAAGGCTCGCCGCAAGGTTGGAGCCACACAAGTGCCCCAGTCCGGTTCTCCGAAGATACCTGTGCTGTTGGTAGAGTACTCCGACAAGAAGATGTCCAACAGTAAGGCCACCTTTGAGGCTCAGTATAAAACCGGCGCTAAGAGTGCTTATCAGTACTTTAAGGACCAAAGCAACGGCAAGTTCACTCCGCAATACGACGTCTATGGTATCTACACCTTACCGTCGTCTCGCGCCACCTACGGCAAGAACGACAGTAACGGCGACGACGTGGGTGTGTGCAAGATGGTGAGCGACGCCATCAGCAAGGCCGGTAGCGCGGTGGATTGGAGTCAGTACGACAACGACGGCGACGGCCTGGTGGACGTGTGCATCGTGGTGTATGCCGGCGTGGGCGAGGCTCAGGCCAGCAACACGGTACCCAACTCCATTTGGCCCTGCCAGTGGCAACTCAGCGATGGCGCCAACTTTGGCGACGGAAACGGCGCAGTAACCCGCAACGGCGTGACCATCGACAAATTTGCCGTGTTCAACGAGATTAACGGCAGTAGCGACAGCTCCACCAAAATCGACGGCGTGGGCACTTTCTGCCACGAGTTCAGTCACTGCTTGGGACTGCCCGACTTCTACGAGACAACTTACGCCAACGACTACTGGGGTATAGGCAGTTGGAGCCTGATGGACAGTGGCAGCTATAACGATGACGGCTACACTCCCATTGGCTACAGCGGTTACGAGAAAAACTTCATGGGCTGGATCGACCTGCAAACTCCGGTACAGGGCACACAATACACTCTGCCCGTGTGGAACCAGAAGCAGGAGAGCACCGATGTGGCCTACAAGGTAACAAGTCCGTTCAACTCCAACGAGTACTACGTGCTCGAAAACCGCGCTCAGCAAGGATGGGACGCATACATCCCCGACGAGGGTATGATGGTTACCCACGTCACGTATGTGGCAAGCCGGTGGAACAACAACACCGTAAACAACCAGCAAATTCAGCTCTTCACCCTTGTCACGGCCGATAATACCACTGGCGCAAGTAATGAGAGTACCGACCTTTATGGTGAAACAAACCATGAGTTAACCGACACTTCGACCCCTGCGGCCAAACTACACATGACGGCCAGCGGCTCGCTAACATCCAATGCCGGACTCATGGGCCAGCCTATCACTGAGATTCAGCTCAACAACGACAAGACCGTGAACTTCTGGTTCATGAAAGGCTCTGAGCCGCACTTCGCTCCGGTGCTCAACGAGGCCAGCAACGTGCAGAACAACCAGTTCACCGCGTCCTGGACCGACGAGACCGAAGCGCAGTATGTCACCGACTATGAGTTGCAGGTCAACATTAAGAACGCCTCCGGCAGTGCCGACTTGGTGGCCGAAGAAGACATGAGTCAGGGCACCACATCGTGGACCCTGAGCGCAAGCGGAACCTACGCCGACACCGACAATGGCGGTCTGCGTCTTGGTACAAGCAAGGCCAACGGCTCGGTAACAAGTCCCGCCGTGAACCTGAGCAAGAGCGTAGCCACAGTGGTGGTTAACTGCATGAACTACGGCACCGACACCGATGTCCCGATGAAGGTGAGCGTGCTGAGCGCGAACGGAACAGAATTGGCCGCCGAAACAGTAACGCTCAACAACACAAGCATGGCCGACGTCTCAGTAACGCTCCGCGGCACTTTCGGCGACGGTTGCCAAGTGATGATTGAGACCACCACCACAAGAAAGCGCGTGGTCATATCGCACGTGTCGATATATAACGGCGACGCAAGCAACAATACTCCAGCTCGCGCGTCCGAGAGTGGCGACACTCATAGCCGCACAATTACCGGCATCACTGCCAAGAACCACACTGTCACCGGCCTTCTGCAGGGCGAGACTTACGCATTTAAGGTGCGCGCTAACTACAGCGACGGCACTACAAGCTCGTGGACCGCTGCCAAGAACGTCACACTCACTGGCGAGAAACAGCTCAACCCGTATATCGTGGCCGACGAAGAGCTGAATCTGGGCTCAGTGAACCCGGGCGAGAGCGCAACAGCCACGCTTAACGTACTCGCCGAGGAACTCAAGGGCGATGTAACGCTTACGCTCAACGACCCGAACAACGTGTTCACACTCAGCACCACCACTATAGCTAAGGATGCAGCCGAGGCCGGAGCCACAGCAACGGTGACATTCACCCCCACAGCGGCTCAAAACTACGAGGCCACAGTCACAGTGAGCAGCCAAGACGCCGACGATGTCACAGTGACTCTGCGCGGTGCAGGCGCTCTGGTGAAAAATGTTCCCGAACTGCTCAACGCTACTGCCGACCACATTGGCTCCACCCTGTTCACTGCAAGGTGGACCGAGGTTGCCAACGCTAAGAGCTACACTCTCTATGTAAACCAGAAGGTGACCCCAACCGTTACCGAACTGCTGAGCGAAGACTTTACTACAGGCTCGACATCTTGGACCACAACCGGCTTTACCGAGTTTGGCGACACCGGTATCCGTTTGGGTAGCGGCAGCCAGAACGGTAGCGTGGAAAGCCCTTCGGTGGACTTGTCCAACTACAACGGTAAAGTGACTGTGGTATTCACCGGTTACTACTACGGTAGCGACAACAGCAGCTTGCGAGTCACTGTTGGCGACGCATCGCAGGATGTGGCTCTCACTGCCACCAGTGCTACTTACACAGTGGTGCTCGACGCCACAGCCGGTGAAACTACCGTGAAACTTAGCACAACAGCCACAAAGAAACGTGTCTATCTGAGCAACGTCACAGTTTATGGCGGCGACGCGACCGATGCCGCCGGAGCACCTCGCAAAGCCGAGGAGACCGGAGATGCTACTACTCGCACCATCACAGGCATCACGGGTGGTAACTACACCGTTCAGAACCTGATAGCTGGCGGCACTTACGAATATATGGTAAAAGCCGTTTATACCGACGACACCGAGAGCGAATTCAGCGAGTCTAAGACCGTTACACTGCTCGAGAGCACTGACCCCGTTCCCACGATTCTAACCAATGAAGAGTCGGTGGATTTCGGCACTGTGTTCACCGGTGGCCAATATAATAGTAGCATTACGGTTTCTACCGACAACCTCACCGAAGGTGTAACAGTCACGCTCAATAGCGACGACCAAGTTCCCGTATTCTCAGTGACTCCAGCATCGTTCACTCTCGAAGAGCTCCAAAACGGAGAGGTGAACGTGGACGTCACATTCAGCCCGACAACCGCAGGCACTTTCAATGCGACTGTGACCCTTAGCAGTGCGGGCGCTGCCAGCGTAACTGTGCCTCTGACCGGCGTGGCCGAACTGGAGAAACTGATTCCGGAACTCGCTGCCGAGGCAAGCGGAGTGGACCACACCAGCTTCACTGCAACCTGGAATGCTGTACCCAACGCTCAGAGTTATACTCTGATGGTGAGCAACGCCGCGGCTCCGGCCAATGAGCTGCTCCTCGACGAGGACCTGAGCGAAGGCACAACCACATGGACCGCCACTAACACCTACAACGACGTTACCGGATATTTGCGCCTCGGTGCAGGAAAGAGCACCGGCTCAATACAAAGTCCCGAGATTGACCTCACCGATTATAACGGCGTAGTGACTGTGGTTGTGACAGGTAAATACTATGCCAGCGATGCGTCAACGATGCGCGTGAGCGTAGGCGGTGTTAGCGAAGACGTGGCTCTCAGCGACGAAGATGCCACTTACACTGTGGTGCTCAATGCTACGGCCGGAACCAACACCGTGACCATATCGAGCATAGCCAACAAGAAGCGTCTGCTGCTGAGCAGTGTCAAGGTGTATGGTGGCGACGCTTCCTCGCTTAACGAAGAAGCTAATGCCGCTGCCAAGGCCGTGGCCGAGTCTGGCGACGAGAACAGCCGATTGATTGAGGGCATCGAAGCCACTAACTACAAGGTTGAGAACCTCACCACCGACGGCACGTTCAGCTACAAGGTGAAAGCTATCTACACCGATGGCACCGAGAGCTCATGGAGCGAGGCTAAGGAAGTCACACTGGGCGAGCCCACATGGCTGCCGGGCGATGTTAACCACAGTGGCGGCGTTGACGTGGCCGATGTGGTGGCACTGGCTAATCATGTAATGGGCGACACTCCCGAAGTGTTCTTCATCGAGCAGGCCGACTTGAACCTCAGTGGCGGCGTTGACGTGGCCGACGTGGTGGCTCTTTCCAATATGGTGATGGGTGACTAAGCATCTCTTTAGTGGTGCAATCCACTAAAAGCTCTATTCCTTCAGCACCCCCGCGAGACATTGCTCTCGTGGGGGTGCTCAGCTCTGTGGCGAGTGCTTATAATTGTTAATTGTTCGGCCTTGCGGCGACCAAGCCTTTGCTAAATCGGTAATTTATAGCTACCTTTGCACGTTAAGAAACTAATGTGAACTTTAAACAATGATTTATTTTATTATGAAACAGAGAATTATCACATCATTGGTGGCAATGGCCGCGGTGGCAACGATGCTCGCCGTGCCTGCGAAGCGCACACCGATAACTGTGAATCAAAGCGATGGCAGTAGCATAACGGTGGTCACCGTTGGCGATGAATGGGGACACTGCCTTATGACAAGTGATGGTAAGGCCGTGGCCAGAACAGGAAACGGCGATTTGTGTTATCGCACCGCTAATGGCGTTAGCACGATTTTAGCGCATGAGGTTAGCGAGCGTACTCCAGACGAAATCTCTTTCCTTGAAGCAAACCGGCAGAACGTTACCCCGGAAGCGGCCATATCAAAAGGTCGCAAGGCGCAAGCTAAGAAAGAAGGACGCCGTAAAGCCGGACTCACACAGGTGCCCACTATGGGGTCCCCAAAAGTGCCCATACTGCTCGTGGAATACTCCGACAAGAAGATGTCGAACTCCAAAGAGGACTTCGTGAAACAATACTGCACCGGCGAGACAAGCGCATTCCAGTATTTCAAGGACCAGAGCAACGGCAAATACACACCGCAATACGACGTCTATGGCATCTACCCGCTACCTTCGTCGCGCGCCACCTATGGAAAAAACGACTCTAACGGCGACGACACTGGAGTGTGCCAAATGGTGGGCGACGCTATAACCACCGCCGGAGACGATGTGGATTGGAGCCAGTACGACAACGATGGCGATGGCGTCTGCGACGTGGTTATTGTCGTCTATGCCGGCGTGGGCGAGGCCCAGGCCAGCGAAGTTGTGCCTAACGCCGTGTGGCCTTGCCAGTGGGAACTCAGCGACGGAGCCAACTATAAAGACGGCCCCGGCGCGCTCAACCTTAATGGCGTCACCATCGATAAATTCGCCGTGTTCAACGAGATAACAGGTAGCAACGACCGCAGCACTAAGATGGACGGCGTGGGCACTTTCTGCCACGAGTTCAGTCACTGTCTGGGACTGCCCGACTTCTATGAGACTTCCTATCGAAATGGGTATTATGGAATGGGCAACTGGAGCCTTATGTGTGGTGGCTGCTACAACAACGACGGATACCTGCCGGTAGGCTACAACGCTTACGAAAAAGCCTTTATGAGTTGGATTGAACTGCTGACGCCTGTGGCCGGAAACGATTATACTCTGCCGGTATTCAACCAAAAGAACGAGGCCACCGATGTGGCCTACAAAGTGGTCAGTCCGCTAAACGAAAACGAATATTACGTGCTCGAGAACCGAGCCAAGCAGGGATGGGATAGGTATATCGCCGGCGAAGGTATGCTGGTGACTCACGTAACCTATGTGGCCAGCCGTTGGAGCGCTAATACGCCCAACGACAAGGCGGTCCAGCTTTGCACTATTATACCGGCCGATAACAAGTTGTCGGAATCCAACGAAGGTGGCGACCCCTATGGCACCACAAACCACGAGCTCACCGATGAGTCGGTGCCGGCGGCCACTCTCAACATGATGGCAAGCGGAAGCATCGCAAGCAAGACCGGTGGGGCCGGCTTTATGGGAAAGCCTATAACCGAAATCGTGAAAAACAGCGACAAGTCCGTTACTTTCAGCTTCATGAAAGAGGCAGAACCTCTCTACGTACCCGAACTTGGCGAAGCTGAGGCCTCCGACATCACTGAAACGTCTTTCAAAGCCGTGTGGACCGACGAGACTCCAGACGAACTGGTTGACTCCTACACCCTCGAAGTGAAACAACGTGGCGTTGCGGGCGATGTGGAACTGCTGCTCGACGAGGACATGAGCTCCGGCACCACCACTTGGACAAAAAGCTCTAAGGGAACCTACAGCGAAAAGACCGCGGGATACCTGCGCTTGGGCACCACCACTGCCAACGGCTCCGTGACAAGTCCCACTCTGGAACTTACCGGCAGCGACGCTGTTGTGACTGTAGTTGTGACTGCAAAATCCTACGGCATCGACAAGGACGTGGCAATGAAGGTGAGCGTAGTCAATGGCGACAGCGAGCTCAACAGCAAGACTGTCTCTATCACCGACGAAGACGCAGTCTATAAGATAGTGCTCGAAGGTGAAATTTCACCTGCCACGCTCAACGCCATTAAAATCGAAAACACTGCTTTAAGAAAACGCGTCATGCTCAAGCATGTGGCCGTGTATAGCGGCGACGCGAGCGAGATGGATATCGATGCGCCACGCCGTGCAGCCAGCGAAGATGGCGATGCCTCTAAGCGCACCATTACAGGCATAACCCAAAAAGAGTATCTGGTCACTGGTCTTACCGAAGGCGCTGAATACACCTACAAGGTGAAGACTCTTTACACCAACGGCAAGCAGAGTGCTTGGAGCGCGTCTAAGACGGTTAGCCTCAAGTCGAGTGGAGTCAACGAAATCCAAGCCTCAAAAGATGTGCAGAGTGTTAAGTATTTCAACATGCTGGGCGTGGAAAGCTTAGAGCCTTTCAACGGCCTAAACGTGAAAGTGACAACTTTCACCGACGGAACTACCGAGGCGACTAAGATAATAAAGTAAAAAACGAGTAATTTGGGAGGTGAAGAGCAATTCTTCACCTCCTGTTTTTTCAAGAGATCGCATATTAACCCCATACATGAAATCACAAAGCGACATAAGAGAGGTGCTGGCCTTTCTGCGCGAGTTAGCCGCAAATAACGACCGCACGTGGTTCAAAACCAACAAAGACCGATACGACGCGCTCAGAGGACCCTGGGAAAGAGATATGGAGCGACTTATAGCCCTAGTTGCGCAGTTCGACGACAACGTGCGTGGTCTGGCACTGAAAGACAGCGTCTATCGCATCTACCGCGACATACGCTTCTCTAACGATAAGAGCCCGTACAAGCGCTATTTCTCGGGCGTTCTGGGCAAGGGTGGCCGCCACTCGATAATTAGCAGCTACTACGTGCACTTCGAGCCGGACAACCTCATGTTGGGCGGCGGTGTGTGGTGGCCTGAGAAAACCATTCTTGAGCAGTTGCGCCTACTTATTGATGCCGAACCCGAGGAATTTCTTAAAATAGTACGTAACAGGGAGTTTACACGTCGCTACTCTTGGGAATGCGCAACGCTTAAGAAAATGCCGGCTGGTTTCGACCCGCAAAGCCCAGTGGCCGACTTCTTGAAAATGAAGGAATACATTGTGATGATGCGCCCCGACGAATCTTACTTCGACTGCGAAGACTGGGTGGAACGCGTGGCGGCAGACCTAAAGCCGATGAAACCGCTCCACGACTTCCTCAATTACGTCTTCGATTAAACCAGCTCCCACCCACTCCCCCCCAATCAGCCTTATAGGTCCTATTAGCCATATTGGTCCTATTGGACTCATCCGCCCATCCCTTTTCTTGTCATTTCTTGTCTGATATTCCCCCACCATCAATAATTTGCGTGACATTTGTGTGCATTTGTGTTTAAAATCTCCCACCCACCCATCTTGTCATTTGTTGTCTGATATTATTCCACTATCATTACTTCGCGTTCATTCGCGTTCATTCGCGGTTCAAGATCTTGTCGCCGTCTAACCACCGATTTGGGATTAAGCACATGCGCGCCGGCCAATGACCGACGCGCGCCTAAAATAACTTTTATCGCTATTAACCCATACTGAGGTCAAATCTGCTCCAGCATCTTGTCAAGAGCCGCTACCAAGCCATCGGCATTCTTGCCTCCGGCCTGAGCGAATCCGGGCTGACCGCCGCCTCCGCCTTGTATCAGTTTGGCGGCTTCACGAACTATCTGTCCGGCATTCATTCCGCGTGCCACAAGGTCATCGGTTAGCGACACCGTCAGCATCGGCTTGCCGTTATTCTCTGTCGCTGCCAGCAGAGCCGTGGCCTCACTGCTCGCTTTCTTCACGCCATAGGCCACGCCCTTCACCACATCGGGCATCAGCGGGCCGCGTAGCACAGCCACACGCACGCCATTCTTCTCCACGGCCACCTTCAGCACCTCATTCGTCAGGTCCTTAATTCGTTCCTCCATAAAGTCCTCCACCTGCTTCTGAAGCGACGAATTTTCCTGGATAGCCTTCTTCACGGCTGTCATCGCGTCCGGTGCGTTATTGAACAGACCGCGTATCTCCAGCAGTGTGTCCTCAAGCTTGTTAAGTGCCGCCTCCACTTGCGCGCCGGTTATGGCCTCTATTCGTCGGATACCGGCGGCTATACTGCTCTCCGATATTATCTTTATCATCCCTATGTTTCCCGTGTTGGCCACATGGGTCCCGCCACACAACTCTATCGACTCGCCATAACGCACCACTCTCACCTTGTCGCCATACTTCTCGCCAAACAGCGCCATAGCTCCCAGCTCACGGGCCTCGGCTATCGGCATCTCGCGGTGCTCGTCAAGGGCGGTAGCCTCGCGCACCAGCGCGTTGGCCACATGCTCCACCTCGCGCAGCTCCTCACTCGTCACTTTCTGGAAGTGAGAAAAGTCAAACCTCAGCAGGCGAGAATCCACATACGAGCCCTTTTGCTCCACATGAGTGCCAAGCACCTTGCGCAGCGCCAAGTGCAGCAGGTGCGTAGCGCTGTGGTTGGCCGATATAGCCTTGCGAGCGTCAACATCAATTCTGGCATGGCACGCTCCACTTATGTCGGCCGGCAATTTCTTCACAATGTGAACCGGCAGATTATTCTCGCGCTTGGTGTCACTCACCTCTATCTGCTCGCCGTCAAAGTCCAGAACGCCCTTGTCGCCCACCTGGCCGCCCATCTCGGCATAGAACGGCGTGCGACCCAGCACTATCTGGTAATACTCTTTCCCTTTGGTCTTCACTTGGCGGTAGCGAAGCACTTCAGTGTCGCACTCGGCCATGTCGTAGCCCACAAACTCGGTAACGCCCTCGCGCAGTTCCACCCAGTCGCCGGTCTCCACTGCGGCAGCGTTGCGTGCGCGGTCTTTTTGCTTCTGCATCTCAGCGTTAAACTCGTCCACGTTCACGCTCATCCCGTTCTCATGCAGAATTAGCTGTGTCAAGTCCAGCGGAAATCCATACGTGTCATAGAGCAGGAACGCCTTCACGCCGCTCATTTCTGTCTGCCCGGCTTTCTTGGCCTCGGCTATCATGGCGTCTATCATCTTCATACCGGTCTCCAGCGTGCGCAAGAACGATTCTTCCTCCTCCTTGGTCACGCGTTTTATCAGCTGCGACTGAGCCGCAATCTCGGGATATGCGTCGCCCATAGTCTCTATCAGCGTGTCCACAAGCTTGTACATAAACGACTCCTTCAGATCCAGGAACGTGTATCCGTAGCGAACCGCACGACGCAGGATGCGCCTTATCACGTAACCGGCTTTGGCATTGCTCGGCAACTGTCCGTCAGCTATCGCAAACGCTATCGTGCGCACATGGTCGGCTATCACACGCATTGCCACGTCTGTATCCTTCTCCTTGCCGTACTCTTTGCCGGCCAACTTCCCTATCGCTTGTATCAACGGTTGGAACACATCGGTATCGTAGTTCGATTTTTTCCCCTGCAACACCATGCACAGGCGCTCAAAACCCATACCGGTGTCTATCACCTTCGCAGGCAGTGCCGACAAGCTTCCGTCGTTCTTACGGTCATACTGCATGAACACCAAGTTCCATATCTCTATCACTTGCGGATTATCCTTGTTCACTAGCTCAGCTCCGGGTATCTCTCGCTTTTCCTCCTCCGAGCGCAAGTCTATGTGTATCTCCGACGACGGACCGCATGGCCCCGTTTCGCCCATCTCCCAGAAGTTGTCGTGCATGTTGCCGTTGATGATATGGTCCTTGGGCAAGTGCTGCTCCCAGTAGCTCGCAGCCTCGTTGTCGCGCTCCAATCCCGCGCCCTCGTTGCCCTCAAACACCGTTGCGTACAGGTTCTTCGGATCCACTTTCAGCACTTCCACCAGATACTCCCAAGCAAATTCTATCGCTTCTTTCTTGAAGTAGTCGCCAAACGACCAGTTGCCCAGCATCTCAAACATCGTGTGGTGATACGTGTCATGCCCCACTTCCTCCAGGTCATTGTGCTTGCCGCTCACTCGCAGACACTTCTGACTGTCGGCCACACGCTTCCACTGGGCCGGCTTGTTACCCAGTATTATGTCCTTAAACTGGTTCATACCGGCGTTCGTAAACATTAGTGTGGGGTCATCCTTCACAACCATCGGAGCCGACGGCACTATATGATGATTCTTCGAGCGATAAAACTCCTTGAACGATTCTCTGATTTCTTTTGCTGTTAACATAATATCGTAATTTTAATGATTTTACATGAAAAAATTGGTGGTCAGAACTAATTTTTATAACTTTACGCACCGTTTACGTTGCAAAGGTAAGCATTTAATGCCACCCGTGCAAGGTTAATTTCTGCATTTCAGTTTCTCAGCTACAGCACTCATGAACGACTCTCTCAACAAACGTTTCTATCGTATCGGCGATGTCGCCGAAATTCTCGGTATTCCTGAATCCACTCTGCGTTTTTGGGAAAAAGAATTTAGCATCATCAGCCCTAAACGAAACGCTAAAAATGCCCGGCTCTACACCCCCAAGGACATCGAAACCATCCGCATGATTCACTATCTGGTTAAGGACAAGGGTCTTAAACTCGATGCCGCACAAGCCATGATTAAGCGAAACCGCGATGGCATCTCCAAGCGGTTCGAGGTCATCGAGCGGCTCAAATCCATTCGCGACACTCTCGCCGAGCTCGAACAGACATTCGCACAAATACGCTAATACTCACTCTCTTACTCCTCTCGCGTCCCTCAATGCCTACGCTCCAGCGCACGCATCACCGCCTGCGCAAGTAGTTCTCCCTGCAACTCATACCCGGCATCCAGGCAATGCAGATGGTCGCCGCCATTCATCAGCCGCGCCGCAATCCATTTGTTGGCCGCGCCGGCGCCGCCGGCCACCTCATACAGGTCCCATGTCGCTATATGCTGCTCGCGGCCAAAACTCAGTATCATGTTTCTCACGGTCTGTATCTTCTCATTCACCGCATAACTGGTCACCGTGCGTTGCCCATGTCGCCGGCTCCTCCGCCCCACTTTACGCGTCACTTTGTGATGGCATTCCATCGGCGTGGTAAGCAATATCTTGGCCCTCGGATTCGCGCTCCTTATCAACTTCACCAGCGACCGGATGTTCGCCATCACGCCCGACAGGTTCCCAAACGCCTCATTAGTCCCAAGAGAAATAATAATCAGCTGTGGCTCAAGTATCTGCAACTGCTTCGCAAAATCCCGCACAGCCAGATACGACCCGTAGGTGGCTCCATTGTTGCCTATCGAGCTCACCACCACCCCACACGAGTCGGAATGGAGAATGGCTCCGTAAAATGCGCCTTTCGTAGGCACCGAGAGCGACACACTATCGGTGTAGCCGCCCAGTGGATAAGTTGTGGCTCGTGGGGTGGGTGTGCGGCCGAAAACCATCCGGTCGTTAATCAGAGCCGACCCATATCCCCCTCCTTCTTCATGTAGCAGGGTCACAGCGGTAAACTTGTCACGTCTGGCGTTCTTCGCTCGAACCGAAATCACTGTCACTGCGCTGTCGGGAACGGCTGCCACCCCGGTAACACCGGGCATCACCGCCCACGGCCGAGCGCCTCCCACCCGCGACTTGGCCTGAACGCCGCAATTCAGTTTCAAGATATAGTCGCGGGGCTCGTTGGTCCTCACTATGTTCAACGCCGCCAGCAACCCACGGCCGCCATTCCCGTATGCATTCTGCAACGCCACGCGTAGTTCCCTTGTCACTATACCTGGCTGAATGTGGGAGTCGCCTATCTGCACCACTCCCACATGCGAGTCACACGCCAGTAGCGACTGACTCAGGTCGCGCCAGTTATCACCATTGAACTCTATGCGGTTTGCCTCCAGGTTCAGGAACGGATACGGTCCCCGTGCCACGCTCACGGTGTCCTCCCCTCGCACGGGGCAGGCCACAGTCAGCATTGCGCACAGCAACAGGCTATATATCAGTCGGTTCAATATCATTAGCTATTTTTTCTTCTCAAAAATCACTTTATGCCGCCCTGCTCTCACGTGGGCCGCGCCTTTGCTTATCTCATAACCGGCCGGAGCCGTGATATGAGCCGGCACCGGTGTCGTGAGCCTCAACTCCATGCGGCAGCAGTCGCCCTTCAGCTCCATCTTCAATTCTCCCTGCTCGGTAGGCAACACGGCCTTAATCTCTCTCAGTCCGCAAGGCCTGGGCGCGATTTCTATCTCCTTAAACCCCGGCACACGGGGCGTTATGCCGGCTATATATCTCGACAGCATAATTAGCGGGCCGCCACTCCACGCATGGTTCAGCGACCATCTGCTTGGATTCCCGCTCATGTCAAACACCTCCCACAGTGTGCTGCTCTCGCCGTTTATCATCGGCTCATACCGCGTTGTCATGCGTCGCAGCGCATCTTCAGTATAACCCATCTCGCACATCGCCTCCAGCACATACCGCTCCATATACGGACTGGCGAATTCAGTGGTTGCCAGCACGTTAAGCAGCAGCGGATACTCTTCCTCTCGTGCCACGCCGGCCAGTACGGCTAGGGCTTGCACTCGGTCGTCGGGCTTACCGGTGAATTGTGGGTGCTTATAGGCATATCCGTTCCACAACGTCTTGTGAATAGCGGCTTTAAGTCCTCTGTTCACCTCTCTCGCCCACTCGGCCTCGCCGGTCTCGCCCAGCAGGTCGCACTGCTTCGCGTAGTATTCCAGCGTTATCGCATACCACATCTGACACATGGCCTGCATGTCCTGGTTCTCGCCCCAGTCGCCCCAGTCCCACGCGCCTTTGCGATACTCCACAAGGCCGTCGGCGGTGATGCGCCACTTATGCATATACCGCTTGTAGGCCGAGTTCACCGCGCGCAGCGTCTCCTTGTCTCCACTGCCCAGATAGTAGTTCCACGTTCCCAAACCCACCATCGCAAGGGTCTGCATCGGCAACTCCTTTTTCCAGTTGCCCTCGGGCACCGGCGAGTACATCACGCTATCGGCGCGCTGCCATGCGGCCAGTTCCAGCAGGCACTTGCGGGTCAGAGCCGTGGCCGATGGCGACAAGGCATAGAACGTCTCCACCAGCTCGTTGGTCACATCGCCTATCCACTGTGCCCGCTCGCGGTCGGGGCAGTCCATATAGTTGTCGCGCATGGTCACATACAGCGTGCGCTGCGACTTCTTCCACAGCGTGTTCAGTCGCTCATCATCGCACTTGAATTCTCCGCTTAGCTCACAGTTGTAGCCGGTCTCGCGATATTTCAGTTCCAACACTTCCACGCTCGCCGGCACGCTATATATCACTTTATGGCCGTTCATCCAGCCCGGGTTTTCATACTCTTGCACACCTTCGCGGGTCACATACACGGCTCTCACGTTCAGCTCACCTCCTCCGGCATAATGGTCGGTTCGGATATGTATCGTGTCGCCGGCATTGGCCTTAACTTTCAGATACGGAGCCACTTGGGCGTTATATGGCAGCCGGCACACGTATTCGCCACCATTGCTGCTCACCGACTCATATTTCTTCATTCCATAGTCTTTCCACTGCGGAATGGGCCGATCTACCAGGCGATTCCAGTCGGCCTGCTCAAGCGATATTTCTCGCGCCACGGGCCACCTCGCGAAATCAAAGTCATCTCTTGTGAAGTCTATGTCTTTCCTTGCGTCAAAGCCTATATTCGATTCGCTCAATCGGTAATTGGGTATCTCGCCGTTGGGCAGGAAAAAGGCGGGATGCAACGCCGTGCGCCACGGGCCTGTCGAGCTCACCGCGCGCCCGTTCACGACCAGGTCAAAGTAGAGCCCGGCTGTAGCCGTACTGCGGTGACTAAAGCCTTGTTTACCCCAGTACCACACCAGCACGTCCACGCTGTTATCGCCTTTGCGCAGATGCTTCAGTTTCACCACATCGGCGTATGTGTCGGTCCTGTTTGGGCCACGCTTCAACGCTCCCTCGGCAACTTCAAGCCGCCCGTTCACCCACAGCCAATACTTGGAGTCGGTCGCAATCCTGAGCGTGTTGCTCACTGGCCGCTCGTCGAGCCTGAAGTTATTATGAAACACAATCCATTGGCTCGTATCGGGTGCCACTGGGCTAAGTAGCACACCGGCCGTGGCTGTAGCTGTCATCGCCATAATCAGGCCAATCAAAAGGGTCAGTTTTCGTTTCATTGCGCTATACGTTTTGCTTTCTCTCTGATTTTAAAATAATTCATCTATCCCTGTCAGTCGGGCTATCCAGTTCAGGGTCCTACACTCCTCTGTCGCCACTTCCCCGTCAGCGTCTATCATCTCCCGCAACAGCATCGCCACAAACCGCTTTTTGTCGTCGTCCATCTCGCTCACCACTTTGCACGCATGCTCCGGCTGCAGCCTCAATGCCACGGCGAATTCTTCTTCTGTGATTCCAAGCAAATGGTTAATATGATTCGACATAACAAGCTCCTCAAACTCCACTGCACGGTCGGCATTCACCATCTCTATCACCAGGCACACTATGGCTTCGCGCTCTATGCTATTTAAAACCGGTGGTTTCATAATCATCTGTTGATATTCACATTACATCATTTCGCAGTCTAAAAGTCATACCCCACGGTCAAGAACACGTTCAGCCTGTGAGTATGGCTGCTCCAACCCAGCGACAACCCCAGCGGACCGGCGAATCCGCTATCGAAGTAGTACCCTACTCTCGCACCCCAAATCGGCTTTCGGTCAAACAACTTTTTCAGCTCGTCGTCATTCTCGGCCACAGTGGCATCGGCTATCACGTAATGCCTGCCCGATATACGCTGTTGCAAGCGCAACGAAGCCGACACAAATTTGCTGTCGAAGTACTCCACATTCCCCACCCCGGCCAGTGGCATCTGCTGCGGATAGAACTTTCCGAATCTCACGCCTCCCGCAGCGTTGCTGAGCATCACCGGCAAGTCCTCGCCGAAGAGGAACCTTCCCTGTACCGACGGCCGTAGCTGCGTCCCATCGGCCAGCGAGAATGTGGCTTGCAACATCGCCGCCACTGCGCTGCATCCACGGTGACCGCGCCAGCCGGCCATATTGTCGGTATAATATGCGTAACTGGCCTCGGCCTTTACGCCTCGCCGCGAGAAATACTGCCGGTCCTCGTTGTTATAGCAAACACGGGCATGATAATTGAAGTAGTGCTCGTTGCGGTCATATTCCGTCTCATTGTTCTCGTTCCACAACTCGCTGAACAAGTGGTAATGCTCCCAGCCGAGGCCTATCTCGAAGTCAAAATTCCTCGCCTCCACCGCTAGCAGCTTCGCATTGGCCTTCTGATACAACATCGACAAATTGCCCGAACGCTTTGCCTTCGTATGAATGTCGATGTTCTTGTACCACAACTCATAACTCACGCCCATCTTTTTCCACTTCCACGGTTCCATCTCAAACCCCAACTTAATCATCGAGCGCAAGCCCAGCCGCAACGTCAAGTTCAGTTCTTTGTTGCATTTCCCGCCCATATAGTAACGGCCCTTCATTTGAGCCGCCACCAGGTCCTCTGTATCGAAGCGGAGTCCCACCGATGCCCTTATCGTGTTGTCCTTGTGGGGATTTATCAGTCCTCCATCGGTCACGTCCATGTGACTCAGGTCGCCTATCCTACGCAGGTGCATTCCGTAGTCCACTTCCGGTTTCACACCGGCAAGCGCTTTGAGTATCATTATCGAGTCTATTTTCGCGCGAGTCGCCGTCTCTCCTCGATTAATCAGCGTGTCTATCGCGTTGCGTGTGAAACTTCCGCTCGTATATCCTCTCACCGGCACCCTGATTACCAGGTCGCAATACTTCTCGTTATCGCGAGCGCGGCGACTGATGTCACTACCGGCCGAGCGCTCCATAATGTCCATCAGTGTCCGGTACTTGCTCTTGCTATCCAGTTGCAAGTCAAACCTCACTCCTATCACTATATCTGCTCCGAGGCGGCGCGCCAGGTCGGCCGCGAAGTTATTCTTCGCTCCGCCATCCACAAGCACCTGCTCTCCCATTCGCACAGGGGCAAACACTCCGGGTATCGACATACTCGAACGCATACATTTCACCAGCCTGCCATGCGTCAAATCCACCTCCTCGTCTTCCACAAGGTCCGTCGCCACACATGCGAACTGGCGCGGAAGGTCGCGCAGAAAGTCCACACTGTCGGTATGGCCTTGCAAGTAGTATGCAAACGCTCGCTCCACATTATGTCCTCGTATCGCCCCGCCGGGCTGAGGGTCTATCGAGCCGCGAACGTAGAAATCTCGGTCCAGGATATATGTATTCTGTTCTTCACGCTCATTCAGCGTCAGCCTACTCGGCTCCTCTCGGTCCAGAAACAATTCGGTCCAGTCCATCGAGCGGAACATTGCGGCTATATCTTCACTATTGTAACCCACACTATAAAACGCGCCAACTATACTTCCCATGCTGGTGCCAACCACCATATCCACCGGAATTCCGGTCTCTTCCAGCACCTTCAGCGCACCCACGTGTATCGCGCCGAAAGCTCCGCCGCCACTGAGCACCACAGCCACTTTCTTTCGCGTCGCCACAGTGTCGGGCTCCACCGGCATCGCCACCGCCGACATCGCCACCGCCACAACTAGCAATATCAATATATGTCTCATTTCTATCTTCTTTTTGAACACAAAAAAAACACACATTCGTCTCGCTCACCATCTTCAAGCGCCGCAACTCGTGCGTATCTTTCTAGCCGGAGCGAGCCATTTTTCCACGGCAATATTGACCGCTACTAATTGCAAATTTAAAAATTTTACTCAACTCTCGCAAATTCACACCCATTTTCTCATTTTCTCATTGCTCACCTTTCTCAACCTTCCATATTTGTCCAAAATCATTTAAATATTTTCACTGTGTTTTAAAAATATTTAATTTTTGCTACCTTTGCAGTTATAATTAAACAATTATATCTTTCAAATAGAAAAATTTACAACTGCATACTGATATGAAACTCCTTTTAAAATTCACAGCGATTATCATCTTTGTATTGTGGTGCTCAATAACTGCCAACGCTATATCTGGCAACTTCAACGACCCAGGCGGTGGCTCCTACTGGTGCAACGTGTACGTGCACGACATCGCCGCCAGCAAGTCCTACGGATGGTGTACCGGCGACAGCGAGGACGCCAAGATGGAAGAGTTCCGAGGTTTTGAATGTTCCAATAACGGCAAAGTCACCGCCGAGAACCCGTGGGTGTTCATCAAGTTCCGCTACAATAAGAAGCAGAGCAAGGATTACGATTATCAGAATTCGGAGCAGCAGATTTTTTTGGTGCTGAACAGCGGCGATAAGTATGGGATAGCGAGTGCCAACTCCAATTGGTCACAGACCGACAAAAGATGGGGCTTGGTGAACTGCTCGTGGGACGGCGAGTGGTTCTACTTTCGCTTCGCCCCCAACTCGCGCGGCATCCGCGAGGTGAAAGCCATCCAAGTGGAGAGCGACAGCTACTATTACCAGAAGAACTTCTGGCACCGCAACTACTGGTTCTATATCCACGCGCGTTATCTCAAGGACATCGACTTCAGCGACTTAGCGCGAGCTCGTGAGGCAAAAATCGACTGGAGAGCGCCCGGCAAGGTGCAGGTGAGCGCCGACAACAATTGGCTACCGTCGAAACTGGGCAACAACGTGACCAACTTCTCGTTCAGCACCGACTATAGCGCCACGGTGACGAGCGAAGGCAAGACGTATAGCAAGGCCGAGTTCAGCGTGCAAAACCGCGGTAGCGGCTCAGCTGAGCTCAGTGTGCCGCTCGACCGGGATTTCACCATCCGAGTGACGCGCAACACCCGCACCAAGTTCACCTTTGAGGTGGGCGGCGACGTGGATCAGAGCCTCAACGAGAACGCCACCCAGACGGTGAATTATGCCAACCAAATCAACAACATCACAGCACAGTTTAACCAAGTTGACGGCACAATGCTTCTCGTCTGGCAGGACAGTTACCCGAGCAATCAAGGCGAGTATCAGGTCTATCGCACGGTGCTTGACGAGAATGGTGGCTACGAGGGCAACCGTGAGCTTGTGGGCACCACCCGTAGCCGGAGCTTCACCGACAATGCATCTCGTGGCATGGAGTACGGCAAGCGCTACCGCTACGAGGTGTTCATGCAGCACAACTCGTGGGGCGAACTCGACATCCCGTCTAACCCCGAGCCTCTCACTAAGGTCAAGGCCGCCGAGGTGTTCACTTCCACCACGCCTGTCATCCCCATGCACCTTGTGCAGGACACAACGGCGACCGACGATTTGAAGGTCGAGTGGACATTCGGCAACGTGCCCAAGAGCGAGGGCGACGTCACCTTCAAGGTGCATCGCATTGAGCCTAACGGCACCGTGACGCGAAACTATACCGAAGTCAACGTGGCGCGCAACGCCGGCAAGGCCTCGTTCACCGACGACAAGCCCGCCTCGGCTTGTACGCTCTACGGCTACTTCGTGCAACTTGACCTTGCCGACAACAAGGTGCACCTCTATAGTGACACCATCATGGCGCACGCGCTCGGCGTGAGTGCCGTGACAGCCATTAACGCCTCCAAGGGCACGGCCGGCACCGAGGTCGTCATCAGGTGGAAAGCTCGACAGGTGGGCACCAAGCCCACGCTCTACGACGTGCAGCGACGCTACATCGGCAGCAACGACTGGATTTCCGTTTACGATGAGGAAGGCACCAAGACCTCCTACACCTACACCGACAAGACAGCCGAGCCCGGCCGCTACTATGAGTACCGCGTCATTGCCTACGGCGATGACTGCGAGAGCGGCGGTCGCGTGTTCGGCAACTCGATGCTCGACGTGGGCTTCAGCAGCTCGCTTGGCGTAATTAGCGGCCGTGTGCAGTTTGAGGGCGGCACAGCGGTGGGTGGAGTGCGCGTGAGTCTCTCTCGCGAGAGCGATGTGCACACCTCCAATCCCTATCACAGCCGCAGCGTGCAAGAGGCCGGCAACTCGCTCACCTATACCAGCCTGGCCGAGGTGGTGAACGACCACAAGCCGTTCACCCTGCAAATGTTCGTCAACCCCGACAGCACCGACCGCGTCTTGACGCTGATGAACGCGCCGGCGCGCCTCAACCTCAAGTTCAATAAGGACAAGCATCTTTATGACTTGCTGTTGAACGACCAGGTATCCGGCGGCATTCCCGCGGGTGTGTTCTCGCAAGTGTCGTTGCTGTGCGACGGGAACAAGGTCACCACCTTTACCGCCGGCAACGATATGGTCACAAACGCTGACAACGTCAGCGCGACGCCCCGCTATCCCGACCCGCAGTTAGTCACGACCTTGCTCGACGAGAGTGGCGCGTCGCTCGACGGCTGGCAATTGTCAGCTGATGGCAGGAATCCGGACTATGGTTGGAAGGTTATCGACGGCGCCTTCGCTTCCAGCTTCATGACTATCACTGCCCACAAGGATGTTGCCATCTCCGAGCAGCTGGTGGGTGCCACAATCAAAGCATCGATGCTGATGACATCGGCGTGGGGATCTAACACCGCTCGTGTTATAGCGACTATGTATGGAGCTGACAATAGCAAGTTGGGCGAGGCAACCATCTGCGACGATAAGACCAAGCACGAAGAGTGGAAGTACTACGCCGCCGAGTTTAGAATCCCGGCCGGGACCACCTATATCCGATATCAGATAGTGGCCAAAGATTTCTCACAATGGTTGGGGTACTACGGTCCGCGATTTAAAGACATGAAAATGGTTGTCACCAGACAGAGTGACCAATGCCTTGACGGCAACAACTTGGTGTTGTTGCCCGACTTCAAAGGAAACGTAGATGAGATCCGACTTTGGAACCGCGTTCTCACCACCGATGAGATCACCGCCGACGTTGACCGCCTCATCAGCGGCGAGAGTTATGGCCTCAAGTCCTACATCACCTTTGACGAGGGGCTGGAGGAGTATGCCTTCGACATCTCATGCAGTAACGGCGTGCCCAACGGCAACCACATCACTGTGGGCCCCAACACGCGCCCTGCCGACATCATTCCGACGTCCGACCAACTCTCGGCCTACGGCGTGACCAACGACAAGGGTGAGTACGAGATTCGCGGCATCCCCTACGCCGGCAGTGGCACGCGCTATAGCGTATATCCCACCAAGGGCATCCACAGCTTCAACCCCACGAGCCGTTCGGCATTCATCGGCGGCACTTCGCTGACGATCAACAACGCCGACTTTATCGACGTGTCGAGCTTCAAGGTGCGGGGCACCATACGTTATAGCGGCACGACTATCCCGGTGGACAGCGTGAGCTTCTACGTTGACGGCATGCCCTGCAACAAGAACAGCAAACTGATACTGAGCGGTGCCGACGGCGAGTACGAGATCCAGGTGCCCATCGGCAGTCACTTCATTGAGGCTCGCCGCACCGGCCACACCTTTGAAGGTGCCGGTCGCTATCCCGCCACCGAGGGCGAGACCTATGAGTTCCTCGATGACACCCACATCGACTTCTTTGACAACACCCTGGCTATCGTGGCAGGACGCGTCGTTGGCGGCGAGACCGAGGGTAACAAGCCGCTGGGCTATGGTGAGAGTGTTAACAATA
This sequence comes from uncultured Bacteroidales bacterium, assembly GCA_902786725.1. Taxonomy (GTDB): domain Bacteria; phylum Bacteroidota; class Bacteroidia; order Bacteroidales; family Muribaculaceae; genus Sodaliphilus. The sequence goes on from CADADP010000011.1 coordinate 27,944, forward strand.
TTGGCAAGGCCGAAATCACGCTCACTCCGCTTGACCACCCGCAGCGGTTGCTCAATGCCGTGCAGAAAGTGAGCGGCGCCACCACTGAGTGGGTCGCCAACGCCGACGACGTGCCCGTGGCATCTGCCACCACAGTCATCGCCAGCGAGTCCTTGCGCAAGGGTGGTGACGAGGACGACGCCAAGAACATCATCATCACCACCGATGCCAACACCGGCGAGTTCAGCGCGCTGCTGCCGCCTATCCGCTACAAGGTGGCGAGCGTCAAGTTCCCCAATAACAAGGAAGTGGAGAAGGATGAGATGTTCATGAGCGTGCCCGCTATCGACCTCACCCACCCCACCGACACCGTGATGCCCGACACGATCTTCACGTCCGACAAGGTGGCGCTGCCGTTGTTCAAGTGCAACAAGAAGCTTATGCTCACCTATCGCTCACAGCCCGTGATGGACATCACTCAGGCGGGAGCGCCGGCGGGAGCCTTTGGCACCGACACCATCATTGTGCGCGATGCCGGCCAGGATGTCAAGTTGGCTCTCTACAACTATGACGAGGACACCAAGCAGGTGACCTACAACTACGGCTACCCGGTATTCCAGTTGGGTCGCATCTACAACTTCAAAATCAAGGCCTACGAGCCATATGTCAACTACGATGTCAACAAGGAGAATGGCAAGCTGTACAAGGACATGTTGCGCGACTCGATTATCACCTTTGACAACGAGTTGGGCTCCGAAGCCGTGATTGCCGCCATCGACACGGTTGCCGAGGGGCATGAGCTCAAACGTGGCGAGTTGGTGCAACTCCAGTCGAACCAGGTGCGTCTTGACTCGAAGGGTGAGGGCAACTACAAGTGGCGGGCTGGTATTCCCAGCCTCACCAAGCCCTTCACCCGCAGCATGAACGCCTCGGTGGTCATCAACAAGCAAACACGGTTGTGGCGTCAGGAGGGCCTGACGGGCATAGGCTTTGGTGTGGTGCCCACCGGCAACAACTTCATCACCGCCGGTCCCAGCCACGTGCAGATGGTGCTGCGCGACCCGCCCGGCGACGCCTCCACAGCCACCTGGGCCACCGACAGTGTCACCACTGACTACACCTACACCGTACGTGGCGTGCACAACAATACCGAGTTAGGAGTTGACATCCGCACCTCGATGGAGTGGACTTTCATCAAAGGCACCGCCTTCTTTGGCTTATTAGACTGGAATAAAAACATCAATGAGAATGCGGTCACCTGGAAGTATGACGTGAACAAGACTTGGGACAACCACACCTCGGTCACCTACACCAATAGTGCGGCCACGTCCACCTCGTCCGACATGTACCATGTGGGACGCGACGGTGACGTGTTTATCGGCTACTCGACCAACTACATCATCGGTGCCGCCGACAAGGTGGGCTTGTTCAAGGATGACAAGGGCAATTGGGTCGTGGACATACGGGAAACGATCGCGATGGACGAGAAGTTCAACACCCACTTCGAGTACTCCCAGAAGTACATCGAGACGACGCTGTTTGACAACATCACGCGTACCCGCAACTCGATGCTCAAGCACATCACCTCACCTGCCGAAATCGAGGAAAACCCGGCTGTGCCCACCTACTATACCTACCTGCCCAGCACCGATGCCAAGTTTGGTTCGCTCAACAGCGACAAGTCAGTGTGGGGTTCCGATGCCAAGGACGGCTTTGACGGCCCGAGTTACTGGGCACGTTTCCCGGATGGATATGAGGGCTGCGACAGCGTGAGATGGTGCAACGAGATCGTCACGGCGTGGAAGAAGACGCTTGCCGACAATGAGGAGGACAAGATCAAGGCATTCAGCAACGCGAAGTACAAGATTGGCAACGAGTCGTTTGAGCGCGGCGTGACCGTGACCAATACCGCCGGCTCCTCGACCAAGGAGGTGCACAACTCGGTGGAGCAGTTCTCGACAGGCCTTGCCTACAGGGGCAAGAACGGCTTCCTGTACGACGCGATGGGCGCCATCATCATCTCCAACACTGACATCGGCTACCACCAGACCAAGTACGACGTCGACGAGACCACGACCAACGAACGGTTCTCCTACACGCTCAACGACACGCAGCGCGGCAACGCCCACACTGTGGACATTTACAAGTCGCCCCGCAACTGGGGGCCCATCTTCCGCACACGTGGCGGCCAGACGCGCTGCCCCTACGAGGGTGAGACCAAGACCAAGTACTATCGTCCGGGGCTGACGCTTGACTATGCGACCATGAAGCTCGACAATCCCAAGATTTCGATGCCCGTGCGCAACTTTGTTGACATTCCCGCCGGCCAGGAGGCGCAGGTGCAAATCGTGCTCGCCAACGAGAGCGAGGTGCATGAGGAAATGTCGTCTGTGATATTGTTTATCCAGAATAGCTCCAACCCCAACGGCCTGCAAATCTACATGGACGGTATGCCGCTCGCCAGCGGCACCGAGGTGTGGCTGCAATATGGCGTGCCGTTGACCAAGACGCTCACTATCAAGCAGAGTGATGCCTCGATACTTGACTATAACGACATCAAGTTGGTGATTGCCAACACGTGTAGCCCGTCCACATGGACCTACGGCGAAGTGTCGTTCAGCGCCCACTTTGTGCCGGCGGCTCCCGACATCACGCTCAAGCTCGACAAGATCATCCTCAACCAGCGAGCCGTGCAGAGTGGCGAGCAGCTTAGGGTGACAATCAGCGACATCAACCGCATGTTCACCGGCCTGAAGGGCATTCGCCTCAAGTACCGCTTTGTGGGTGACACGCAGTGGGTGACCGCCCACGAGTGGCTCACCAGCAGCGAATACATGACCGATGGTCACGAGAGCGACACGCAGTCGCAGCTGCCCGATGACCAGCCCGACATCATATATAATCTGGAGTTGCCGGGCATTGACGGTAACTACGTCATCGCCGCCGAGAGCATCTGCCTGTTCGGTACCAAGGAATATACCAACCAGACGCAAGAGCAGATGGTCATTCGCGACACGCGCGGGCCCAAGTTGCTCGGCCAGGCTTATCCCAACACCGGCGTACTCACCCCGACCGATGACATCTACATCCGCTTCAACGAGGACATCCGCGAGAGCTACCTCACTAAGGATAACAACTTCTTTATCACCGGCTCGCTCAACGACTCGCAGGTGAACCACGATGTTTCGCTGCAGCTCAACGGAGAGCCCATTGAGACTGATGCTCACCTGCCGATTATCAACACCAGCTTCTCAGGCTCATTATGGCTCAAGCGCAAGAGCGGCGGCACGCTCATTGAGCACGGCGTGGAGGGCAACCGCCTCTCGCTGAGCATTAACGACAGCGGAAACGTTGTGGCGGACATCAACGGCACTACCGCCACCTCAACAGCCACTGTGCCCGCCGACAAGTGGGTATTCCTCGCATTCAACTATGTCAAGGGAGCCTCCAGCGGTGCCAACACCCTCACCATGCTATTGGCCGAGGATGCTAACGAGACGATGATATTTGATGAAATCAAAGTGCCCGACTATAACTCCAACGGACGGCTCACTCTGGGCCGCGGCTACACCGGCATGATGCACGAGCTCGTGTTGTGGGGCAAGAATACGCCCGTGCGCACCCTGCTGGGGCAAAAGGACGAGGTTGTCGCACCCTACATGCCGGGGCTGGTGGGCTACTGGAAGATGGACGAGGGCCACGGCACCCTGGTGACCGACTATGCCCGCGCGCGCAACATCCTCCTGCCCGCCGAGTCGTGGAACGTGGAGAATAGCAACCTTGCCGCTCACCTCGATGGCGAGCACACCATCAAGATTCCGATTGGTAGCATCTCGCCCCGGCCCACCGACAGCTACGTGCTCGAGATGTGGTTCCGCGGCGAGCCGGACAAGAATGCCGGGGCTACTATCTTCTCGATTACCGACCGACTCTCGCTGTGTTTCGATGTTGACAACTCGCTCGTGCTGCAAGTCTATGACGGGAAAATGTCGTCATTTGATTCCAACGGCTTGCCCATCATTCTCTCCGATGCCAATTACAGCGACGGCAGCTGGCACCACTTCGCCCTCAACGTCCACCGCGGCGTGGGTGCCGTGGCCTATGTCGATGGCAGCGCTGTCAAGACCATCCCCGAGCAGACCCTCCTCGAGCCATCGGGAGATATCCTCTATATCGGCTCAATGCTCAAGCGGTCATCGCCATCGGCTACTGCAGTCGAGAGCTTGCGCTTTACCGGCGATGTCGACGAGATACGCCTGTGGAACGTTGCCAGCGACGGCACCTCGGTCATCGCCAACCGCTACAACCAGGTGGACACCGCCAAGGTGTCGGGCCTCATTGCCTACTATCCGATGGAGCACAGTCGTCTCGATGCTAACAACAACATCATCAATGAGTTCAGTCTTGGCAACAATGCGCCGAACGAGTACAGCATCACCACTCCCGCCGCGCTGGGCGAGGGTGTGACGCAGTCGGCCACCGCTCCCGCCTTGCGCACCTCGCCGCTCAAGCAGAACCTCGACTTTGACTTCACCGCCTCGAGCAACGAGATTTATATCAACCTCAACACCCTGCCGGCACGCATGCAGGGCAACCTGCTCACGTTCACCATCAAGAACGTGCGTGACATGCAGGACAACCTGTCCGAGACCATCACATGGAGTGCGAAGGTTGACTATCAAACGCTCGCTTGGGAGCAGTCTGACGGCGTCTCCACGTACAAGAGCCGACTGACCGAATCGGTCGTATCCACCACGCTCAAGAACAAGGGTCGCGAGAGCGAGACCTACACCATCACCGGTATGCCCTCGTGGGTGAAGGTGAGCAACCCCACCGGAGTGATTGGTGTCGGCGAGTCAACCGATATTGTAATGACCATCGGTGCCAACGCGCCAATGGGCAGTCACGTGTTCTACCTATACGCTGTCAACGACGACCAGATTAGCACCCCGCTGTTGGTCTGGGTTTACGTTTGGGGCAACGAGCCCTCATGGTCGGTCAGCCCGAGCGACTACGAGAGTTCGATGAACGTGATTGGCCAAATCTACTTCGGCGACAAGATTTGCAGCAACACCAGCACTATCATCGCAGCCTTTGTCAATGACGAGTGCCGCGGTGTGGCGCAGCCAAAGCTTGTGTCGACCCGCGATGCCTACTTCGTGAGCATGCCCATCTACGGATACGAGAACATCACTAAGGAGCAGCCCGTGGTCTTCCGCATCTATGATGCCGAGCGTGGCGTGGTTCTGAGCGATGTGCGAACCTTGCAAGGTGACAAGTCACTCACCATCACCTACCGCCCCAACCAGGTTGTCGGCTCCTATGATGAACCGGTCAAGTGGGTCGCGGGCGACCAGGTTGAGCAGTCGCTCGATTTAGCGACCGGCTGGAACTGGATTTCGCTCTACACCGAGCCCGAGAACAAGGACCTCGAGAGCGTGTTCGGCCACTCCAGGACGTTCAACACCATCAAGAGTAAGGAGGGCTTTGCCATGAACAGTGGCACCGCCTGGCAGCAGAGCGGTCTCGAAATGGTCGATGTGGGCAACCTGTACAAGGTGAAGGTGAAGATTGACGTGCGTCACATCATCAATGGCACCGCTGTTACACCCGCTAACACGCCGCAGACCATGCATCAGGGATGGAACTGGATTGGTCCGATTTCGATCTACAACCTGAGCCTGCAAGAGGCGTTCGCCGACCTGAACCCGACGCGTGGCGACATGGTCAAGAGTAAGGAGGCAGTCGCCTTCTACGACGGCTACAAGTGGGAAGGCGACCTCACCGCACTGATACCCGGCGTGGGATATTACTACCGGTCGCTCAATCCGGAGAGCATCACCTTCCGCTACCCGACGATCGACAATACGCCCCCGACACTGATTGCCAAGCGCGCCCCGCGCCGCTCCGTCTTCGACCCGGTTGATCACCATCAGTACAGCGACAACATGAACGTTGTGGCGCGCATAATGGTGGATGGTGAGCAAACCGACACACTCACATTGGCATCGTTCATCGGCGATGAATGCCGCGGAGTGTGCAAAGCCACTCCCGATGGCTACTATATGCTCACCGTTGCCGGTAATGCTGAAGAGAGCGGTAAAGAGGTGAAATTCGCCGTTGAAATCGATGGTGAGCCGGTTATGGTTGACAACACCCTGAATTGGGGTAGCGACATCATCTATGGCGACCTTGACGAGCCCATCCTACTCTATGTCAACACCTCGGGCGTAAACGACCTGGATGCCGCATCCGATGAAATCATCATCACACCCACTCTGGTGCGCGACATGGTTCACGTGCGCTCAGGCAGTCTGCTTAAGATGGTTGCGGTGTATTCTCCCAACGGCGCATGCCTCACGGCGAACAAGGACATTAACGATAATGTCACATCACTCAACCTGGGCGACCTGCCCACGGGCGTCTATCTGGTCGAGGCTATTACTGCTACCGGCAATCGTGCTATACAACGTATTGTGAAACAATGAAGAAATTGATTTTGACAGCCACGTTGCTGTTAACCGCATTGCAGGCCATTGCCGTGGACTACGAAGTTGTGGTCGGCGGCGTGGTCTATACGTGGGATCCCGACAAGGGGGGCTATATGGCCACCGGCTGGGACCAAGTTACAACAGTCACCGACTTGCGCATCCGTAGCGTTATTAACAATCTGGATGTCATAGGCGTTGCCGACAATGCATTTAATTTCTCAGTTGAAACCGGCGTATATACCGATAAAGCCGAGATTAAAACCCTTGTGATTGATGACGGAGTTGAAACGATAGGGAATTTCGCTTTCGTGGACTGCACCGACCTGACATGGGCAAGCATTCCGGCCTCTGTAATCAGCATCGGTGACGCGGCATTCTTCCGCTGCTCGGCGATGAAATTGCTCCTGCTCGGCGAAGGTCTGGAAAGAATTGAAGACCAGGCATTTGCCTACTGTTCATCGCTCACAATGGTAGTAATTCCATCCACGGTGCGCCACATTGGCAGCCAAGCATTCCTTTACTGCACCGGAGTGACCGACGCCTATTTCACGATGGAGTCAACCGTGCTTTCAGGATTTGACTGGTGGGACGGACTGACACCTCATGGAGGCACAGAGTTCAACACTGTCGCTAACACAGTACTCCATGTTCCTCAGGGGCAACTGCAAGGTTATATCGACAGCCATAAGTTCGACGCATGGCTATCGGGTGCCCACGAAGACGATGACCGGTATCCGCTATGGTGGATTGTGAACTTCGGCATTGAGGGAAGGACCTACACGATAATCGATGAGCTCACTGCGGTCTATGCCCATCAGAACGGCAACCTGTATTGCAAGGACGACAATAAGTGGCTCATACCCGACTTGACACAAAATGGCGAAATCAACTACATGAGCGCCTCCGGCCTGATTGCCGACCGCCACAACGTCTATGACCAGAGCAACTGGGTGGCTCTGACCGCCATCGCGTCGCCCGCCTCCTTCAATGGTCACACTATTACGGGTGAGTCAATTACAGGAGTACTGACCGACAAACTCAACCCCACTATTCAGGTCACTTCAACACCGACAATGGGTGAAAGCGCAACCTATGTGCCTAACACCTACATCCCCGCATCGGTAATGGGGCGCACACAGAAATCGCCAAATGGCTTCACTTATTCGTTTGTGCGGCCCAAGCCACAAGAGTATGCCAAATATACCTGGACAGTGTATCGCGACAACTATGAATTCTATCTTCCGGCTCCCGAAGTTGGCATTAATGTGAATGAATTAATGGGCGGATTCAAGGCTAATCTTGACTTGTATGAAGCCGCGGCAATCCCCACGCTCACGATGGGGGAAATGTATCCTTTCGTTGCCATCACACGCCGACCGGACCCATCATCACAGAACGGTGCGTTGCCGATTCGCGGACATCGCGTTAGGCCCTATACCGAAAGCGGACTTAACACCGATTTTGACGTATGCCCTCTCAACCTGCCATCCACTCCCCATACCGGCATCAGCGACATCAGCACCGGCAAGGGTTGCGCCACTGGGCGCTTCAACGTCCTGGGGCAGCCAGTAGGCGATAACTATCGGGGTATCATCATCGAGAATGGCACAAAACGAGTGGCCAGGTAAACGCCACACTTAACACTAAATCAACGGGTTAGATTATGAAATACTTTATTATAGCCGGCGAAGCAAGCGGAGACATTCACGGAGCGCAACTAATCAGGTCATTGCGAGAGCAAGACACCGACGCGCAAATTCACTTTCTCGGTGGCGACCTAATGGCCGCTCAAGCAGGCACGCAGCCCATAATCCACTACCGCGACATGGCCTTTATGGGATTCATCGAAGTAGCAAAGCACCTCGGCTCCATCTTGGGGTTTATGAAGCGGGCAAAGCAAGAAATCGACAGTTTCGCCCCGGATGCCGTAATTCTAATCGACTACCCGTCGTTCAACCTGAAAATTGCCCGATACGCACATTCTCACGGTATTCCCACCTACTACTTCATATCGCCCAAAGTGTGGGCATGGAAGGAATACCGCGTGCGCGACATCAAGCGATACGTGCGCCGAGTGTTCTCCATCCTCCCATTTGAGGTGGATTTCTACCGCAAGCACAACTACGACGTGTGCTATGTGGGCAACCCCACAGTCAAGGAAATCGATGAAGCCACTGCCGATTTCTCGCCTAAAAACGAGTTTTGCGCCGCCCACGGTCTCGACTCCAACGCGCCCATAATAGCAATCGTTCCGGGCTCGCGACAAAAGGAGATTCGCGACAACCTTCCCACAATGCTCAGTGCCGCACGCCAAATCACCGGTTTTCAGATTGTAATAGCCGGTGCTCCCGGCATCGACCCCGAGCTTTACCGCGATGTAGCAGGCGAGTCTTCAGATTCGCCTATTGTGCAGGGGCACACGTTCCAACTCGTTCACCACGCCACTGCCGCACTGGTAACATCGGGCACCGCCACACTTGAAACGGCCTTGCTGGGCACTCCTCAAGTGGCTTGCTACCGCATGAACGGCAGCAAACTGCTCTACCGGTTATATTCCCTCTTCATAAAGGGCAAGTACGTAACCCTGCCCAACCTAATCACCGACTCACCTCTTATCCCCGAGCTGCTGCTACACCACTGCACACCGCATAACATACTGCATCACTTGCGGCAAATCACCGCGCCGTCACCGCAACTCACCGCCATGCAGCATGGTTATGCGCGCTTGCGCCATATACTCGGCACACAAGACTGCGCCGCCACCACAGCCGCCGAAATTATTAAAGAGCTAAAACAGGCCGACCAAAACAATAAGCATCAAATCACAGCCTAATCTCAGGCCTATTTTTCCTTTGCTTTTCCTGCCCTCGTAAGCATTAATTGCATAAATTTATTGCAACCCGCACAAAAAATCCGGGTTTCCGCTTGCTCTGCTCCCTTTTTTTCGTAACTTTGCATGATTGTGGCTCTATGCCGCTTTAGATTTAAGAAATTTTAATTTAGCTATTCATTTCCATTCAGTTACAAGACATGGCAGAAGAAAAAGCAAAAAAGGCTAAGAAAAGCAGTAGTTCCGGCATTTCAATAAAAGGTTACGCTCTGGCTTGCGCCAGAAACTGGTACTGGTTCGTAATCAGCATAATCATTTGCACTTGTTTGGCATTCCTCTACGCCAAGTCACAGCCGCAACTCTACAAGTCGTCGGCACTGATTCTTGTCTCCACAGGCGACAATGGCACAGCCGGTAGCCAGTCGCAAGTCTTTAGCGACCTGGGCATGAGAACCGGAGTTCACGACATCCCCAACGAAATCTACAAAATACGCTCTTCCAAGCTAATGGGAGAAGTAATTAAGCGGCTGGGGCTCAACGTTCAGTACTACGGGCACGTGTTCTTGCGCGACGTTAACATCTACAAGAGCACACCGGTGCAAGTGACTCCGCTAAAAGAGATTGAATCGAACTACACGGTGCTCGTTGAGCCTCTCGGCGGCGAAGACTTCAAGTTTAAAATCGAAGGCGAAAACAAGTGGCACAAGGCCAAGTTCGGCAACAAATACAACACTTCGATGGGCCCCTTGGCCATCACTAAAACCAAAATCTATTCCGACGAAGACTACAAGGGCTACCGCGTGATTGTGCGAGTCTTTAACACACAGTCGCTCGCTAAAAGTTACGTTGGCAACCTCACAGCCACTAATGCCGACCGTGGCAGCGACGTGCTCCAGCTCACTCTCACAAGCGAGAACTTTGAATTGAGCAAAGACATCCTCAACGCACTCATCATCGCTTACAATCAAGATGCCATCAACGACAAGAACAGTGTGGCGCGTAGCACCGAGGCATTTATCGTGGACCGCATCGATGCCCTTGCCAACGACCTTAGCAAGGTGGACACTCAAATCGCCGGCATTAAGGTGGCCAGCAGTAGCGCCAACATGTATGCCGACGCTTCAAGCGGCATTAAGTACGAAGAAAACGTGGCCGACGTGGAAATGCAGCTAAGTCTGGCCGGATATATTCGCGACTACATAGCCAATATGACCGGCAACGAACTTATCCCCAGCAACACCGGCATAACCAACACCGGTATCGAGTCCGACATCACCAAGTATAACGAGGCGATGCTTCGCTACCAGACTATTGCCACGGCATCCAGCAAGGAAAACCCGGTGATGATTGAGCTAAACGCCACCCTCACTTCAATGAAGGGCAACATTATGCGCACGCTCAACAACTACATCAACTCGTTGCGCATCAAGCACGCTCAGGCACGCTCACAAGAGCGAATCGCCAGCTCTAACATCGCCACAGTACCCACACAGGAGAAGGCTATCACCGAGGTTACACGTCAGCAGAAAATCAAGGAGCAACTCTACCTATACCTGCTCAACAAGCGCGAAGAAAACGCATTGCAGCTGGCTATCACCGAGCCTAACGCTAAAGTGGTGGAAAACGCCGCAGGCAGCAGCGCGGCTTTCGCTCCGGCTCAGTCCAACATAATTTCGGCAGGCTTCCTGCTAGGTCTCTTGCTCCCGGCCGTAATCATCTATCTCATCTTCTGGTTCTACTCTATGGACACCATGATTCATTCGCGCAAGGACATTGAGGACAACTGCACGATTCCTATCGTGGGCGAAATTCCAGAGAAACGCGCCGACCAACTCGACAAGGAAATCATCGTCTCCGAAACCGGGCGTGATCGCATATCAGAATCGTTCCGCATATTGCGCAGTAACCTCGACTACATGATTACACCCGACAAATTCACCGACGGAACCGTGATTCAACTCACCTCCACAATGTCGGGCGAAGGAAAATCGTTCGTCGCCGTTAACTTGGCCCTCTCATGCGCGCACATAGGCAAAAAGGTGATTGCCATCGACGTTGACTTGCGTAAAGGCAACTTCTCACAGTATGTGGGCATCTCCAAGAACGGCGTGGGCCTTAGCGCATATCTCTCGGGCAAAGTCAATGATATTCACGATGTTATTAACAAGGGAATTCTGCACGAGAACTTGGACCTCATCGGCGTGGGTGCTATTCCACCCAATCCCACCAATCTGCTCATGAGCGACCGGTTCAAAACCATGATTGAAGTGCTCAAGAAAGAATACGACTACATATTGCTCGACACTGTGCCATTCGGTATCATAGCCGACGCATCGTTAATCAACCGCCACTCGCAACTCACTATCTACATCATGCGCGACGGCAAGATTGACAAGCGATACCTCGAGGACCTGCAGAAGATGTATGATTCCAACAAAATCAAGGAACTCACCATCTTGCTCAACGACATTAAGGTCAACTCCAAGCGTTACGGCTACGGCTACGGATATAGCTACGGCAATGGTTACGGTTACGGATATGGCTACGGAGAAGACGAAGAGTCACATCACAAGGACAACGCACTTGTGAAGAAGCTTAAGAAGTTCTTCAACCGAGTCTAAACCCCTCATTTATCGTCACGTATCAAATCGTATAGTTTGTCCTCATGAAAATAGCTGTAGTTGGAACCGGATACGTAGGCCTTGTCACCGGCACATGCTTTGCCGAGACCGGCATCGACGTTACTTGCATCGACATCGACGAGCGTAAAATCACACAACTCCGGCAGGGCATTATCCCGATTTACGAGCCCGGACTGGAAGAAATGGTGAAACGGAACGTAAAAAATCAGCGTCTTCACTTCACTACCAGCCTTGAATCGGTTATCAATGATGTGGAAATCATATTCTCGGCCGTAGGCACACCGCCCGACGAGGATGGCAGTGCCGACCTACGCTACGTGCTCGACGTGGCACGAACCATCGGGCAAAATATCACCAAATACACACTTGTGGTAACCAAAAGCACCGTTCCTGTAGGCACCGCCGACAAGGTGCGCGACACCATCAAAACCGAACTCGGAAAACGCGGTCTCGACATAGAATTCGATGTGGCCTCCAACCCCGAATTTCTCAAGGAAGGCGCGGCGCTCAAGGACTTTATGAGCCCCGACAGAGTTGTAGTGGGCGTGGACTCCCCGCGAGCCAAGTCTCTTATGGAGCGCTTATACAAGCCATTCATGCTCAATAGCTTCCGCGTAATTTTTATGGACATTCCGTCGGCAGAGATGACCAAGTATGCCGCTAATGCCATGCTGGCGACTCGCATCAGTTTCATGAACGACATTGCCAACCTCTGCGAGCGCGTGGGCGCCGATGTGATGAAAGTCAGAGCCGGAATCACATCCGATTCGCGAATCGGTTCCAAATTCATGTACCCGGGGTGCGGATATGGCGGTTCCTGCTTTCCCAAAGACGTCAAGGCTTTAATTCACACCGGGATAGAGCACGGCTACCACATGCGAGTGGTGGAGGCAGTGGAGGCGGTGAATGAAAATCAGAAACTGGTTCTGTTCACCAAACTTGCCGCATGCTTTGGCTCTGAGCAAAACTTGCGAGGGAAAAGGATTGCCCTGTGGGGCCTATCGTTTAAGCCAGAGACCGACGATATGCGCGAAGCACCGGCCCTTGTGCTCATCCACCAGCTTCTCGAAGCCGGCTGCACGCTAAGTCTGTACGACCCCATAGCCATTAACGAGGCGAAGCGGCGCTTGGGCCATGACAGTGCTATAACTTTCGCGCCCGACATGTATTCAGCACTTCACGATGCCGACGCGCTGGTGGTAGTAACCGAATGGAAAGAGTTTCGCGTGCCCAACTGGAACTTGGTGGCCAGTCACCTGCGTGGCAACATCGTTGTTGACGGTCGCAACATCTATGACCACCGCGAGCTCAATGCCGCCGGCCTCTGCTATCACTCCATAGGCCGCACACCGCAGTTACCGCAGTAACTTCCATTCACACTCCAACCATAGCCGGACTATACTGCATATAGCCCCTCCCCAGTTCTATTACTCGCCTACTGGCTGTTTAGTGGCCTGTGCGCGGAACTGAGTAGGTGTGAGGTTATAGAGACGTTTGAAGGCCCGAGTGAACGTGGTGGCATCTTCAAATCCACACATGTAGGCCACTTGTTGGACCGAAAGCTGTCGGTCACCGCTCAGCATTTCACGGGCCGCATTCAGCCTGATACTGAGCGCATAGTGCTGCGTTGTGACACCGGTGAGCCGCTTCACTCGCCGGTTGAGTTGTCCAGCCGTGAGACACATCTCTTCCGCTATTGTTTCCACAGTGGGTCCGCCGCCGTTCATCTTTGTGAGAACCACATCGCGGATACGCTCCAGCAGGTTGCGGTCTTCATCGCTTATTTGAATCGTCGGTGCATCTTCCGGTTGCCGTCGGTCCCCGTTTTGTTTCATCTGCTCTATAAGGCTGAGCAGGTGTTTCTCTTTTTTACGCGCAAGTCGGCGCATAAGCCACCACACAAGACATGCTATCACTATGGCCAGCACACCCCCCACCCCAATGGCTATCCACGTGCGGCGACGCTGACGCTCATTCTCGTTCTGCAACTCATCAATGCCGAACTCCGCGTTGTATCGGGCCAAACTCTCGGCCGATGCCGTACTATAGAGAGAGTCCTTAAGCAGGTCAAATCGGTCAAGTTCCAACTTGGCGCTGTCGGGGTGAGAGTGCCACAGGCTTTCATAAAGGCCTCGTCTCGAATGCATCTCGTTAGCAAGGTCTCCCAGTTCGCTAAATATGGTTGCTCCCCGGCGGTAGTATGCCACCGCCTCGCTCTCACGGCCTTGTGCGAGCAATGCCTTCCCCATTTTGTTGCACGCGATGCCCAGCGAAGTCTTATCGGGCGATTTGCTGAGTTCCGGAATCACACTGCTAAGTATTTGCTCAGCATCGGCATATCGTTCAAGCCCTATCAGCACCGAAGCTTTCTGAGTGAGCCTAACCTGTAATTTATCAAGACGTCCAAGCTGCCGCTCTATGCCGCAAGCCACGTCGATGTGCTTTAGTGCCTCACGGTCATTGACCATTTGATGATACACTTCCGAGGCCATTCCATGAAGCACCGCTTTGCGAGCCGGATTGTGGGCCTTGTCGGCCATATCCAATCCTTTGAGAATATACTTTTCAGCTTCCCGCGGACGATTGGCACCTATGTAGATTCCGGCCAGAGTGTTAAGTGAACTGCTCATCAGGTCGGGGTCACCTGTTTGCTCGTCCAGTTTGTAGCACTGCTTGGCATAGTGCGCGGCATTCTCGTAATCTGAGGTGCGATAACAGCACAGCGAGAGCAGGCTCAAGCAGTTAGCCTCGTAATCGCCACCTTTAGCTATTGGTAGCGCTTGTGAAGCCAACTTGCGTGCCTGCACATAATCCTGATAAGCATAGAAGTATTCGGCCATCCAGTACCACACCTTCATATTGAGCGTGTCGCGGCTTAGGTCGGGGCTGAATTTCACCGGTTCATCTGTTATTTTACCCTCGGCAAGCAAGCGCATTACGTTATTTGCCGCGGCAACACGCTCATCGCCACTCGAAGCCTCCATTTGCCGGTAGGCTTCCTCTACGGGCGACAACGGGGCGGCCACACACTCGATTGCTTGCGGCAGTTGCGCGGCTAACAGTACTAAAAACGCTACGATAAGTCTCATCGGCAAGTAAGATTTATTTTTGGCTTATTATTTCTGGCTTATTACTATCTGCAGGCTATCCACTTGGCACCGGGTTTTTAACCATTCGGCGAGTCTGGCGCCATCGTGCTGCGACAGAGGCTGAGCGCAAGAGACAAGTGCCACAATGACCGGGCGCGACACTACACTGTCGCCAATAGTGGCCTGCGTCATGGGCATAATGCCCACACTGCTAACCGAGGGGAACAACGTGTGTACCTCAGCAGCCACCCGGCCAGTGAGCGAGCGATACTTTTCGTAATTATCCACCGTGGACTGCAAAGCACTGTTGCGGGCTGTTAGCTCCAGCACCTGCTTTCGCGAGGCTTCGCCGGTGGTCACCATCACATCCAGTTTCCGGCTCATAACAAGCAGACTATCGCTTTGTGAACCTTGAATCACTTTAAGCCGATAATTGTCTAATCCGTAGAATGACATGCGCTTCCTTGCGTCGTTGCGCATTTCACGCGAGATTTCCTTTCCCACCGCAACCACGCGCAGCTCATGGTCTCCTGTGATGTCGCTCGATAAAATCTGCGTTCCACTCTGGCGCAATTCAGTGGTCACAAATCGCTTCACATTGTTCTGTATCACACTTTTGTGCACTATCAAAATTGTTAAATAGACCGCCGGAATGATTGTAGCCACTATTATGGCGCTGATAATGCGGCTTGCCCGCCGCGACTTAGCGCGCGAAGTCTCCTCGATTTTGCTGAATTTCAGCATCCTCACGCCCACATAGGTCGCCAAAGCGATGAAGACGGTGTTGATGAAGAAAAGATAGAACGCACCGCCAAAGTAGAGCCATTGTCCCTTAGCAAGTCCGTAGCCGGCTGTACACAGAGGCGGCATCAGGGCAGTGGCGATGGCCACACCGGGTATCACGTTTCCTTTGCCACGGGTGCATATAGCCAGGATGCCGGCCGCACCGCCAAAGAATGCGATAAGCACATCGTAGAGCGACGGAGAGGTCCGCGCCAGTAATTCCGACTGGGCTTCGCCAAGCGGTGAAATCAGGAAGAACACTGTGGCCGTGAGCACACTGATGAGCGTGGCCACAGCATAATTCTTCAGCGACCTCCTCAGCAAACCCAAATCGTTGATACCAATGGCAAGCCCCATACCTATGATTGGCCCCATAAGCGGCGAAATAAGCATTGCACCGATGATTACCGCGGTGGAGTTCACGTTAAGTCCCAGCGAAGCGATGAGAATTGCCAGCATCAGCACCCACAAAGTGGCACCGCGAAACGACACGCCACTGCTTATCAGCTCTATGGTCTGCCGCTCGTTTTCCTTATCGGGCGCGAGGTTAAAGTATTCCTGCGCACGCTTGAGTAAGTCAGTGAAATTCATGTGAAATATCGTTTCTTTTAAGCAAAGATATATCTTTTTTGCCTTTTAGATGTAGAAAATATAAAAAAACTGCGTAAATTTGCATTTCAGCATGCGCACGCACTTGCCAACGCGTGACGAATATGGTGCGGTTGCCTGTATATTTATTATCCCGCAAGTGGGGTTAAGGTTTTATTTATAAACAGAAGACTAATTGAGATGAGATCGGTGATGAACAAGTGGCGAGTGGAAGACAGTTCGGAATTATACAACATTAAGGGCTGGGGGCACAAGTACTTCTCTGTCAACGAGAAAGGGCACATGGTGGTAACACCGCGGCAGTCGTGTGTGCCGGTTGACCTGGTTGAGGTTATGGACGAATTGCGCGCGCGCAACATCACCGCGCCCACACTACTCCGATTCCCCGACATCTTGGACAACCGAATCGAGAAGATTGCCAGTTGCTTCAAGAAAGCCGCTAAGGAATATGAATACAAGGCTCAGAACTTTATCATCTACCCCATAAAGGTGAATCAAATGCGCCAAGTGGTGGAGGAGATTGTGAGCCACGGGAAGAAATTCAACATTGGTCTGGAAGCCGGTTCCAAGCCCGAATTGCATGCCGTGCTGGCCATTAACATGGCCGACGTCAGCGAGAACTCGCTCATCATCTGCAACGGATACAAAGACGAGAGTTACGTGGAACTGGCCCTGCTGGCGCAGAAGATGGGACGGCGCATCTTCCTGGTGGTGGAGAAGCTCAACGAGCTTCAGCTTATCGCCGACGTGGCTAAGCGAATAGGGATACGCCCCAATCTGGGAATGCGCATAAAACTATCCAGCAGCGGTAGCGGAAAGTGGGAAGAAAGTGGCGGCGACAGCAGCAAATTCGGACTTAACACAAGCGAACTCTTCACCGCGCTCGACTTCCTCAAGGAGCATAACATGGTGGACTGCCTGAACCTGATTCACTTCCACATCGGTAGTCAAATCACCAAAATACGTCGCATAAAGAACGCCTTGCGCGAAGCTTCGCAATTCTACGTGCAACTAACCAAACTGGGCTTCAACATTGAGTTTCTCGATATTGGTGGCGGACTGGGCGTGGATTACGACGGCACACGCAACAGCGCCAGCGAGAGTAGCATGAACTACTCGATTCAAGAATACGTGAACGACGCCGTTTACTCTTTTGTGGATGTTTGCGAAAAGAACGGTCTGCCCCACCCCAACATAATCACCGAGTCGGGCCGATCGCTCACCGCGCACCACTCGGTGCTGGTGATGGAAGTGCTGGAGACCGCTTGCCTGCCCATGTGGCTCGATGGTCAAGACGAGGTCAAAGAAGAAGACGACGAGCTGGTGAAGGACATGTATGAAATCTGGGACAAGATTAATATGGCGCGGCTACTCGAAGACTGGCACGATGCCATGCAGATTCGCGAGGAAGCCCTGGACCGGTTTAGCCTGGGAATGATAGACCTGCGAGCACGTGCTCTGGTAGAGAAGCTTTTCTGGAGCGTGGCGCGCGAAGTGAACATGATAGTTAACGACATGAAGCATGCGCCCGAAGAACTGCGAAGCGTAGCCAAAATGTTGCCCGAGAAATACTTCTGCAACTTCTCGCTCTTCCAGTCGCTACCCGACTCTTGGGGCATCGACCAGGTGTTTCCTGTGGTGCCTCTTTCGAGGCTTAACGAGCGCCCCGACCGCATGGCCACCATTCAAGACATAACTTGCGACAGCGATGGCAAGATAGCCAATTTCATATCACCGCAAGGCATCTCACATGCTCTGCCGGTCCACAAACTCAAGGAAGGTGAGCACTATTATCTGGGTGTGTTCCTTGTGGGAGCCTATCAGGAGATTTTGGGCGATATGCACAACTTGTTCGGCGACACCAACGCCGTGCACATCGACGTGTATAAAGACCATTACGAGATAGACCAAGTCATCGACGGCGAGACTGTGGCCGAGGTGCTCGATTACGTGCAGTTCAGTCCCAAAGAACTGGTTCGCAACGTGGAGTCGTGGGTGAGCGAGTCGATTCGCTCAGGTAAAATCACCTCTGAGGAAGGTAACGAGTTTGTGCGTAACTATCGGTCCGGCCTCTATGGCTACACCTATCTGGAGAAAGGCAAAACCGCATCGCCACAACAAGGGTAGCCATTGTTGTTGGCCTCATTCATAACCACTATAAGAACGAAAAAGTAACCGGCAATGCGATATTTCATGCGACTGGCCTACAGAGGCGCCAACTACCACGGCTGGCAGGTGCAGCCCAACGGCATCACGGTTCAAGAGGCCGTGGAGCGGGCATTACGCATCGTCATGGGACATGACACGCCCGTCACAGGCGCAGGGCGCACCGACACCGGTGTGAACGCGGCCATGATGGTGGCGCACTTCGACGTGGAGCATGAGATTACCGACACCGGCACACTAATCAGGAGCCTCAACGGGCTGCTGGGGCGCGACGTGGCCATCTACAGCGTGTTTCCCGTTGCAAGCGATGCTCACGCCCGCTTCGATGCCACAAAGCGCACCTACAAGTATTTCACCCACTCGGTGAAGTCACCGTTTCTCTACCCTCTCAGTTGGCAGTATCACGGCACACTCGACTTCGACAAGATGAATCGCGCTGCCTCCCGGTTGCCCGGCTACACCGACTTCACTTCATTCTCAAAACTGCACACCGATGTGGCAACCAATAATTGCAAGGTCTCCGAGGCTTACTGGGAGCCACAAGGCGAACAGATGGTGTTCACCATCTGTGCCGACCGCTTTCTGCGCAACATGGTGCGCGCCGTGGTGGGAACACTGGTGGATGTGGGGCGCGGCAAAATCAGCGAGGATGATTTTTGCCGCATCATTGAGCGCAAAGACCGATGTGCGGCCGGAGCATCAATGCCCGGTAACGCGCTGTTTCTGTGGCGCATTGAGTATCCGTTTGAAATCATGTAACCACCCGAAGAATTATAGTATAATTTATTCCTAAACAACTCATAATCAAAACAAAAACAATCATGGGAAAGAAGACATTAACAAATTTCAGCCTAAGAATGGCAACGCTGCTACTAACATTAATCATCACCGCTCCCTCTATTATCGGAGCCAAGAAGTATGCGGCATCGGTGCCCTACAAAATGAAGGACAATGTGGCCGTGCTTAAAACACCGGCACGTGAGAAAGGACAAAAGTCGGTGCTCGAACTGGCCGTGGCTCCGATTAAGACTGTGAGAATAGGTTTCGTGGGCTTGGGAATGCGTGGAGCATGGGCCGTGGAGCGCTATATGTTTATCGATGGCATAGAAGTGGTGGCCCTCTGCGACAAGTACCCCGAGAAAATCGCCCCAATGCAGGAAGTGCTAAAGAAGAACAACCGCCGGCCTGCCGCCGAATATAGCGGCGAAGACGGGTGGAAGCAACTGTGCGAGCGCGATGATATAGACTTGGTGTATATCTGCACCGACTGGCTCACACACACGCCAATGTGCGTCTATGCGATGGAACACGGCAAGCACGTAGCCTGCGAGGTTCCCATTGCCATGACCATTAAGGAGTGCTGGGATCTGGTGAACACAGCCGAGCGCACACAACGGCACTGCATGATGCTGGAGAACTGCTGCTACGACTTCTATGAGATGACCACGCTCAACATGGCTCAGCAAGGCCTCTTCGGCGACATTGTGCATGTGGAAGGCTCCTACATTCACAACCTCAACAACTTCTGGAACGAATACCAGGACAACTGGCGGCTGGAATACAACCAGAAACACCGTGGCGATGTGTACCCCACTCATGGAATGGGGCCGGCATGCCAATTGCTCAATATTCACCGCGGCGACAGGATGAAGACGCTGGTGGCCGTGGACAGCAAGTCGTTCAACGGCTTGGCCGCGGCACGTAAGAATATGGGTGCAAGCACGTTTGCCAACGGCGACCACACTATCACTCTGATTCGCACCGAGCGCGAGCGGCTACTCGAAATTCAGCACAACGTGTATGCCGAGCGGCCCTATAACCGCATGTACCAACTCACCGGGACCGAGGGGTTCGCCAACAAATATCCGTCAGAGGGCTACGCCTTCAAGAACGGCAACCGACTTGTGGCTAAGATTCCCGAGGCCGCTTCGATTAAAGACTCGGAGCAATTTGTGGACGATAACCTGATGGCAAAAATCCGCGAGGCGTATCTGCCCGATTTATTCAAGCAAATCGAGGAAAAGGCTCGCAAAGTGGGCGGCCATGGCGGCATGGACTACATTATGGACTACCGGCTCATCTACTGCCTGCAAAATGGTCTGCCGCTCGATGAGGACGTTTATGACGGTGTGGAATGGTCGTGCCTGAACGAGCTGACTCGCATCAGCTTGGAAAACGGATGCATACCGGTGGAAGTGCCTGACTTCACCCGTGGCGAATGGAACAAGGTGAAAGGCTTCCGCTACGCCACCAAGTGAGCCACAAGCCCAAAGCGGCACAACTATGCCCACGCGATATTACCTAAAAACTGTGATGCGGCTCGCGATAAATTCACCACATTTGGCTATTGCCCACCCCGACGAACGTGACTAATTTTGCATCGTAGAAAAGATTAAAGTGAATTAGTTATTAGTTGAACGATTTATTACGTAGCCAATTCTATACAGTAAGGATTAAAATTCACCGCCTCGATGGGAATCGAAGCGGTGAACTTTTTGCTACGCAATGTAGCGCGTTAAAAATGGTTCCACTTGGTCTCTGACGACCTTTACTTGATGTCGATAGCACGCGACTCGCGCTTTGCTTCTTGCGGTGTGAGCTTAGGTAGCTTCACAGTGAGCACTCCGTGGTTAACGGTAGCTTCAATCTTGTCGCGGTCCACGTCGTCGGGCAGTAAGAGCGTCTGATGATACTGAGTGTAAGAGAATTCGCGGCGCAAGTAGTGTCCTTCTTCCTTCTTATCCTCGTTCTCTTGTTTCTTCTCAATGGTAACCACCAGGTTCTGCTCTTCGTCGAGACTCACCTTGAAATCGTCCTTGGTCATGCCTGGCGCGGCGAGTTCCACATCATACTCGTTTTCACGCTCTATAACGTTGATAGCCGGAGCTGTGGCGTTAACCCTCGGGATAAAGTTTGTGTCGAAAAAGTCGTTGAACACATCGGGTAACCAGTTTTGATTTCTTCTTGCAAGTAACATAGTTGTAATCTCCTATATTTAAAAGTTAATAATGCGATTTTGTTGTGAACGCTCACTCAAGCGTTCGCTATGAGATATAGCAAAACTTGTGCCATCGGGTGAAAAGTGCCAAAAGTGGACTATTTGGCACACAAAGTGGACAAAATTGCAGGCTAAACGTCTGTTAACCAGACAAAATGGCTTAAAGAGCCGCTCCGCTCTCCAGGTCTCCTCTCTCAGAAATAAGGCACATGCCGAGGCTTGGCAACGCTTGGCAACGGTGTAAGTATTTGTATATATGCGGAATAATGCTTAAATTTGTAGCTTGAACCAATTAAAAATAGAATTTTTATGAAAAAACTATTGTTACTAACCGTATTTATTGCATCAGTTATTTGTGCAAGCGCTACCACGTTCACCGTGGACAAGTTCAGATATTACACAACGGGCACCAACACCGTAACCGTGGATGCCTACACCGGTACTGCAGAGATCGTGACAGTGCCAGGAACAGTGAAATACGGCGGCACCACCTACTATGTGACCTGCGTGGGCAGTTGGGCCTTCTCGGGTAACACCACACTAGGAGAGGTAATCCTTTCCTATGGCATCACCGAGATTGAGGAATACGCGTTCCAGAACTGCACCAATCTGGACGTAGTGCGCATGCCGGGCACCATGAAGACACTGCAGAGCGACGCATTCAAGGGCTGCACGGCCGGGCTGTATGTGTACTGCACCGCCAGCACTCCGCCAACGTGCGTCGATGGGCCGTTCGACGGAGCCAAGCTGCTACGACTCATTTTGCGGCGCGACTTCGACAGCGTTTACTACCCAAACATTGCATCCATCTCCTCGTTGTATAAAGCCGATGCAGACTGGAAAAAGTTTCCGCAGATTATCTCAACGGCCAATGCCTACGACTATGTCACCAACGAGGGCAAGACCACTGCGTGCTACTTCATTATTCCCAGTTCAACCTCAACCAAGGCCACGGTGGTGGGTGGCGGCACACAATGTTACGTACCAGACAAAATCACAATCAATGGCCGCGATTATATAGTGGAAGAAATAGGAACCCAGAGTTTCAGCAGCAGTGGCAGCGTGAATAGTGGCATAACCAAGCTCACCGGCGCCAAGAATGTTGCAATAATTAATGATTTCGCTTTTGAAGGGAGTAAGATTCAGAGTATTTCCGTTCCCGCTATTGCGGAGATAAAAGAAAACGCTTTCAGGAATTGTACGAGTCTGACTTCGGTGGATTTGGGAGCACCTTCAAACAAAGAGCTGGATGCGATTGGTAAGCGCGCATTCTATAATTGCACAGCACTCAAGACAATACAATTCCCCAGTTACTTAGGGGAGAATTATGCAAGCACACATTGCATGATTCATATCATGGAATCGGCATTTGAGAACTCAGGCCTGACCGACGTGCTGATACCCCAGATTCCATTCGTTATAGACAAGAGGGCGTTCGCTAACTGTAAATCACTGAGCAACGTGCTTATCACCACGCACTACAACCCATCGGTAACAGGCTACTATCACGACATTGCCTCCGATGCATTCACCAATATTAACAGTGGCAGAAACACTTACCTATATGTACCCCAGGCATCATACAATTATTATAAGAATTATGCTGCGTGTTCATCATTCACCTATGTTTATGGCGAACTTCAACAGATTAAAATAGCGGGTACGTTAGTGGAAAGAAGCGGAACCATTATGGACGGAGTGAAGGTGGACTTGTCAAAAAGCACCGTCACTCTCGACAGCCTGACATATAACAACCTGAGCAAAACTTTCATAATTAGTAACTGCACCGACCTGAGAATCATTGTAAAGTCACCATGCCAGATAGGTTGCAAGTCGTTTGTGGCAACTACGTCGGGGATTGCGAATGTTACTATCGAGGGGGCATCGGACGACGCTTCGCTCATTGTCAACAACAATTCAGTTGAGTGGACGTTGAATTTTCACATCGGAGGCAACCTGTATATCAAGGATATGCCTTCACTGTGCGTAACTAACAACCTTGGCGGGGTAATGTATGGGAAGAGTGGCAGCACAACCTTCAACATCGACAACAGCACCGGATTCTTCAAGGGCGGGCAAAAGGCCGTTGTATATAACATTAAGGGACTCACACTGGCAAATACCATTCTTACCGACTGCACCTATAGCTCGACTGCCACCCAATATGGCAATGATAACTACTTGTTCTCATTCGAATCCACGCTTACCGGTTTTACGGGAGTTCTAAAGATAGCAGGTGTCACCGTTACCGCACAGAATATGGCTAAAAACGCTATCGTAAGAGGGGTCTCCGTGAGCCGAAATGGAACCATCACGATGGAAAACGTGAACTACACCGGCAACACAACATTCATTTCCTGCGTTGGCACCAAAAACATTAACATAATGCTATCAGGCGACAACAAAGTGGAAGCCAACACATTCTTGCGCGCAGAATCCGGCTCAGTCACGATTGATGGCGGCGGAACAGCCACACTGACCACAACAGGCAAATCAACCAGCGTTGCCAACTTCTTCTTCGCGTATGGCGATGGCGGCGAAAGTTGCACACTGAGCAACATCAAGCGACTGACCAACACATCAGTACAAGCGCCGTTCCTGGGCAAGACGGGACTCACCAAACTCACTATCAACAACTGCTCCGGTGAGTTCAAGCGCACCGGTTCCACCAGTTTTGCTATAGGTCAGATTAAGATGTTAACCCTCGTTGACACCAAACTCACCAACTGCACCTACCGCGAGACACTGACCCAGTACGGCAACAGTGGCTCGGTGAAGTTTGAATCCACTCTGGTTACATCCAATCCTGGCGATGTGAACGGCGATGACGCGGTGGATATCACCGACGTGGTGAACCTGGCCAACCACGTGATGGGCGAAACGCCAAGCATATTCGTGATAGAAAACGCCGACGTCACCGGCGAAGGCGATGTGGATGTTACCGACGTGGTGCAACTGGCCAACCGTGTGATGGGAGTGTAATAGCGGTTGATGTCAGCGGTTAGCCGATTTACAGGACTCATGGTGACGCGTCTGTGTGGCTTAGGCCGCATGGCGCGTCGCTACTATGTTGGAGGGGGTTAGGCGTAGGAGTGCATACCGCCGAGAACGAGATTCATCTCGAAGCGCATAATATTATCGATGAAAAATTAGAATGATTACGAAACAATCTGCATATTTGCAACCGCAATTAACTTAATACACATTAAATTAACCGGCATTTAAAATGAATTTCTACGACAGAGAAAAAGAGCTGGATGTCCTTAAGACAAACTGACTTATTGCTCGAAATTGTTGAGAAAGGATATGAGCAATATTCAGGAATAGTCCTTGAGCAGTATTTCCGTCAGAAATGGATGGAGGAGGAACGGGTTACACAAGTGGGTAACTACTGGGATCGCAAGGGGCTGAATGAAATAGATATGATTGCACTTAATGACATTGACAAAACGGCAGTTGTAGCCGAAATCAAAAGACAATCCAGAAAATTCAACTCTAATGCACTTGCGGAAAAGGTGGCAACGCTGAGTCAAGAGTTATCCAAATATACTGTAACACAGATAGGACTGTCGTTGAATGACATGTAGTCCGATACCGGTGGGGTTAGGCATAGGAGTGCATACCGCCGAGGACGAAGTTCACGCCAAAGTAGGTAATGAGCACCGACAGGAAGGCCAACGCCATGTAACCGTGGAAGAAAATGGGGCGGCGGAAGGCCGGCAGCGACTCGGAGTGAAGCGGGAGAGCGTAGATGATGAATGTGATTAGCGCCCACGTCTCTTTGGGGTCCCAGCCCCAGTAGTTACCCCACGAGATATTAGCCCAAACAGCACCGATGAAGATGCCCGCCGCCAGCAGGAACACGGCCGGATAGAGCATCAGCAGGCTCGTGCGGTGTAGTCGTCGCACCTGCTCGGGATGATGGCGCAAAGCAATGGCCATTATGCCACCGAGCATCAGGAATGCCAGTAACGAATAGGCCAGCATTATCACCACCACATGAATTGAGAGCAGAGGTGACTGCAGCACAGGCATGAGCGGTGTTATCTGCGGATTGCTTTCACCGAAGGTGGAAACCATCAGAGTGAGGCCCGCAACCAAAGTGCCAAACGACAGGATGGCAGGCGTGCGACGCTGCATCAGAAGCGTGAGCAGCAGAGAAGCCCACGACATAAACCGCATGGTCTCGAAACCGTTGCTGAGCGGCACATGGCCGCTGACCATCCAGCGGAGCGCTATCACAAGCGTGAGGTATAACAAGGCCACAAGCAACACAACATTAACGGCGACAACCACCGGGTGCCTCAAAGCCTTGCCCGAAGCGAAGAGCCTGCACTGCACCACAAAGAGAATCATGCCCAGTGAGGCCAGCAGCATGAACAGGAAGCGAGAGAAATTGAGATGATTATAGATTTTCTCGGCCTTGAAGCGCGCCTGGCTCGGAAGAGCCGTTCCGCATTCCTTCACCTGATAACGGCGCAGCGCGTCGATGAATGCCGAAGCCGACCGCCAGTCCTTCTTCACTACAAGCTCGTTGAGATAGTTAAGCGCGTTGCGCAGGAAAGCCCACTTTTCGGACGGCAAAGATGCCGGCAAATCGAGCGAGCTACTCTGCGAGTGCCACTGCAGAGTGTCGTGGACAGAGACCGGAAGAATCTTGACCGAGCTACCGTTGACCAGCATACGCATCAATTCGTATTTCTCGTTGGCTTCTTGTATTCCGCGCCGGTCCTCAACGTCGTCACCAGCCAGCACCTGCGAGACCAGTTCACGTAATCGGTATTCGTTTTGCGGAGAGTAGAAATCGTTGAGCGAAGCGAATTTGCCCTGCAGATTAAGTGCTTGCCTCACTTTAGCGCTCTTAATCTTAATCATGGGCACATCTGCCCACTCGTCGTAGTAGAACATGCAACCCGTAACCACTTGCTCGGCCGAAAGGCCACGGAACGAGGCTTTACCGGTGATTTTAAGGGTGATGTCGCGCGCAAAAGTGGAGAACGGGCAGATGCGCTGGTTGTGCAGAATGTACAAGTCGCCAAAGTCGGCGGCCACGTCGGAGGGCAGTGATGGAGGCAATTCCGTTGCCGACGCTGTAGCGGAGAATGCACCAAGTGCAAGCAAAACGGCGGCCACTACCCTACTCGCGTTGCCCGAGAGCAATCGGCGGAAACGACTGCGCCGGTCGATGAGCACCCACAGCGACGAGCCGAAAAGCAGCAGATAGCCGCAATAAGTGAGGCCAATACCCCAGGGGTCATGCGAAATTTGCAACACCGTACCGCCCATTGACGGGTCATATCCCATTTGGTAAATGCGATATCCACGGTGAGTCATAATATTGTTCATCGACACCACGCCCTGCGTGGGCCCATACTCATCGTCGATGAGAGAAATCTCGCTCACAAAATCCATCGGGGCTTGCGTGCCCGGATAAAACTCGACATGGAAATCGGTGAGACGGATGCCGAAAGGCATTCGCACTTGCCGGCCATCGGCATCGGTGAAAGCGGATTGCACGGCACCGACAGGTATTTGCACTTTACCACGCGTGCCCCAAATCCACGTGATGCCGGCACCTGCCAGGATGAGCAGGAACGAGATGTGAAGCAGGAAAACCGACAAACGCTTGTAAAGGTGCTTTGTGACAATATAGCAGGTGCCACTCACCGCTATTAAGGTCCACAGACCGACGAACAGAGGCGAGTGGTAAAAGAATTTCTGAGCCACAGCGGTTCCGGCCACTTTCTCGGTGATGGTGGCAGCGGCCAATACAAGAAGCATTATTATCAGAAGTCCGAAAGACAAGCGTTTAGCGATTTTCATCTCTTTTTTCGAAAAAATGGGATAACCGGACGGCTAATAGACTGTGAATGGTCCGGTTATCCCATCATTATAGTTATGGGTTAAACGTAAGTTAGATAGATTCGATGAACTTGACCACCGCTTCGCGGTCGACCTTGCTGAGGGCGCGGAAGTTTTCCACGCTCTTACGCGCGTGACTCTGTGAGTTGCCGTGCCACATGATGGCCTCGATGACAGTGCGGGCGCGGCAGTCGTGCAAGCGGTCGTCGGCACCGGTGCATTTGCGGCTCAGCCCACGTGCCCACAGCGGAGTTGTGCGACACCAACCGGTGCGGATGTCATTCTTCATGTAGAGCTTGTGCTGAATCATGTCGGTATATGGCCAAATCTTCTGGTTAGGATATCGCGGCAGCATATCGGCGCGAGCACCCACAAAGAAGTTGTTCGGGTCGCGCACCTCGTCGTTGCCGGTGGTCCATGAGGGACGGTGGCAGTAGGCGCATCCCATTTCGGTGAAGAGTTGCTTTCCACGCTTGAAGTCATCGACGCTGAGGTCCACACGATAGTCGGGTTCTATACCGAACTCTGCCGGTTGACGCTGGGCATCGTACATCGGGACAGCTGAGAAACGCACCGACCAGCCATTGGGCAGCGACGAACTGAAAGGCATGCCTGCACCACCGCCGGTATGATCGCCCACTATCTTCACATTGGGCAGCGCACGCATATAAAGCACAAACTCGTTGGCTGCGGAATAGACATGGCGGTTGGTAAGCACGCAGACGGGCTTGTGCCAGCGAAGACCGCCCGACGGCTCCAGATAGCGCGGCTCCATA
>CADADP010000012.1 GCA_902786725.1 uncultured Bacteroidales bacterium
ACCGAGGAAGCTGAGATCGACACCGGCCAGTTCTGGGCTAACCCATGCCAGAGCACCGGGTTGCAGGACGTAAGTGTCGAGCAGATAATTCAGCGGCAATGTAACCACAAGCATAAACGTAACCGCCATACCGAGGCCGAACGCCGTCTTCACATTCTTGGAAACGGCAAGATAGGAGCACATTCCCAAGAAGTAGGAGAAAATCATGTTATCGACAAAAATCGATTTTACGAAAAGATTTAGTTCTTCCATAATATAATCCTGAAATTAGCGGTTAGTTATTCTCTTGAAGTTCCTTGTTGCGAGCGCGATGCACCCAGATGATGCATGCCACGGTGATGAGTGCCATAGGCGGCAAAATCATGAGGCCGTTGTTCATGTAGCCGTGGTCATAGCAGAACTGCGGTATCACCTGATAGCCGAACAGGGTGCCGGAGCCGAGCAGCTCGCGGAAGAAGCCCACGATAACCAAAATAGCGGCGTACCCAAGTCCGTTACCAATGCCGTCGAGGAACGAAGGCCATGGGCGATTGTTCAGTGCAAAGGCCTCGAGGCGACCCATGAGGATGCAGTTAGTGATAATAAGGCCTATGAAGACCGAGAGCTGCTTGCTCACGTCGTAGTCGAATGCGATGAGGAATTGCTGCACCATAATCACCAGTGTGGCCACAACCACAAGTTGCACAATGATGCGGATGCTGGTGGGTATGGTATTGCGTATGAGTGAAATAATCACGTTACTGAAAGCCAGAACGGCAATAACCGAGATACCCATAACGATAGACGGCTCAAGGTTAGCCGTAACGGCCAGAGTGGAACAAATTCCTAAAATTTGCACCAGAACCGGATTGTCCTTGGATAGCGGGTTAAACAGAACCTCTTTATTTTTCTTTGACAACATAGTCTTAGTCCTCCTTTCCGTTTAATGGTTGATTGGAATCAGCTAACTTCTTCAGGAATGGCTCATAGAACTTGAGACAATCCAGCATCATTGTACCCACACCACGGCTGGTGATTGTGGCGCCCGAGATTGCATCCACATAATCAGCGCCGGTGAGGCTCTTCTGTCCACGCTTCACAACTTCTACGCTGCGGAAAGCACCTTCCTTGACCAGTTGCTTACCCACGAACTGAGCGCGGAAGCCGTCTTCAGTGATGCGCGCGCCCAAACCCGGGGTCTCTGACTCATGCGAGAAGGAGGTTCCAAAGACGGTGGAGCCGTCGGCATCAACAGCCACATAGCCCCATATGGGTCCCCAGAGGCCGGCACCATAGATGGGCAAAATGTACTTGACCGAGTTGTCGGCCAAAACGCACTTATAAACCGGAAGCGAGCGTTTTTCTTGTTTCACGTTCGACTTCATGTCCACGTTGAACGCCACATTTTGGGCCGAGTCGGCAATCAGGCCATTATCATCCACAAGATACTGAGCCACGACATATTTGGCGAAGTCATCTTTTAGCGTCTGCGGGGATGATGTAATGTTAATGGCTGTGAGAATCTGCTGCCGCTTGTCGTTAGCTATATTCTCGTCTTGGCGAGGCTTGAGGGCCATGTAGATAAAAGCCAGCAAGGCACCCACAAGCACTACCATAACGGCGGCATATATAATCTGATAAGAATTGCTGTTTTTATTCATTTTCGTGTCCTCCTTTCTGCGAGTTGGCATTGAGGCGAGCGAGACGACGCTTAACGTTACGCTGCACTACACAATAGTCGATTAGCGGTGCAAAGGCATTCATCAGAAGGATAGCCAGCATAGCACCTTCGGGGTATCCGGAATTATAAACACGAATGAGAATGGCAATTACACCAATCAAGAATCCATAGATATACTGTCCGGTCTTGGTGCGGGCCCCGGTAACCGGGTCAGTGGCCATGAACACCGCCGCGAAGGCAAAACCGCCGTAGCAGAGTTGCGCGCACGGGTCGAGCAACGAAGCCGGGTAAGTGGAGCTGGGAAGAGCGTGAGCCAGAGCCGCCATTGCAAATCCACCCACAAACACCGAGCACATCACCCTCCACGATGCCACTCCGGTGAAGAGCAGGATTGCCGCGCCTATCAGGATGGCGACCATTGACGTCTCACCTGGTGATCCGGGGATTGTACCGAGGAAAGCCTGCATTGTGTCGAGACTGGCTGACAGAGTGTCGCCCACGTTGGTAGCCACCTGTCCCAGCGGTGTCGCGCCCGAAAATCCGTCGGCCACAGTTCCACCGCCGTATCCCAGAGCTGAGTCGAGCTTAACAAACGCCTCGTCGCCACTCATCTTTGAAGGATAGGCAAAGAAAAGGAATGCTCGAGTAATCAAGGCCACATTAAATATGTTCATTCCCGTTCCGCCAAAGACCTCCTTCGCAAAAATCACGGCAAAGGCCGTTGCAACAGCCGTCATCCAAAGCGGAGTATTGATGGGAACGATGAGCGGTATCAGCAGACCCGTCACGAGGAATCCTTCTTGGATTTCCTTGTGATGGATTTGGGCTCCTATGAACTCGATGCCGAGCCCCACAGCATAACTCACCACAATCACGGGCAGCAACGCCAACAAGCCATAGACGAACATTGACCAAGCACTCACATCGGGGGTCCCGATAGCGATAAAGTGCTGAAGGCCGATATTATACATTCCAAAAAAGAGACAAGGCAAGAGTGCCACTATAACGGTGATCATGGTGCGCTTAAGGTCGTTGCCGTCGTGCACGTTGACGCCGCTTTGCGAAGTGGTGTTAGGCGTAAATAGGAACGACTCAAATCCGTCGTAAACAGACTGGAGTTTTTCCAGCGAGCCACCCGGCGAAAAGAGCGGCTTAGCCTTGTCCATCAGTTTTCTTAAAGCTTTCACCTTAATAATATTTTTTATGTAGTTAATAATCTTGATTAATCAGAAAATAAATTTCTATGCCATTTCCTTGCGCATCTTGTCGAGTCCGCTGCGCACAATGTGTTGCAGTTCCAGCTTGGAAGTATCGGCGAACTCGGCCAGCGCGAAGTCCTCAGGGGCAACCTCATAAATTCCCAGTTGCTCCATCTTGTCGATGTCAAAAGCGATAATGGCCTTGATGAGGAATTCGCCATAGATGTCCATGGGCAGCATTCGGTCGTATTCACCTGCCATAACAATGGCACGCTCCCCACCGTTGAGGCGCGCGTCGAGGCGCACGTTGCGGTTACCTGTGAGCCAACTGGTGAACAGGCGGTAGATGCTGAAGCGCTTAGGGCTGAGTGAGGCCCATCCCATAAACTCATCGGGATGCGCATTCTCGGGGATCACCGTAATGTGACGGTAAGGTGCGCGCAGGAAGCCGTCGGCTGCTACCGGTGTGCCGGTGAGCACGTTGCCACTGATAATGCGCTTTTGAGTGTCGCCACCCACCAGCTTACCACTAATCAGACTTGTGAGCTGAGCGCCCATAGTGGTGCTCAGGTAACAAGGAGTGGTCACGAGTTCTCCTGTGAGAGCCACCACGGTGGAGAAATCCACCACGCCTTCGGTGACCAGTTTACCGATTCGCGCCAGTGTGATAACGTCGAGAGTCCAGACCACATCGCCCTTGTTCACGGGCTTAACGTTAGCAATCTGCACACCTACGTTTCCGGCAGGATGCGGTCCCTTGAATACATTGATTTCTACTCCGGTAAGACCCGTGTCCAAATCCTCATCCAAGCCGAGATATATCTTGCCGGCTGTGATGGACGCCAAGGCGTTTATTCCAGCCTGCAGATAGCGCTTGTTGTCGCCAAGCACGAGCATTAGCGAAGGAGCGAGGGGAGCGGAGTCGAAGCAAGTGACAAAGATGTCGCGTGGCGCCACATTGGGGTTGGGCACGATGTCGTAGGGACGCTGACGAATCATAGCCAGCAGTCCCGACTGGGCCAGTAACTGCACAGGCGGCAATTTCACATCGAAACTCTTGGCGGTCTGCTCCGTATCGGGAGCGATAACGATAGCCTCGATTTTGCGCCTGGCACCACGTCTAATCTCCTTAACTGTTCCACTAACGGGAGCGGTGATTTTCAAATTCTCGTCATCGCGGTGATGACAGAGCGCCTGCCCGGCATCCACGTGGTCACCAACAGCCACCTCAAGGCGTGGTATGATGCCGTAGAAGTCGTCGGGCACAATGGCGTAAAGTTCAGCATTTGGGGCTTCAGCCACGTCGTTATGGGCGATTTTGCCCACGAGGTCCAGGTTGTAGCCCTTTTTAAGATTGATTGTTGCCATTATAGAATAAAAATTGATATCAAAATTCAGTACAAAGTTAATGCTTTTTTCTTTAAAAATAAAATATTGAGGAAATATCGTGTGAAAGAGATGAAGAATAATGGTTTCAAAGTTTTAGTGCAGCCATTACGCAGAGAGGTTAAAGTGGTAATAAAAAGTGGCAGAGTGACGGCAAAAATGTGAAAAAAGTGGAAAAAGATGTTTTTTGCGTTGTTTTATTAAATTATTTGTAATAAATTTGCGTGTGTTTTGCGTTACAACACATCATCACAAAAGCTGAAAACACATTAAGAGAAACATAAACTTTTTATTAATCAATTAATTATCAAATTTATTTAATTATGGCTGAAGTACAAAAACCAGTTCAGGCTCCACAGGCAAAGGCTGCTAACAAAGACGTTAACAGCAACGTTCGTGGTATCAAGAATGCATCGATTGTAATTCTCGTATGCTTCATTCTCGCAGTATGCATCTATCTGTTTGTATTTGGTGCAGGTGTTAACTTTAAGGACGGCAACAATGCCAATGCCCCTCTGAACCTTCTGGGAACAGTGTATAAGGGCGGTGTGATTGTGCCGGTTCTGTTGACGTGCCTTCTGACCGTTATCGTTCTGGCCGTTGAGCGCTGGATTGCTCTTGGTCGCGCTGCCGGTGCAGGCAACACCACTAAGTTTGTTGCCAACGTAAAAGAGGCTCTGAAGAAGAAAGACATCGCTGCTGCTGAGGAGCTGTGCCGCAAGCAGAAAGGTACAGTTGGTGCAGTGGTATTTGCGACATTGCAGAAGTACAAAGAGATGGACAAGGACACCGTTCTTGAGAAAGAGCAGAAGTTGACATCGATTCAGCAGACTCTGGAAGAGGCTACCGCACTTGAGATGCCGTCGCTGCAGCAGAATCTGCCGATTTTGGCAACTCTGACCACACTGGGAACCCTTATCGGACTGTTGGGAACCGTGCTTGGTATGATCAAGTCGTTCCAGGCCCTGTCGGCATCTGGAGCTCCCGACTCGACAGAGTTGTCAACCGGTATTTCCGAGGCCCTTGTGAACACCGCTTTCGGTATCGCAACCGCCGCATTTGCTCTTATCGCTTACAACTTCTACACAAACAAGATCGACAACATGACCTACGCAATCGACGAACTTGGTTTCTCGATCGTATCCACATTTGCTGCAACACACTAATTTATCCGTGTTAACAACAGGATTCAGAAAAAGATTAGTGTAAGTCAGAAACAATTAAAAACAGGAAAAAAGAAATATGGGAAAAGTCAAAATAAAGAAAAAAGAGACACGCATCGACATGACCGCGATGAGTGACGTGACTGTTCTTCTGTTGACTTTCTTCATGTTGACTTCTACATTCCTTCAGAAGGAACCCGTAACGGTTATCACCCCACCCTCGGTAAGCGAGGAGAAGGTGCCCGACGCCAACTTGGTATCGGTGCTTCTGAGTCCGGAAGGCCGCGTATTCCTGGAGATTACCGGTAGTAAAGACTCGACGTTCAAGAGTGAGACCGTACGCGCCGACCTTATCAAGAACATGCAAAGCTTGTATAACGCCGCTCACCCGAGCAATCCGGTGAAGTTGACGATGAAGCAAGTGGAGACTTTCTCGAAGTTGAACGCGTTTGGAGTTCCGATGAGCAAGATGGCCCAATGGCTGGATATGCCCACCGACGAGCGCGACAAAGCGCTGGAGAAAGCGGGAATACCTATCAACATGAACGAAGATCCAAACAACCTGAATGAGTTCCAGATGTGGATTCGCGCCGCCTATAACTCGGTTAACCCTGAGTTGCAGGAGACGATGGTTAAAGGTAAAGGTATAGCAATCAAAGCCGATCAGACGACACCTTACAGTGTGGCGAGCATGGTTATGGATAACCTGCAGACCATGAAGATGAATAAGTTTAGTCTGATGACAGCATTAAAATCGGAGGAGGAATAAGATATGGCAAAAACAAAAAGTCGTCAGAAGAAGTTCGATACGCGAATCGACTTTACTCCAATGGTTGACATGAACATGCTTTTGATCACGTTCTTCATGCTGTGTACGACAATGATTAAGAGCCAGACGCTACAGATAGCGTTGCCGACCAATGAGAAGGTTGAAAAGGAACAGCAAAACAAGGTGAAGCAAAGTGAGGCAGTAACCATCATCATCGACGGCAAGGTGGACGAAAACGGCTTGTCGAAGCCCGATGACGGAACGCTGTACTACTTTGACGGAATGCCGCCCAGTGGCGAGGAGCTGAAGAATCTGGCAACATCCAACCCGATGAAGCAGATAGAATTCGGCAACAAGACCGGCGGTGCCCTACCTGCAGTGAGAGAGATACTGCGCGAGCGTAACAAGGCCGTGGTGGAAAAGATAGAAGTTCTGAAGAAAGACTGGAAAGACCAGAAGTTCAGCAAGAACGAAGAGACTAACGACTCGATCTATCTTGCCAAGGCCAAGGAAATCAGAAATGACTCCACGCTCAAGCGTCCTGTGGTGATAATCAAGGCTACGCCTAACGCAAGCTACGCACACGTTGTGAGCATCTTGGACGAGATGCAGATCAACAACATCAGCCGCTACCAGATTGACCGCATCAACGCGGTTGACTCAGCGATGATGGTGCTGCTTCAGGGCGAGGCACTGAAGAAGTGATGTGGTGAAAAGATTTATTAATCTAAAAACGAAAAGGAGATTAAAATTATGCAAAAAGATGTAGATCTTTCATCGCGCGAATGGTGTGACCTCGTATTTGAAGGCAAGAATAAGGACTTTGGCGCATACGAAATGCGCACCACGTCGGTCAAGCGTCACAACAAGGCCGTGCTCTATACGATTATAGGAGCCGTGCTGGTGGTGGCTCTGGCAGTATCGATAGCCAAGGTGCAGGAGTATATCGCTGAGCGTCAGCTTGCCGACCAAGCCGAACAGGAAGAGGTCTTGATAGATATGGAAACTAACGAACCCGACGAGCCCGAACAGGAGCGCTTGGAGCAACCCGAACCCGAGGTACTTCCCGAGGAAGTGCTGAAGTCGGTTAAGGTGACTGAGCTTGCGATTGTTGAGGACGAGAAGGTGAAGAGTGAGGACGAAATCAAGAACCAGGACGAACTGAAGGAGACAGACACGGCATTCGGTCAGAAGGACAACGATAAGGGAACTGAAGACCGTAACGTAACCAAGACTCTGAAGGACGAAGTGGTGGTTGAGAAGAAGACTGAAATCAAGCAGGAGAAGGAAGAGATCTTCAAGAGTGTGGAGCAGATGCCAACGTTCCCCGGTGGCGACGCGGCACTGATGAAGTATCTGAGCAGCCACATCCAGTACCCGACGGCCGCAGCCGAGAAGGGAATTGATGGTAAGGTGATTGTCCAATTCGTGGTTACTTCACTTCCCGACTTCATCCCGGGCCGTCAGAACGGTCAGCCGGTGTCGGTATGGTACACACTTCCTGTGACCTTCAAGTTGCAGAACGCCAACTAATCACCAGGGTTAGTTAAACCGATAACGTGTTATGCGGCCTGCCGACAACGGCGAGCCGCATAACTTTTTGCTCGCGCATTGTGACTCGACATCGACCTGATGTTTTGGGATTTTAGGAACAAATTCGTGCAAGTGTGAGAGAAAAATGCTATATTTGCGAAAGAGAAGGTGAGAGAGTGAATGGCAACAAATTGGCGATAACTATGAGAACTAAAGAAACACTGAGGATTTTTGCGATGTGGGCTGCGCTGGCAGTAGTGGCAGTCGCGGCTTATCCGCAAGACAGCGAAGAAGAGGCAATGATGAGCAAGGATGTGCTGGACCAGAGAGGGAGTCTGCCCCGGTTTCCGGGAGGCAATGAGGCACTTGTGGCATTCTTGAGCAGTAATCTTGACTACCCCAAGGAACCCCTGGCCAACAGGGAGTCGGGCACGGTGCTTATCCAGCTCAAAGTGGAGAAGAGCGGCAAAGTGAGCGACGTGAAAGTGTTGCGTTCAGTATCGGCCGCCCTCGACGCTGAGGCACTTCGTGTTTGCAAAATGCTACCGGATTTTATTCCGGGATACGTGAATGGTGAGCGTGTGACGGTGATGCACGTGTTGCCCATCAGATTTATGCCACCGGAAGACTGAACACGAGTGCCATCAAAGGATGTAATTCGCCGAGAATCAGGGAATACCGGCACTCAGAGAATTATAACAAACGATACACATAAAGCACAAAAAAATAAACACAAATAACTGATGCAAAACAAGTTAGCAGAGACAATATCACGTGAGCTCAACATTCCGCTGAACTCGGTTAGCAACACCGT
The DNA here is from genome assembly GCA_902786725.1 of uncultured Bacteroidales bacterium. Taxonomy (GTDB): domain Bacteria; phylum Bacteroidota; class Bacteroidia; order Bacteroidales; family Muribaculaceae; genus Sodaliphilus. The sequence goes on from CADADP010000012.1 coordinate 8,525, forward strand.
GCGGCTACTCGACGACGGCGCCACGATACCGTTTATCAGTCGCTATCGCAAGGAAGCCACCGGCAACTTAGACGACGAGAAAGTACAGAGCGTGGAGGCGCGTTTGCGCTATTACCGCGAGATAGAGAAGCGCAAAGGCACAATCTTGAAGACGATAGAGGGCCAGGGCAAGCTCACCGAGGAACTGACGGCCAAGATACTGGGATGCTGGGACGCGACCGAACTTGAGGACATCTATCTGCCCTTTAAGCCTAAACGCAAGACCCGCGCCGAGGCCGCTCGCCTGCTGGGTCTGGAGCCGCTGGCGAAGATAATTATGGCTCAGCGAAGCGACAACGTGGAGGAGCGCGCCCGTGAATGGGTAAACTGCGAAACGGTGGCCGACACCGACGCGGCGATAGCCGGGGCGCTCGACATTGTGGCTGAATGGATAAGCGAGAACAGCGCCGTGCGCAACAGCCTGCGCCGGATGTTCCGCCACGAGGCCGTGATAAGCTCCCGCTTTGTGAAAGGGAAAGAGATTGAGGGCCGGAACTACGAGAACTACTACGAGTTCAGCAGGCCGCTACGCACAGTGTTATCGCATCAGTTGCTGGCCATGCGCCGTGGCGAGAAAGAAGGGTTCTTGAAGGTGAGCATCGACGTGGATGATCGTCGCGCGACCGACAACGTGAGCCGGATAGTGGTGAAGGGGCACACTGAGGCGTCGCAGATGGTGGAGAGAGCGGTTGAAGACAGTTACAAGCGCCTGCTCAAGCCCCAGACACCGAGGCCATCAACACATTCGCCAACAACGCACGCCAGTTGCTGTTTGCTCCGCCACTGGGGCCTAAGCGAGTGTTGGCCATTGACCCCGGTCAGCGCACCGGTTGCAAGGTGGTGTGCATCGATGAGCATGGCGACCTGCTTTACAACGATGTCATCTACCCCACCGCGCCCCACTACGACACCGACGGCGCGCGGAGCAAACTGCTGTCGCTGACCGAGGCATACAAAATCGACGCCATAGCGCTGGGCAACGGCACCGCGAGCCGCGAGACCGAGCGATTTTTGAAGAAAATCAGATTCCGGCGGCCGCTTGACGTGTATGTGGTGAGCGAGAACGGAGCGTCGGTGTACTCGGCATCGAAGATAGCCCGCGATGAGTTTCCCGACAAGGACGTGACGGTGCGCGGAGCGGTGTCGATAGGCCGCAGGCTGATTGACCCGCTGGCCGAACTGGTGAAGATTGACCCCAAGTCGATAGGCGTGGGACAATATCAGCACGATGTGGATCAGACGCGGCTTCGCGAGGCGTTGGAGTTCACGGTGGAGAGTTGTGTGAACAGCGTGGGCGTGAATGTGAACACGGCGTCGAAAGAGTTGCTGACCTACGTGTCGGGGCTTGGTCCGGTGCTGGCACAGAACATAGTGAATTACCGGTCGGCCCACGGAGCGTTCAAGAGCCGACAGTCGCTGATGGACGTGCCCAAGATGGGGGTGAAGACCTTTATGATGTGTGCCGGTTTTCTGCGAGTGCCCGAGAGCGACAATCCGCTGGACAACTCGGCCGTTCACCCCGAGCGTTACGCGCTGGTGGAGCAGATGGCGCAGGACCAGGGTTGCGACGTGCGAGAACTGATAAGCGACGCGGCGGTTCGCGAGAAAGTGGATTTGAAGCGATATGTGAGTGCCGACGTGGGAATGCCCACGCTCACCGACATCATGGCCGAGATGGAGAAGCCCGGTCGCGACCCGCGCAAGACCGTGGAGGTGGTGGAATTTGACGATAACATTCGCGACATCAAGGACTTGCGCGAAGGTATGGAACTAAACGGGATAGTGACCAACGTGGCACAGTTTGGAGCGTTTGTGGATATAGGCGTTCACGATAACGGGCTGGTGCACATTTCTCAACTGAGCAAGAATCGCGTTCGCTCGGCCGGCGATGTGGTGAAAGTGGGTCAGAAGGTTCGCGTGCGCGTGCTGGGGGTGGATCTGGAGCGCAAGCGTATTTCGCTGACCATGAAGCTATAGGAGAAATGCAGAAAATGACATTGACAAACTGTGCCGCACGGATTAACTTTGCGGCACAGTTTCGTAATGAACAAAGGCGTGTTCGCTGAAAAGTGGGCTGAAAATCAGGCTTAGGCGACGGATAAATGTTAAAAGGCATTGAGAAGCAAAAAATTATTCTTAACTTTACAAACTTTTTTAGAACATAAACCCAATTCGCACAGTTACGAGATTAAGACAAACGCGACAACAGAACTATAATTATAAACTTAAAAATTAATAACTTATGCATCAAGACAGACTACGAAAATGGCTGATTGCGGCAGCGGTGGCGCTGATGGGCGTGACCGGAATGAGCGCAGCCACAACGAGCATCACATTCAGTGATCAGGGCTGGACAAATGCGCAAGAGCTTGCAGACGAGACAGTGACTAGCGGCACAGTGACCATTACATTCGGTAACGGCACAACCTCGACCAAGTTCTACAGCAGTACAACTCCGGCGGCAGTCAGAATCTACGGAGGGGGCTCGGTTACAATTTCATCGACCGAGACGATTACCGGTATGACCCTGACGTTCCAGAACAATTCACAGTACTACCCTACCGGCAATGTAGCAAGCGAAGGCACGCTGACGATGAGCGAAAACGTGGGCACATGGAGCGGAAGCAGCAAGAGCGTGACGCTAACCCGTCCGACCGGTAGCGGTCACTGGCGGCTTGTGAGCGTGGAGGTGACCACGAGTAGCGCCATCACGGTGGCCCCGCCCACGTTCAATCCCGAGAGCGGCACTGCGTTTACCAGCACATCTCAGGTGACCATCAGCGGCCCCAGCGGCTCGTATATCTACTACAAGAAGAACGGCACAGCCACGCTGACCGACTACGACACTTACGGCCCCACGCCGCAAGTGGTGACAGTGGATGAGACTATGACAATCAGTGCAATAGCTGTGATAAGCGGCACAGCCAGCACCGCGTCGAGTGCCAGCTACACGGTGACAACCGGCGGAGGCGGTAGCGGCGAGAGCAAGACCTATCGCCGCATCAGCTCGGCCGATGAGCTTGACACCAGCGCCAAGTACATAATTGTGAGCGAGGCCGGCAACGGAGCCATGGGCACAATCCAAGCCACCAACTACCGCTCGCTGATAAGCGAGGGTGTGAGTCTGAGCGGCGGCACCGCCACAGTGACAAGCGACGAGGTGAGCGTGTTCAGTCTGGGCGGCAACGCCAGCGGCTACACGTTCTACGACGGGACTTACTATCTGGCCAACACAAGCAACAGCAATCAGTTGAACAGCAGCACCGACGGCAGCGCCAACACGTCGAAGTGGACCATAACATTCAGTGGCACCGACGCTCAGATAGCCAATGCCGCTAACACGACGAAGCTGATAAGCTACTACTCGAACTACAACGAGTTTAACTGCTACAGGACCAGCACCAGCGTGCAGATTTACAAGGAATACACTCCTGTGGCCGGAGAGCCCGAGTTGCCCACACTGACGGCAGACTTCACGTTCTGGCCCGAGATGAACGACGCGCCCAGCGCCAAGTTCACCATAACACCGGCAAGTGGCAACACAGTGTATTACACCCTGGACGGCACAACTCCGAGCAACACTCACGGCGTGGCCTTGACAAGCGGCACCACCGTGACGATAAGCGGCACCACAACCGTGAAGGCCATCTCCTACGTGGGGAGCAACAGCAGCGATGTGGTGACTCGCACCTACACTTTGGGACAGACGGTGACCGGTATAGGCGAATTCAGGCAACTGGCCAGCGGCACAACCGCCAGGCTGTACCTGCCCGACGACTATAACGCTCGCGTGCTGTTTGTGAGCAGTCGAGAGGCCTACGTTCGCGACAATACCGGGGCGATGTGCATCTATAACCTGACAGCCACCCCCGCGCTGAGCTACAATCAGCACCTGGCCGGCTGGATTATAGGCACCTACACCGACTATAACGGACTGCCCGAGTTCACGGTGGCCACAGGCAAGACCAACACCCACTTTCTGGCAATAGCCGAGCCAGTGACCGAGGAAAACACCCTTCCGGTGGAGATATCGGCCGGCGAATATAGCGATTACCTGGCCGACTGGGTGACTGTTAAAGAGTTGCGCATCAGCGGCACTACCGGTAGCGGAAGCGATGGCACCGAGCTGACAGTTTACAATAAATTCAACTTGGGCACAAGCCAGAACTATTACGCTCCATACGACAGCGCCCTGGTGGATATAACCGGAATAGCTATCCCCTACGGCACCACCAACCAGCTTGCCCCGATTCAGGAGAACGGCATAGACCCGCTGACCTATGTGCTCGACGAGAATCAGAAATTCGCATCTCCCGGCGAGGACATCAGCCCTGTGAAAGTGCGTCTGAACCGCACCCTGTATGCCGACCGCTGGAACACGCTTACGCTCCCCATCTCCATCACCAACTTTGATGGCACGATGCTGGAGTACAGCGGAGTGGAGAGTGCCGGGCAGGCGTCAACCGCCGATGGCATTGTGAATCTGACCAACTTTGAGTTGACCGAGGTGACCACTACCCTGCCAGGTGTTCCTTACCTGGTGAAGCCCAGCGTGACGCTGGTGAACCCTGTGTTTGAGAGCACCACGCTGAGTGCCACCAAGGCACAGACAGTGTCGTTTGCGCTGGCAACGGAAGGCAGCGGCGCACGCAGACGGGCATCAGCCGACGGAACTTACTCGCTTGTGGGCGTGTATAATCCCACAGAGGTGGAGACGGGCAGCACCATTCACGTGCTGGACGATAACAGCATAGCGCAGTGGACCACATCGAGCACCAATCATGTGGCCGCCACAAGCGCCTACTTCGCCACTCCCGAGATGACCGTGGTGCAACTTAAGATAGGCGACGAGATTATCACCGGCATTGAAGAAGTGAAGATAGACAAGGGCATCTACGACGAAGATGCCGTGATCTACAATATTCTGGGCCAGAAGATGACTCGTCCGCTGCGTGAATTGCCCAGTGGCGTGTATATTGTTAACGGAATCAAGGTTGTTAAATAAGAAAGGAGGAGTTGAGATATGAGACGAAACATTTTATTGACAGCCCTCTTGGCTTTGACAACGATACTGAGCGCGATAGGCGCAAGCACCGATCCTGTGTCGATGCGCATCACACTGAAGAACAACACGGTGGTTAGCTACAACTCCACCGAGCTGGATAGCGTTCGCTTTATCGGCGGACTGTTTGGCGAGACGGGTGCTGTGGGTATGAAAGTGTACTTGACGAGCACACACAAGAGCGTTGACTACCTGTACTCGCAGATAGCCGATGTGGAATATGGCGTGCAAGCGCCCACGTTCTCTCGCACCAGCGGCTCGATATTCACCGATGTCACCCCCGTGACCATCAGCAGCACCAGCGGTGCCACGATTTATTACACCACCGACGGCAGCACACCCAGTGCCACCAACTATGCCGGCACCGGCGTGGGCGATGTGGTGGTGACAATCGACGACACCTACGCCAGCCCTGTGACCCTGAAGGCAGTGGCGATGATTGGCAACGAAGTGAGTAGCGTGGCCAGCGCCACCTACACGCTGCAGTTCCCGGTAGATGCCCCGACATTCTCGCGCACGAGCGGGTCGATATTCACCGACGCCACCACGGTGGTGACAATCTTTGGCGCAAGCGGTGCCACGATTTACTACACGATAGACGGCAGCACACCCGGCGCGAACAATCACGCGGGCTATGGGACCACCGAAGTGAACGTGGCGGTTACTCAGAGCATGACCATCAAGGCTGTGGCCGTGAAGAACGGCGTGAGCAGCGAAGTGGCCAGCGCCACCTACACGGTGGATGTGCCTGTGGTGGAGAGCAACGATTTCAGCCTTGCCACAAGCAACGACGACCTGGTGGCAGGAACAAAACTGGTTGTGGCCTACAATCAGAGCGGTTACCTGATGTCAACCACCAAGTCGGGCACGAGCAACGGATTCATCGAGACCACATCGGGCTTTGAGTTCTCGGCCGATAAGAGCACAGTGACGCTGGAAGACGGCTGTAACGCCATGGTGCTGACACTTGGCGGCGAGGAAGGCGCATGGACGCTGACCGATGAGAGCGGCAAATACTTCACGATGGCCGCCAATGCCGTGACCACTACGCTGGAGGACGAGAGCACCGTTTACTACACGATAGACATATCGAGCGACGGCGGTGCCACAATTAAGCCCTCGGGCTCAGGCGTGACCCGTATGCTGAGGATGAACCAACTGACGAGCAACGGCCGCTTCGCATCGTATGCGCAGGCGACCGGTGGACTGGTGCAAATCTACGTTCAGGAGGGAGCCGGCGGCGTGACCACTGTTAAGGATCCTGTGTTCTCTCGCACGAGCGGCAGCACGTTCAACACAGCATCGACCAACGTGACCATAACCACAGGCACAAGTGGCGCCACAGTGTATTACACCGTCAACGGCACCACGCCAAGTGCCACTAACTATGCCGGCAGCGGCCTGAAGACGGTGACACTGACAGTGACCCAGTCGGTGACCGTGAAGGCGATAGCCATCAAGGACGGCGTGAGCAGCAACGTGGTGACCGCCATGTACACTGTAGATACCTCCGGCGACAGCAACATGAACCGCAACTCACGGTCGAGCTACTACAATGCGTCGAAGAAGATGTGGAACCTGGAGTGGCCGCGCATTAAGGATGATGATAACCAGAGTTGGGTAATCAAGGAGGCCGGCGGCTACACTACGTACGCATTAGAGTGGGACAACAGCAAGATAGCCAACCGCTACACCTGCTACCAGATGTTTGACAACAACTGGAAAGGATCCGGCGACCGCAAGGACAACTTTATTGAAGATCCCGACCTGCCCAGCGCCACCCGCTCAAAGCAGAGCGACTACAGCAGCAGCGGCTTCAGCCGTGGCCACCTGTGCCCGAGTGCCGACCGCACGCTGACCCAGACACAGAACGACCAGACGTTCTACTTCAGTAACATGCAGCCACAGTACCAGAACCACAACGGTGGTCAGTGGAGCACGTATGAAGCCAAGGTGAGGACATGGGCAGCCCAGTTCGACACGCTGTATGTGGTGAAAGCCGCGACAATCGACAACATTACGCTCAACAACAGCACTCAGAGTGGTGTGTTCAACTTCACATGCAACGACCGTCTGCCGGTGGCTAAGTACTTCTACATGGCTCTGATGGGCTACAAGAAGAGCACCAACACCTACACCGCGGTGGGCATCTGGACCTACCACTATAACAGCACGAGCGAGCGCAAGACGGCCGAGCACATCACCATAGATGAGCTGGAACGCCGCACCGGCATCGACTTCTTCTGTAACTTGCCCGACGACGTGGAGGAGGAAATGGAAAGTAAAGCGGTGGATTCGTCGATATGGGGTTCACCGCAGTAAGCGGCAACTAAGACACTGATTATATTCTCCGGCGCATGCCCCCAGGTGGTGTGCGCCGGAGACTTTTTTGCCTATCTGCGGGGAAGGGCACCTATGGGTTACTATTGGGCTTATGGGATGGGATTTGAACACAAATTGCCGTAAATCACACGCAAATTAGAGGATAGTGGATGGGGGGATTCGAAGGGCTAAATCAGATGAGAAATATGTTCGTAAATTTGCGAACACCAAAGAAAAATACTAACTTTGCGTCGGATGATAGTCACGTTTGAGAAGACATACTTGCTTAACCTCTACACCATGGGCAAATCGGGCGATAAGAGACATCGCTACCAGCCCGAGGTGGTAAGAAAGTTTGTGAAGGTGGTGAGCCTTATGCGACATGTTGAGAATGTGCTGTCGCTCACAAGATATGGCTCACTTCACTACGAAAAGTTGCACGGCGACAAAGAGGGGTTGTCGTCGGTGCGCGTCAACAATCGCTATCGCATTGAATTTCGGGAAGAAACGGAACAAGGCAAATCGATTGCCACAATATGTAACATAACAGAATTGTCGAACCACTATAAATAGCAGATTATGAACATGAATACAAGACACGAAACGCCGATGCGGGCAAATGATGTAAAACCATTTGTGGCTGTACATCCAGGTGAGTTGCTGAAAGATGAGATTGAGTTCCGCGGTCTGTCACAACGTGCTCTAGCACGAAGAATCGGAGTGTCGGCATCGGTGCTTAACGAGGTTCTCAACTGCAAACGTGCGCTTAACACCGAAATGGCTATGATGCTCGAAGCGGCCATTGGCGTTGAAGCTGCGCCCCTGCTGGCCATGCAAAACGAATATAATATGCTTCAAGCAGAACGCGACGAGACGTTTATGGCGAAACTACGCCAAATCAGCAGGGTGGCCGCTGCGCTGTGACATGTTTTCGGCAACAAAGTTAGTCCTCTACTTGGCTGGCAGAGGTTAAAGGTGTAGTGAGTTGTGAACAGGGAGTATAGTGAACGCTAATGATGGATGGGTGGATTTGGTGATTAAAAAATGGTGATTGGCTGAAATAAAGTGTAAAAAGTAGTTAAATGTTTTGTTTTTCAAGAGATTATAATTAATTTTGCGGCGTAAACTACTTTGATACTAACCGAATCTGGAAACTAATGCCGACACCTGCGACAGGAAACTGAGATAGATTGGCCATCGAATAGTTACTATATTCAAGTTTCTAAATTAGAAACTTGAGTTACAAGATAGAACTAAGCATAAACCCGAACAAATAATTTAACACAAATAACATAAACTTTATGAGAAAAACTAACACAATGCGGCGTTGGCTGCTAATGCTGGTTGCGATAGCTACAACCGCTGTGGCAGCGGATGCGGCAACGATTGAGACATCCATCGCAACCTATGCAACGGCTAATTCATGGACTAATGGTACAGCATACACTACGGTGAACATGGATAGTTACATTACTCTGACTGGGTTATCGACCGGAAACAACAGCAAGTATTACACTAAAAACAACTCGTGGCGACATTATCAAACGGATAATGGCACGATAACGGTAACCGCTAATAACGCGACATTAACATCAGTCAAGTTTGTTTATGATGTAAGTAACACCGGAACTCTTAAATACAATAATACCACTGTTGCATCCGGCAGCACACAAAGTGTAAGTGGTACTTCAGCCGTATTCAGCGTTGGCAACACAGGTTCAGCCACAAATGGAAATGTTCAAATTACATCTATTACAGTGGTTTATACAGTATCCGGTGGGACGACACCTGTGGCACCGGGGGCGGTGAGTTTCAGTGGTGTGAGTGCCGGTGCGACAGTGGATACAGCCCCTACTCTGGCGTTCACCTCGACCAACGCGACAAAGTTCAAATACGTGATAGGTGAAGATGACACGACTGTGGAGGCCACCTCATCGACCAGCGATGAGGTTACCGCGACATCCGGCATAGGAACGTTGGCTGCCAGCAACTTCAGCGCAGGTCACACCTATACCGTGAGCGTTCTGCCCTATAACGGCACTACAGCCGGCTCAGAAGCGAGCATCACGTTCATGGTGAGTAGTGGCAGCAGCGGCGGTGACTCAGAGAGTCTGGTATTTGACTTAGAGGATGATGGCGCACACCGCACAAGCGGGAACAACAGTTACAGCTCAAATACATATAGTCAGCATAACGCGAACATAGCGTTATCTTATGCTGACGCTGTAAGTTCCGGTTCACCGCTCAGCGGTAGTTATCACATTGTAGCGCGTGTAGCCAAGAACACGAGCAACAGTCCTACTGTAGTGATAGGCCCGATAGACATGAGCGGCAAGACAATAACCGGGTTCTCATACAAGACAAAAGGCGTGGAAGCAATGAAGCTGGTGGCGGAGTATTCCACTACAGGCAATAGTGACTACACCACATTTGAGAGGCTGAACAGCATGCCCACCAGCGCCACCACGAATACCACTTCCAACCTGAGTGTGACTGGCACGAGCACCACCTATATTAAGTTCACCATAAGCGTATCATCGCAAACGACCTCTAACCGTGACGCAAATCTGGACGACATAACGATAAACTACACAACAGGTGAAATCACTGATGATAAACCTGGGACGGTGAGTTTCAGGGGTGTTACCGCCGGGGCGACGGTGACGAGTGCGCCGACGCTGACGGTGAGCGCCACTAACGCCACAACATATTACTACACCATAGGCACCGACGCCACTCCGGCCGACCCCACAACAAGTAGTACGCAGACCAGCGGCACGATTGCGAGCAGTAATTTCAGCGCAGGTCACACTTACACGGTGAAGGTGCTGCCCTACAACGGAAGCGTGGCAGGAACGGTGGGCAGCATCACGTTCACAGTGGCCCACAGTCCTGGGGCGGTTAGTTTCAGCGGCGTTACCGCCGGGGCTACGGTGACCACGGCACCCACGCTGACGGTGAGCGCCACCAACGCCACAACATATTACTACACCATAGGCACCGACGCCACTCCGGCCGACCCGACAAACAATAGCACTTCAACAAGCGGCGAAATAGCGAGCAGCAACTTCGCGGCCGGGCACACGTACACGGTGAAGGTGCTGCCCTACAACGGAAGCGTGGCAGGAACGGTGGGCAGCATCACGTTCACAGTGAGCTCGATAAGCAGCGGCATCGTGTATCAGCGCATCACCAGCACCAGCGAGATAGAGTCAGGAGCCAACTACCTGATAGTGTGCGAGAGCGCAGGCGGAGCTATGGGAACGATAATGAGTACCAACTATCGTAGCCTGGTGACGAGCGGAGTGGCCCTAAGCGGCGGCACCGCCACGCTGAGCGGCACATGCAAGGCAAGCATATTCACAATATCGGGCAGCGCGGGCGCTTACACCATCTACGACGACACATATTATCTGGCCAACAGCTCAAACAGTTACTTGAACAGCGTGACGAGCAGCAGTGCCAACACGGCGAAGTGGAGCATCACGTTCAGCGGCAACAACGCTCTGATTACCAATGCGCAGAACACAACACGCAAAATCTACTACGCCACCAACTATTCCGACTTCAACTGCTCAACGAGCGGCACCGCGGTGCAACTGTATAAGGAATATATACAAGAAATGGAAGCCACCGCACCGGTGCTGACCGAGGAGTACACCTTCTGGCCCCGCCAGAACGACGCAGTGAGCGAGCGAGTAACCATAACAGTGGAAAGCGGCAACACCGTGTATTACACCACCGACGGCACTACGCCCAGCAACACAAACGGCACCAAAATCACAACCAGTCAGAGCCTGACGCTAAGCGCCACCACAACGGTCAAGGCCATTGCCTACGCCGGCAGCAACACAAGCTCGGTGGTGAGCAAGACCTACACTCTGGGCCAGACGGTGACCGGCATAGGCGCGTTTAAGAATCTGGCCAGCGGCACTGTGGCACGACTCTACCTGCCCGACAGCTATAACGCCCGCGTGACCTACGTAAACGGCACTGAGGCCTATGTTCGCGACCAGACAGGCGCCATCTGCATCTACGGGCTGACCACCAAGCCGGCACTGGCCTACAACAAACATCTGGCCGGCTGGATTACCGGAACCTACACCCTCAATAACGGGCTGCCCGAGTTCACCGTGGCTACCGGCAAGACCAACAGCTACGACCTGCTTGTGGCCGACCCCGTGACCGAGGAAGACACCAACCCCGTGGAGATTGAGGCCGCCGACTACGGCAGCCACCTGGCCGACTGGGTGACGGTGAAGAACCTACGCATTGACAACAGCACCACCGCCACAGTGGATAATGAGAGCTTCACCATCTACAACAAGTTTAACATAGGCACGGCTGAGGGCTACCAGACGCCATATACCGGAGCGCTGGTGGATGTCACCGGAATAGCGGTGCCCCAGAACAGCACACAGCGCCTTGCCCCGATTAATATGAACAGCAACCTGCCGCTGACCTACGTAATCGACAGCGAGCAGGAATTCACATCGCCGAGCCAGGCAATCAGCGGCGTGCGCGTGCGCCTGGGACGCACACTCTACGCCGACCGCTGGCAACCGCTGGTGCTACCCATCGCAGTGAGCGACTTCAGCGGCGACATACTGAGCTTTAGCGGAGTTACCGGCGCTCGCACGGTGTATGTGGAAAACGAGCCCTACACCTCGGTGTATCTCACCACCGAAGAGGCCACAAGCATCAGCGCCGGAGTGCCCTATCTGGTGAAGCCGGCAGCCAACATGGTGAACCCCGTGTTCACCGGCGTTACACTGACCAACACAGCCGCACAGACCATTACGTTCAACGGCTCTAACAACGCGCCGCGCCAGGGAGGGCCGGCCAAGGCCAGCAGCAGCGGCGGCTACGAGCTGGTGGGCACCTACAGTCCCACCACGGTGAGCCAGACCGACTACTCGATGCACGTGTTCAACAGCGCGGGCCAGATAGAATGGGCCACCACATCGACCGACGTGGAAGGCTCCACGGCCTACATCGAGACGCCCGAGCAGAGCGTGGTGATGCTCAAGATAGGCGATGACATCATCACCGGTATCGACGACCTGAAGGCCACAGACGGGAATAACGGCCCCGATGAGATCTACAACACTCTGGGACAGAAGATGAATCTGCCACTGCGCGACTTGCCCAGCGGAGTGTATATTGTTAACGGAATAAAAATAGTTAAATAAAGGAAGGAGGACGGAACGATGAAACGAATAATTTTTGGCGCCCTCTTGGCAACAATAGCGATATTTGCGATAGTGAACCGGTCGAACGCAACTGTGGTATCAACTGACCCATCGTCGCTTGAGATAACCCTGAAGAACGGTTCGAAAGTAACGTACGCGTCGAGCCAACTCGACAGTATAGTATATGTGGGCGGATTTTGGGGCGAGACCGGAGCCGTGGGTATGAAGGTGTATGTTAGAGGCGCGAGTAGCAGTGTAGATTACCTATTCTCGCAGGTGACCGACATCGACTTTGATGCCAGCGTGGTGGTGATGAGCGACCCGACGTTCTCAGTGGAAAGCGGGCACACGTTCTACAACAACTACAGCACAGTAACCATCAGCACCGAGACCGAAGGCGCGACGGTGTATTACACCACCAACGGCACTACCCCATCGGCCACGAACAATGCCGGAAGCGGAGTGAACAGCGTGAGTGTGACCGTGACCGAGGACATGACCATCAAGGCCATAGCCATCCTGGGCGAGCAAAGCAGCGAGGTGGTGACAGCCTCCTACACCATCGGCGAGAGTGAGACAGTAGTGTATAGCCGCGTTACGAGCACATCACAACTCGTGACCGGCAAGAAATACATCATCGTGAGCGAGACCGGCGGCGCAGCCATGGGCTCTATCAGCACCACCAGCACCAAATACGGACTAAACGTGACACCAAGCACCGACGCGGCGTTCACTCTGGATGTAACAAACCACACAGCCAACGTGAGCAGCGGCAGCGACGTGAAATACGTGACACTGGGCGGAAGCGAAGGCGCGTGGACACTGACACATCAGAACGGCGGTTATCTGTACTGGAGTAGCGGGAACTCGCTCAACACCAATTCGCTGTCGAGCGATAATACGACATGGGCAATCAGCTTTACCGACGGCAACGCTACTATCACCAATAAACACGATAACACCCGCAAAATTTGCCACAACAACACTGCTAATCAGGAGCGCTTCGCATGCTACGACACAGAGCAAGGCACGATTCAACTCTATCAGGAGACCACCGAAAGCGCTGTTATAACAGTGGATGCGCCCACGTTCTCGCCGGCTGACGGATACACGTTTACCGAAGCAGAGAACACAGTGACGATAAGCAGTACCAGCACCGGCTCCACAATCTACTACACCACCGACGGCACCACGCCCACCACAAGCAGCAGCCACGGCACCATGGGCTCGGCAACGGCCACTGTGACTGTGACAGCAAGCTGCACCGTGAAGGCGATAGCCGTGAAAGACGGGGCAAGCAGTGAAGAGGCCAGCGCAAGCTACACAGTGAACGTGGTGAGCGACGGCACACTCTACACACGCATCAACAACACGGGCGACCTGGAGGCCGGAGCCAACTATATCTTGGTGTATGAGAGTGAGAGCGGCAACGCGGCCATGGGAGCGGTTAACACTTATGGCGTATCGGTAAGTGCCGACGACTATTTCACACTCGACACCGATGCCGGCGAAGCAGTGGTGAAAGAGGGTTCGAGCGTGAAGTACGTGACCCTGGGAGGAAACGCCGTAGCATGGACGTTTACCCACGAGGACGGCGGCACACTAAACTATAGTGGCACTAAAAACACGCTTACGACAGGAGACAGCGGCAACACGTGGACAATCCAGTTCAGCGGTAACAACGCCACTATAACCAATGTGGGAACTCCCTCGCGCGTGATTAAGTACAACTCGTCTTCGCCTCGATTCGCTTGCTACGAGAGCAGCCAGCATTTAATTCAAATCTACAAGGCCAACGGCTCGGCTACAGCCACTGTGAAGACCCCGACGTTCTCGGTATCGAGCCGCACGCTGTACAACACCACAACGAGCGTAACCATCAGCACCGCAACGAGCGGAGCCACGGTTTACTACACTACCGACGGCACAGAGCCATCGGCCACGAACTATGCAGGAAGGGGCACAAACAGTGTGAGCCTGACGATAACGGCATCGATGACTGTGAAGGCCATTGCGATACTGGACAGCGAGAGCAGTAGCGTTGCGAGCGCGACCTACACCATCAGCAGTGGCACAGACGATGGCAACACGAACCGCAACGCGCTGTCGAGCTACTATAATGCGTCGAAGAAGATGTGGAACCTGGAGTGGCCGCGCATTAAGGAAGACGGCAACCAGAGTTGGGTAATCAAGGAGAGCGATGGCTATGTGACATTTGCCCTGGAGTGGGACAACAGCAAGATAGCCAACCGCTACACCTGCTACCAGATGTTTGACAACAACTGGGACGGACCCGGCAAGCGCAAGGACAACTTTATTGAAGATCCCGACCTGCCCAGCGCCACACGCTCAAAGCAGAGCGACTACAGCAGCAGCGGCTTCAGCCGTGGGCACCTCTGCCCCAGTGCCGACCGCACCTACAGTCAGGCACAGAACAACCAGACGTTCTACTTCAGCAATATGCAACCCCAGTACCAGAACCACAACGGTGGACAGTGGGGTACGCTTGAGGGGAAAATCAGGACATGGGCCGGCCAGTACGACACCCTATATGTGGTGAAAGCCGGTACCATCGACAACGTCACCATCAACGGTAGCACCAGTAGCGGAGTGAAGAGTGTGAAGTGCAACAACCGTCTGCCGGTGCCGGAGTACTTCTACATGGCACTGATGGGCTACACGAAGAGCACTAACACCTACACGGCAGTGGGTATCTGGACCTACCATTATAATAGCACTAGCGACAAGCAGGATGAGGTGTATATGTCAATCGACGAGCTGGAGACGAGGACAGGTATCGACTTCTTCTGTAACTTGCCCGACGAAGTGGAAGCGACTGTGGAGGCGTCGTACAATTCCTCCAAGTGGCAGTAGCGTCGCTACTGCCGCCACCCCGCCCCTGAAACAGGGCGAGAGCCGGTTGCCGGCTGCCATGCGACACAACGTTGCCCCGATGCTAAGCACCGGGGCAACGTGCGTTTTGAGCCACAGCGAGCGGCAAAAGCGAACCTATAGGCCTTATAAGACTTATAAGACCTATTCAGGAATTTTGTTCGTCAAAAAAACTGTGGGATATCGGGGCGCGATGCCACGATGGCGGCATCAGTTGCCTTCTTTCTTGGAGTCTTCCAAAATCTCGAGTGCCATATCCAAAATCTTCGTGTCGTCGAGAATTACGATGCCACCATCGGGCCCCGGCTCAATGTGAACCCCCATATTGGTCCCCAGGTCATAATTGGCTCCACCGAAATAGTTACGGACAGAGTGGACATTCATATTAAGACGGTCGGCTATAACGTGCATAGTGCCTTCGGGAAGGCTATCCTTGATTCTACGAAGTTGGTTGAATGTAATCGTTTTTGGCATAATCAAAAAAGATTTAGTTCTGAAATTTGGTATAAAGTTAGGAACAAAATTGCGATAAAAAAAATTTTCGGTAAGGTATTTTTCAAAAACCTGATGAATTGACGGTTTATAAAGCATCTATGGCCGCGAAAGCCATAGGCCTACATCAAAATAGGGCAACGATAGCGAAGATAATGACGTTGGCCGCAAGTGCCGAAATCAGCAAGTGCGAATCGGCGGGCGCATAGGCCGGGATCTGCCCCAGGAAGCGCTTGCAGAGATAGCGGAAGAGTTTCCACCCCGCGAACGCCGCCACAAGGCCTATCATCGAGCCACACAAGAGGTCGGCGGGGAAGTGAACGCCAATATAGATGCGGCTGTAGCAGATTAGTATCACCCACACGGCCAGCGCCCACGATGCCAGCCTGTTGCGCAGCACCATAGCGATAAACGCGGCTATACCCACGCTATTGGCCGCATGGCTCGACACAAAACTGTAGAGGCCACCCCGATAGCCGTGAACCAGTAGCACATACGGCGACAGAGAGGGGTCGTGAGTGGGGCGCAATCGGCCCACAAGCGGCTTAATGAGCGACGACGAGATCTGGTCGGAGATGGTGATTACCACCGCCAGCGAGACGATGAAGAGCAACCCCGTCTTCCACCCTTTGCGGAAGATGATGTAGAGCAACACCAGCAGTACGGGAAGCCATGTCACCATTCCCGAAACGTACCACATGAAATCGTCGGAAAACGGTGTGTGATGCCTGTGAAGGGTCAAGAAGAGCGAAATGTCGAAGTCACGTATTTGGTCCATAGCGCCACAAGTGATGGGGTGAATATCATATTCTCTGCAAGTCGGTCGCCTTAATCCATGCGCGGTGAGCGTCGGTGGTCTCCACATCCAGCCACAACCGGCCATCGACTCGCACCGAGTCGTGAATGTGGACCTTGTATCCGGCATTGATTTGGAACGCTACCTCGGCCTTGTTCTTAGGCTCGCGCGGAGCGTTGCTCAGGTCGGCCACAGGGGCGGTGATTATGGCATCGGCATGAGATGTGGCCTTGTTATACACGTGAAATGCGGCAATATTCGCCACTATGCTCACCACGGCCAGCAACGCGCCACCAAAGAACCCAAGTTTTCGCAGCCACACCACCGAACTGAACAGATACAACGCCACGGCCAACAACAACAGCAAGAACGAAGCCACAGCGCACCGGGCCCACGAGTCCGACGAGAAGCGGCTCACGTTGGCCTCAAGCCACGATGAGAGCCACGACGTACCCGAATCCTCGTGAATCTTGGCCTTTTCGCGCACGAAATCCAGATTGGCCTTCGCGTCGGCGTTAGAGGGGTCGAGCATGAGGGCACGCTCATAGTAGAGCACCGCGTGGGGATAATCCTTGAGGCGGAAATAAGTGTTGGCTATGTTATAGAAGAGTTGCGACGACGTGCCCGTGCTTTTGGCCTCGGCGAGATATAGGCTAAGGGCTTCGTTATATAATTCCTCCTCATAGGCACGGTTGGCCTTGGCTATATTGGCGTTGTCGGCGGCCAAAGCTATTGTCGCCGCAATCACGGTCAGAATAATGAAACAACTGGTTCTCATAATGGTGTGTGAGTATTGTTATGGCTCCATCCTCCGCCATGAGGCGGAAGTGAGCGGATTACTTCTTTTTGTTCACTTTCTCCAGGTCGGAAATCAGGGCGGCCGCCTCAGCGAAAACATCGGCCAGATTGTCACCTGAAAGTTCGGGAGCATACTGCGCGAACTCGCACTTGTCCAGAGTCCGGTTCACACGGTCGGTGAGTTCCTCTCCCACCCCGTAGTTTTGCAACTCGGCGATGATGTTGTCGCGGCTCAGTTCCGAAACCGGGATGCGTAACTTGTCGCTCATATAGCCCCAAAGCGCGCTAAGCGTCTCGGTATAGAACGCGGCCGAGTCGTTCTGCTGCATAAAGGCGCGCGCCTTCTTGAGGCGTTTCTGAGCCACCTTGCTTGCCCGCTTGGTCTTCATGCGAGCCACATCGGCACGCTCACGCAGTTGCTTGCGGTAAATCACAAGCAGGGCCGCGAACAACAGAGCCGGCAGCACGTACCACAGCCAGTAGGCCACGCTCTCCACAGCGTAGTGTTGCCGCTTGGTGAGCGTCATTTCGCGCTTGTGGATGTGGCGGATATCGGCGGTCTGCTGAGTGTAGTGGGTTGTGGGCGCTCCTGCTCCCTTAGCCACACTCAGGTCGTAGGCCTCGGTCTTGAGCGTGACATAGCGCTTGGTGGCCGGATTGAAAAAGGTGAACTCGGCCGGGTCGAGGTGGAACTTACCCGCAAACTGCGGAATAAACGTGTAGTTAACGGTCACCGAGCCGGTCATATTGCCTCCACTGGCCGCAGCCTTAACGGTGTTCTGCGGATCATAGACATCGAACTGCTTGGGGAAAGCTATGTCCGGGGCCTTGATATACTTCAGGTTTCCGGTTCCTTTTATGGTAAGTCCGTAGGTGGCTGCGGCATAGGTCTTCAGAGCGTCGGGGGTGACTGAGGATGATAGCGTGAAATTGCCCACAGCCCCCTTGAACGAAGCCGGCTTGGGCTCCGGGAGCGGGTCGATCACAACAGTGGCCGAATTAGACTTCACCTGCAGTTTTTTCTCCACCGGCTGTGAAAGGGTGCCGAAGAGGCTTCGGTAGGTGTCGTATTGCACCACTGTCACGTCGTAGTTGCCCGATGTTATCGTGAGTTTGCCCGACTGCTGCGGGTAGAGGATACATTTCTTCAGGTCGGCCACCATATAGTTCTGGCCGTTATACGACTCCACGTTGTTCAGATTAGGCGACTGTGGCAGTTCCTCGATTAGGAAACCATCGAACGACGGTTGTAACGTGGCCATAAACTGCGATATCTGATACTTAGTGTAGAGTCTGATAGTGCACACCACGGCCTCCTGCTCATAGATGTGCTGCTTAGACATCTGTATGCGCACAAAGATGTCGTTGCCGCTCACCTTATGTCCGGCTGATTGCGTCATAGGGTTGGCATAAGACGTGCCACTGCTCTGACGCGAATTATCGGCTTTCTGACCACTTGGCAAAATCTCTATCGAGAAAGGCTTGGTGGTCATCTTGTGGCCTCCCACCATAACCGAGGCGGCACCCACCTTGTAGGTTCCGGGCGTTTCGGCCTTGTAAATCATGGAATACTCCTGCGACGAGCTACTCGACGCCTTACCGTTCACGATGGTTGCGCTATATGACGTGGACAGCGCCGGGCCATAGAGTTTCGTGGCTCCTTCCACATCGGGTGCCACAAAGTTAGCGCCCTCGGCATCCTTGAGCTCGTAGGTGATTTGGAATTTATTGCCCTGAGTCACTTGGCGCGGAGCATGCACAGTGAAGGTGGCCGCTGCCACCACCTGTGCCACCGTGGCAAGCATTATCGAGCAATATATGTATATTATTCTCCTCATAATCTGTTATCGTTATAAACTGAGCAACTATAGCGGCACTCACAATAGGCTTACCACTGGTTTTGGGTGCGCCGCCGCTCGGCCTTCTTCTTCTCGGCCTGCGAAGCGTTGACCTTGCGCTGCGTTTCTTGCTCCTTGTCCTGCATGGTCTTTAGCACCTGCTCCACGTTCTGCTGGCTCATGCCTTGCTGCTGTTGTTGCTTCTGTTGTTGGTCTTGATTCTGATTCTGGTTTTGCTGTTGTTGCTGGTCCTTTTGGTCCTGCTTATCCTTATTTTTGTCTTTATCTTGATTCTGCTGGTCCTTGTTCTGGTCCTTATTCTGATTCTTGTCGTTTTGACTTTGTTGCTTCTTTAGCTGGGCCAAACGCAGATTGTCGCGAGCCTCATCATCGGCCGGATTGCGCCGCAACGCGTTCTTGTAGTTTTCTATAGCCTGGTCCCAGTCCTCGCGATTAAAGGCGATGTTGCCCAGGTTGTAGAACGCTTTGGACGTGAGTTCACGGTTGGGGCAAGTCTTGATTATGTTCTCCAGTTGCGTCTTAGCCTCGTTGGCCGGCGACTTTGGGTCGTCGGACTTAGTGGCACCATTGTCCTGCTTTAGCAGGGCCGTTGCAAGGTTGAAAGCCGCTATGGGCGAACCCGGATTGGCCTGAGCGGCCTTGCGGAATTCCACTTCGGCCTCGGCGTAGCGCTTCTCTTTGTAGAGTTTATTGCCCTTGCGCAGGTGCACACGCTCCTTCTTCACTGTCTTAATCTCCTGCGACTTGTCGGCGTCCTTAGCGACCAGCGCGAGCGGAAGCATGGCAATGCTCAGAGCCAATAATATGCTTGCGAGTTGTCTCATTTCTTTTCATCGGTTTTGAAGAAGTTGAACTTATTGAGCCACGGGTTCTTGCGCTCAAGCACAAAAATGTTAGCCACAATCAGCAGTAGGGCAATCCAGGCAAAGAGAGGAAATTGCTCGTCGTGCTGGGTGTAGGACACTTGCTCCAGATTAGACTTGGCCAACTTGGCCAGCGTGTCGTGAAGGGTGTTGAGAGCATCGGTAGCCCCGCCATTCACCATCACGCCCCCACCGGCACGCGCTATGTCCTGCGCCATCTTCTCGTTGAGGTAAGTGGTTACCACCTGGCCGGCATCGTCTTGCAGGAATGTGCCGTTGCCATCGATAGGGATTGGCGCGCCATGAGTGGAGCCCATCCCCACCACATCCACCTGTATGCCGTCCTTGGCGGCGTCTCGGGCAGCACCCACGGCGTCATCCTCATGGTTCTCGCCGTCGGTGATAAGGATTATTGCTTTATGGCTCTTCTTGCTCTTGGAGAATGACCTAACCGCCAGATTGATTGCCGCGCCTATAGCGGTTCCCTGCGTGGGCACCATATCGGTGTTGATACCTGAGAGATACATCTTGGCCGAGCGGTAATCGCTGGTGATAGGCATCTGAGTGTAAGCGTTTCCGGCGAAGACTATCAGTCCCACCTTGTCGTTCTCAAAGCGGTCGATGAGCTTCTCCAGAATCATCTTGGAACGTTGCAGGCGGCTCACATCTTGCGGATTGTCGCTACACGAGGCGCGCATCGAGTTAGACACGTCCAGAGCCACCATCACTTCTATGCCGTTGACCGTCTGTGTGGTCTTGTGCGAGCCGGCACGCGGCCGAGCCAGTATTATCACCACCATGGCCAGTGCCAGCAGTTCCAGTGTGAGTTTTATCCATGGCTTATAGGGCGACACATCGGGCATGAGCGACCGCACCACATCGGCACGTCCAAACCGCTCAATGTTCCGCTTCCTCTCGATTCTGGCCCAGATAAAGAGCATCAGCACCACCGGGATAAGCAGTAGCAGATACAAATACTGTGGATTGGCAAAACTGAACATATCGTGTAACTATCAAGTTTTAAATCAAATTATTAAATATTAGCCATCACTTATGGGATGCGTCTTAACACCACATAGTTAAGCACTGAGTCGAGCACAAGGATGAGCAGCAACAACCATGCCCAGGGCATGTAATTGTCCTCGGTGTGACTGAAGTTGCGCACGTCCATACGCGTTTTCTCTAACTGGTCAATCTCATTGAATACTTGCTTAAGCACCCCCTTGTTTGTGGCGCGGAAATACTTGCCACCGGTGCTAGAGGCTATCTTCTTGAGTGTGGCCTCGTCTATTACCACCGGTAGGCGCTCATACTGTATGTGGCCGCTATAGTCCATAGCCACCGGATAGAGCGCGGTGCCGTTGGTGCCCACACCAATGGTGTAGATCTTTATCCCATACTTGAGCGCTATCTGAGCTGCGGTGAGTGGCGCCACCACTCCGGTATTGTTAGAACCGTCGGTGAGCAGGATAATGCTCTTGGACTTGGCTTTACCGTCCTTAATACGATTAATTGCAGTGGCTATTCCGTCGCCAATGGCCGTGCCATCGTCAAGGGCACCTATTTCCACGTCGTGGATGGAATTAACCAGTGTGGCCTTATCGGTGGTCATAGGCACCTGCGTAAACGCCTCACCGGCAAAGATAACAAAACCTATGTTATCGGTCTCTCGTCCGCTCACGAACTGGGTCGCCACGTCCTTGGCCGCATCCAGGCGGTTGGGTGAAAAGTCCTTGGCGAGCATACTGGTGGATATATCCAGAGCCACCACTATATCGGTTCCCTCGGTCTCCGACTTGGACCAGCTGTCGTGGGTCTGCGGGCGGCACAGTATCACTATCAGGCAACCTATGGCCAGCAGTTTCAGCACAAAAGAAGCGTGCTTGGCATAGACCTTCCAGCTGGTGGGCAACTGAGCGAACGCCGAGGACGACGAGAGCAACATTGTGGGTTGCGCCTTGCGCTGCTTGAGCACGTACCACGCAATTAGCGGCACCCAGATTAGAAGCAGCCACAGGAGGCCGGGATGTTGCAGCGTCATCATGGCTTCACCTCCTTTTCTCGGTCGGCGGATTCACCCTCAACCTCGCCTTCGGCCGGCGTTGCCTCCACAGGCTTAGTGTCTTCAACGAAACGCACGGCACGCTGATATGCCATCTCGTTGTCGTCGGCCAGCGGACGCTGGTTGGCAAATTTCACAAAGTCGGCCACGTCCAGAATTTCTTTCAGTTGCTCGTTCACGGCACGCGTCTCGTCGTTCTGCTTGAGCGTGGCTATTATCTGGGTGGTGGTCATCTCCACGGCATTGATGTCGAAGCGGCGGTCGATGTAGTTACGCAGGATGTCGGTCATCACGGTGTAGTACTCTTTCTCCTGGCCGTTCTGCCACAGGTTCTTCGCCTTTAACTCTTGCAGACGTTTAATGGCCTCATCGTAAGGTGGCAACTGCACCTCGCGCGGCTTAAACGGATTTTCGCCTTTGCGGAACCACCGCAAGTAGGCATACACACCGGCGGCTATTATGATTGCCACAAGCAGATAAATCCACCAGTAGTCGGTTATCCACGACGGCACCAAGTCCAGTAGCCTGAACGGCACTTCATGCACCGGCTTGTAGTCGTGTATGTCCCTTAGCGAGTCCACCTTCACCGGAATCACCTTGAGTGTGAGCGGATTGCTCTCGATTGTATCTTTTCCGGTGATATAGAGCACCGGTGGCAACACATACACACCCGAGTCGAACGACTGCAGGATGATGTCGCGATTAATTTGCTGGCGATTGTTGCCCAGGTCGGTGGTATCGGGCGTGATACGGGCCGCTATCTCCACAAACGCGTTGATGGTGTCGGTACGGTCGATTGAGAACACTCCTGTGGCGCCTTTGTCTTGCACCAATTCCAGGTGCATCGCCGTGGTGTTGCCCATTAGTATCATGGCCGAGTCGAGCTTGGCGCGGAGCGTCACTCCGACGGCACCGGCGCTAAATGCCGGTGCCACAATTGCCATCGCAACCAGCAAGGATGATAATATTTCGTTGAATCGCCTCATTTCGATTTTTCAGTGTATCACATATTCTTAACGCTTGTCAGCAGGCAGGTTCTCATCGCCCCACCCCACGCTTTTTGAACAGTCCCATAAGCGCCTTCACATAGTCCTCATCAGTGGCCACCGAAGCCACATCCACGCGGCAACGCTGCAACGTCTCGTTCACACTCTGCTGACGCTCGTACCACCACTTGTTGTAGGCCTGGCGCACGCGCGCCGAAGCGGTGTTCACCCACTTCTCGGCACCTGTCTCGGCATCGCGCACACGAAGCAGACCCACTGCAGGCATCTGCGAGTCGCGCTTGTCATAGACCTGCACCGCTATCAAGTCGTGTTTGCTGTTGGCTATCGACATGGGCTTGTAGAAGTCGCGCGAGTCGATAAAGTCCGAAATCACGAATGTGGTGCAGCGCTTCTTTATCACGCTGGTGAGGTATTCCAGAGCCAGATTGATGTCGGTGCCGCGATTCTCGGGCTTAAAGTCGAGCAGTTGCCTGATTACGAGCAGAATGTGCTTACGCCCCTTCTGTGGCGGAATAAATTTCTCTATCTTGTCGCTGAAGAATATCACGCCCACCTTGTCGTTGTTCTCGATAGCCGAGAACGCCAGCGTTGCCGCCACCTCAGTCATCATCTCACGCTTTATGTCGCCCACGGCTCCAAAGTCGTTACTGCCCGAGACATCCACCATCAACATCACCGTGAGTTCGCGTTCCTCCTCATAGACCTTGACGAAGGGGCGATTATGACGCGCGGTCACGTTCCAGTCGATGTCGCGCACATCGTCGCCATACTGATACTCACGAACTTCGCTGAAGGTCATACCACGTCCCTTAAAGGCGGAGTGGTATTCTCCGGCGAACACGTTGTGAGAAAGCCCCTTGGCTTTTATCTCGATTTTGCGGACCTTTTTCAGCAGTTCATTAGAGTCCATAACGCAAACGGCAGTTTAGAATCAAGGCACCGCAATCTTGTCCAGAATTTCGCTTATAATCTCGTCGGCGCTGATATTATTGGCCTCGGCCTCATACGACAGGCCAATGCGGTGACGCATAACATCGTGGCACACGGCACGCACGTCCTCGGGAATCACATAGCCGCGACCGCGCAAGAACGCGTAGGCGCGAGCGGCCAGAGCCATGCTGATTGATGCTCGTGGCGACGAGCCGAACGAGATGATGCTCGTCAGGTCGTTCATGCCGTAGTCGCTGGGGAAGCGAGTGGCAAACACGATATCCACGATGTATTTTTCTATCTTCTCGTCGATGTAGATTTTCTCCACCACCGAGCGTGTCTCGGTGATGTCGGCCGGCGTGATGAGCGGACGCACTTGCGGGCGCTCGCTGCCGATGTTCATGCGAATTATCTGCTTTTCCTCAGTCTTGTTAGGGTAGCCTATCACCACCTTCATCAGGAAACGATCTACTTGCGCCTCGGGCAACGGATAAGTTCCTTCTTGCTCTATCGGGTTCTGAGTGGCCATCACCAGGAACGGGTCGTCGAGGCGGAATGTGTTGTCGCCAATGGTTACTTGACGTTCTTGCATGGCTTCGAGCAACGCGCTCTGCACCTTGGCCGGAGCACGGTTGATCTCATCGGCAAGCACAAAGTTGGCGAAAACCGGGCCCTTCTTCACCTCAAACTTTTCCTGCTTCACGCTATAGACCATTGTTCCTATCACGTCGGCGGGCAACAGGTCGGGGGTAAACTGTATTCTGTTGTATTTAGCGTCGATTAACTGAGCAAGTGTCTTGATAGCAAGCGTCTTGGCCAAGCCGGGAACGCCCTCGAGCAGAATGTGCCCGTTGGCCAGCAAGGCTATCAAGAGCGAGTCCACAAGGTGTTTCTGACCCACAATCGTCTGGTCCATGCCCTGTGTTATCAAGTTCACGAAACTGCTTTTACTTGCTATCAAGTCGTTTAACTCTCTGATATTGACCGATTCACTCATTGTAGTAAAAGATTTGTTAGTAAATAATTCAATGTCATTATATTTTAAATGCAAATATAAGCTATATCTGCGTGTTTTCGCAACTTTATCAAGTTAATCAATATTGTTTTTAACTTATTTTTGTTAAAAACGCTGTTCTGGTGGTTGAAATGCGGAGTTTCGAGGTATTATGAACGAATTTGCGCGAGGGTTTTTAACCGCGAATATACGCGAATTTTCACGAATTTATGGGGTTGCCTCCGGCAACATTTCTGTGGATTGTGTGCACCCAGTGTGAGGGTGAGGGGGTAAAATGGCGGCGCATCTGGGTGGATGCGCCGCCTTATCGTGTGGAATTCTTTTCAGCTGGAGTTCCTTATGTGTTTTCGCTTCGGCAGGAGTCACTTGTGGGATTATGTTGCCGGTGAAGTGTCAGCATAGCCGCTCCACAATCGCTTTCACATCTTCGCCCAGTTTCTCGGCCTCAGCCATGGTGTGGGCCTCGCTGTAGATGCGGATGATGGGTTCGGTGTTGCTCTTGCGCAGATGTGCCCAGCCATCGGCAAAGTCGATTTTCACACCGTCGATGGTGGTGAGCCGCTCGTTGGCATAGTGCTTCTTCACAGCCTCGAGGATGGCATCCACGTCCATTTCGGGAGTGAGTTGGAGTTTGGTCTTGGCTATGCTATACTGCGGATAGGTGGCCTTGAGTTCGCTCACCTTCTTGCCGCTCTTAGCGAGCAGCGTGAGGAACAGAGCCACGCCCACGAGAGCGTCGCGCCCATAGTGCAGCTCAGGATAGATGACTCCACCATTACCCTCGCCGCCTATCACAGCGCCTGTGCGCTTCATCTCGGTTACAACGTTGACCTCGCCCACGGCGGCGGCCGTGTAGGTGCAACCGTGTCGCTCGGTAACGTCGCGCAGAGCACGCGAAGAAGAGAGGTTGCTAACGGTAGCACCCGGAGTGTGGCTCAGCACATAGTCGGCCACCGACACCAGAGTGTATTCCTCCACGAAGAACTCGCCGTTCTCCATGATTATGGCCAGGCGGTCCACATCGGGGTCAACCACAAACGCAACATCGGCCTTGCCCTGCTTCATATAGTCGCTCACAGCAGTCAGGTTTTGGGGAATCGGCTCGGGTGTATGACCGAAGTTGCCTGTAGGGTCACAGAACAGTTTCACCACATTCTTCACTCCCAGTGCCTCGAGCAATTTGGGAATTGCTACGCCACCCACACTGTTCACGGCATCTACTGCCACAGTAAAGTTGGCTTTACGGATTGCTTCCACGTCCACCAGTTTAAGTGCAAGCACGGCATCGATGTGGCGACGCAAATAGGTGTAGTTCTTCTGCTCACGCCCAAGGTTGTCAACCTCAGCGTAATCAAAGTCCTCGGCATCGGCCAGACGCAACACTTCCTTTCCCTCGGCATCATTGAGGAACTCACCGTGTTCGTTGAGTAGCTTGAGGGCGTTCCACTGCTTGGGATTGTGCGATGCTGTGATAATGATACCGCCACATGCTTTCTCTTGCACCACAGCAAGTTCGGTGGTGGGTGTGGTGGCCAAACCTATATTCACCACATCGAATCCCATGCCGGTGAGCGTGCCGGTAACAAGATTCAGAACCATGCGGCCCGAGAGACGGGCGTCGCGGCCAACAACTATCACATTTGATGTGGTCCGCGTGTTGCGACGAATGAAAGTGGCATAAGCACTTGTAAACTTAACTATATCGAGCGGCGTAAGACCGTCGCCTGCCGGGCCACCGATTGTGCCTCGGATACCCGAAATGGATTTAATAAGTGACATAAAAAACTATAATTCTTTAATATTCTGTTAATTGCAATAAATTCAGGCGGTTAGATCTTGCCACGGAAATAGCGAACGTTATACATGAACGGCCGCACGTAAGAAATCTCACTCGTGGTGCCATACTGAGAGCGTATCACCAGATTCACCTCGCTGTTAACGCCTATGTAGGTGAGTGGCAGTTGCAAGCCGTAGCCATACTGAGCCGACGAGGTGGCGGTGAAATTGGAATAGAGGAAATAGGTGGAAGATAGGCTCATCTCCGACGCGTTACCCTCGCCTTCCCAAGTGCCGTTGTTATACCACGAAAGCAGGTCATAGCGCATGTAGCGGAAGAAAATAGGTTCATTATAAGCAGCAGCGTCATCGCTATGCTTAGTGGCCTTTATAACCTGCATATACACGTTACCTTCCGGGTCAATCCTATAGAACGGGGCATCTTTGCCCGTCTCAAAGTTACGGTCCTCAGGAATATCGTTCACTACCCTGAACCCGGCCAGGTACATGTTGGTGGCACGGCGCTCCTCGTTGAGCAACTCGGCATAACTCTTGTTTTTGCTGCACGATGCGGTCACCATCAGGGTGATGACTCCAAGCAGCATTAAAATAGGTCTTATCTTCTTCATTTCTAATGATATATTAATTCCAGTTCATAGATTAGACAATATTTTCAGGAACTCGGCTTTGGCCTCATCGAGCGTACCGTGAAAGTCACCACCCGAGGCATTCTTGTGCCCCCCGCCGCCAAAGTGCTCGCGGCATATCTCCTCCACAGAGCGATCGCCTTGCGAACGTGTCGAGACCTTAATCAGCCCGGCCGTGGAGTCCTCACGGAACATGAACGACATCGTCACCTCAGGGATACACAATGGCTTATTGACAAGACCCTCAAGGTCGCCCTTCTTGTAGCGGTATTCGTCGAGTTCCTCTTGCGACAAGAATATAGCTGCAACGCCTTTTTCGGGATAAATCTCCATTTTGCTGTTCAGCGCGTAACCGCGAAGCCTCAGACTATCGGCACTGAATGTGTTGAGCGCCATGTTGTAGATATAAGCCTTATCGATATCGTAACTCAGCAAGTCGGCAACAACGATATAAATCTCAGGGTCTTCGCTTCCGTAGGTAAAATTCCCCGTGTCGGTCATCATACCCAAGAAAAGGCACTGAGCCACTTCGCGCGAAATGAACCGGTGGTAGCCAAGCGCACCTATCACGTGATACAGAAGTTCGCACGTCGATGACCGCTCGGGCTCGGAGAGCGTGATATCGCAGAACCGCTCCGGGCCTATGTGATGATCCACCATCACTTTGAATGCCGGCGCCTCGGCCAGCGCCTCAGCCATCTTATCCACCCGGTGAAGTGAGTTGAAGTCGAGACAGAAAATCAAATCGGCTTTCTGCAGCAACTGCCGCACAGCCTTCTCATTGACCGAGTTCACGATAATCTGATTAGCTCCCGGCGCAAACATCAGCGCACGCAATGGCATATCGGGCGTCACCACATCGGCGACCTTACCCATACGGCGAAATAGCGACATAAGCGCAAGGCACGAACCTATGGCATCGCCATCAGGAGCCTTGTGACACGTAATCACTATCCTCTGCGCCCGCTCCACCCGGGAGCGGATCCCATTAATATCACTCTGTTTAAATCTCGGTAAAGCCATAATTTTAACTTGCAAAATTAAGAATAATCGTGTAAAAAGCAAAGCGAATGTCTATATTTCACTTTGTTTAACCCAAGAAAACCACACGAAATCGCTCAACACATTGCATAAGTGACGCCATTTGCTTATTTTTGCCATAGATTAAGCAAAAGACAGAAACAATCATGATAAATTTCAGGGCCATGCGTCGGCGTCGCCAAGAATTATCGGCGGCCGAATGTGAAAAAATTCTACATAGCGCCACTTCGGGGGTGCTCGCGCTCATCGGCGATGGTGGCTATCCCTACGCCGTGCCTCTCAGTTACGTTTTTGCCCAGGGCGCGCTCTATTTCCACTCGGCCGTACAGGGCCATAAGGTGGACGCTATCAAGGCCGACGACCGGTGCTCGTTTTGCGTGATTGAGAAAGACGACGTGAAGCCGGCCGAATTCACCACCTATTTCCGCAGCGTAATAGCGTTTGGGCGCATTTCCATAATCAGCGACCCCGACGAGATGTTGCAGGCACTAAAGCTTCTGGGACGCAGGTACGCTCCGGGCGACGAGACCGGGCTGAAGCGCGAGATTGAGCACTCGCTCAATCGCGTGCTTACGCTTAAACTTCGCATTGAGCACATGACCGGAAAAGAAGCGATAGAACTGCGCGTGGCTCACAGTAAAACCGATTCAGCACCCACCTAAATTCTATAACACTAATACTCGGCGGATACCAAAATTTTGATTATCTTTGTGAGCGACATTACGCGTTGCCCCTCTACAAACCTCACGACAATGAGAAAATTTGCGACAATAATTCTGGCCCTAATATGCTGTGTATTCCACAACTCAGCCGAGATTTCCCGCCACGTTCAATGGACAAGCGAGGTGAAAAACGGCCGTGGCGGCGACATGATTACCGTGGTTCTGCATGGTAGAATCGATGGTGGATGGCACGTCTATGGTACCGACATAGCCCCGGGTGGTCCCACCCCACTCTCAGTGGAATGGACTGCGCTCGATGGCGCCAAGCCTGTGGGCAAATTGCAAAGCCATCCAGCCGCCCATAAGGAATATGACGACATGTTTGAGATGGACCTTAGTTGGTGGGAAAACGAGGTGACACTCACACAAGTGTTCAATGTCACAGCCGAGAAATACAAAATAGGCGGCAACATCCGCTTTATGACGTGCAACAACCGCGAGTGCAACGCTCCGACCACCGAACCAGTCACCATCACAGGCAGCGCAACGATTAACCGGAACGAAAACGAAACCGACAAAGATGATAAAGACGGCAAAGACAGTGCTATAGCCGAAGCAAGTGCCGATAGCACGTCGTCCGAACCGGCGGTAGAGACCGACCTGTGGGCTCCGGTAACCTATGACGACGGGCAAGCCCCAATTACGGGCGGCTCCGGCAGCGGAAGTTCGTTGTGGCTCATTTTCTTCGCCTGCTTCTTGGGTGGTCTCATGGCTCTGCTCACACCCTGCGTGTGGCCCATAATCCCACTCACTGTCAGTTTCTTCCTCAAAAAGAGCGGCAACCGACGCAGTGCTGTGGCCGGTGCGGTCATTTATGGGGCATCGATTATAGTGATTTATCTGTTGCTGGGACTGCTCGTAACAGCCATTTTCGGGGCCGATGCGCTCAACAATCTGGCCACCAACGCTATCTGCAACATCATATTCTTCTTGCTTCTGGTGGTGTTCGCCATCTCGTTTTTCGGTGCTTTCGACATCAAATTGCCCCAATCCTGGAGCAACCGCATGGACCGCAACGCCGAGCGCACAACCGGCGCACTGAGCATTTTCTTCATGGCATTCACGCTGGTGATTGTGTCGTTCTCATGCACCGGTCCCATCATTGGCACACTGCTTGTGGAAGCCGCCAGTAGCGGTTCCAAAATGGCCCCGGCGCTGGGAATGCTGGGCTTTGCTCTGGCGCTGGCCATCCCGTTCACTCTATTTGCCATGTTCCCGTCGTGGCTAAAGCAACTGCCACGCTCAGGTAGCTGGCTCAACACGGTGAAGGTGCTACTTGGCTTCGTGGAACTGGCTCTGTCGCTGAAATTCTTGTCGGTGGCCGACTTGGCCTACGGCTGGCATATCCTGGACCGCGAGGTGTTCTTGGCACTATGGATTGTGATTTTTGGGCTGATGGGCTTCTATCTGCTGGGGCTGTTCCGCTTCAAGGGCGACGGCGACGCAAGCGCCATTGGTGTTACGCGCTTCTTTTTGGCCTTAGCATCGCTGGCTTTCGCCATCTATCTGATTCCGGGCTTGTGGGGCGCTCCGCTTCGCGCCACCAGCGCGTTTGTGCCACCGCTCAGCACTCAGGACTTCAACCTCTATGCCGATGACTCGGTCACCTACGACGACTACGACCGCGCCATGACCGCCGCTCAGCGGCTGGACAAGCCGGTATTTGTGGATTTCTCAGGCTATGGATGTGTTAACTGCCGCAAAATGGAAGGTGCCGTGCTCGACCGCGACGACGTGAAGCGCTACATTCGCGACAATTTCATTACCGTGAGGCTGATGGTTGACGACCGCGCAGAGTTAGAGAAGCCATATCATGTGATGGAGAATGGCAAAGCCGTGGAACTGCGCACCGTGGGCGACAAGTGGAGCTATCTGCAGCGACACAAATTCAACTCCAACTCACAACCGTTCTACGTGGTACTCTCCCCCGACGGGCGCCTCGCATCGGGCCCTGTGGCCTACGATGAGGATGTGGTCCGATTTATGGACTTCCTGAGCCGCGGCAAAGAAGCGAAATAGCAACCAAGCGAAACAATTCACTGATTATTAATTATATTACTAAATACTCCGGGCTTTATGAGACGAATTAGCATTACACTTATTACTATGGTTGCGGTAGCGGTCAGCACCGTTAACGCCGCCAGTTCCTTGACTCAAGAAGACTTCTTTTATACCAATTTTGAAGACGTTCTGGCCAGTGCCGATGACCTGACCGATGGAGTGGAAAAGGCTTACTACTACGTGATTCAAGACCTTAACCACGACGGCAAACTGGAATTGGTGGTAGCCGATATCAACAAAACCTGTTGCGTGTTCAACGTGGTTGACGGCGAGGTGCACCTCATCAGCCCCGACTACACAGTGAACTCCGACACGCTCAACTGGCAACCAATCAATAGTTTCTACATAAACACCGCCACTAACCGTAGCCACGACATCACATTGCGGCATCACCCGCTGTTTGCCTACGACATCGACATAGCCGCCAACCGGTTCACCGTTCCAGGTGATGTCACAGCCGACGAGCAGATTATGCTCACCACAGTGTATAACCGCATGATTTTCAAGCCTCACATAGGCAACATACATCTCGTCAAAGCAGAAAAAGGCTCATATAAAATCGATGGTCAAGACTTTGACTTGGGCATGTGCTATACCTTCGCCCTCGACAATCGTCAATTCACAGGAAAGATGTTCCGTGGCTACAGCAACGAAGCCGCTGTGCCACTGATTGTGCCCGACACATGGCTAAGCGACCACAATCCGCTGCAATTCTCGCGCTGGATGTCGGGCGAGGCGAGACCGGCAGTTAGCGCCGGCGTACGCAAGCTCATTGAGCAATACTTCGGCGGTAATGACCGCATTAAGCAGATTCACTGGTTGGCGAGTTGTCAAGTGAACGAGCGTTCGTTCTACCAAGTACTGTTCGAACCTCGCAACGGACGCGTCTTGACTTCACTTGTCTGCGTGGCCGAGGGACAAGTGGTTTCCACTCGCAACTCGTGGATCGATATTGACCCGGCCGACAACACGTCCACCGACATTGGCCTCAGCATCGATGAACTGATGTGGTTTGAGCCAGAAATCATGGTTATGGCCGCCACCGAGAAGGGGTTGGAGCTATACGTGAGATGGTCGTCGCTCGAGGGCACTCACTTCTCGATCTGGCGCGAAGTGGCCGACCAGTTTATCACCGTTCAAGACGACTATCACTACATCATGGCTTACTAACCACCCCCCAACAAATTAAGCAAGATGAATGTTTTGCAATGTCCTAAGAGGACATCATGGGCCGGTTAGTCGTCGATGCGTGTGACCTGGAAGTCTTTGTCGTACTCGATCTCAAGTCCTGTATTGAGTTCCACATCATATCCCTGCCAGTTTTTGCTGATACTAGAAATCTTGGCACCGGGAAACGTTTGCGCCACGTGGGCGGCGATGGGTGGCGGCAAAATACTCACCGGCACGCCGGCGATTCCGCACTCTATATCACGCCAGTCACCGTCGCGGTCGAACTCCAGTTTCTGAGCGCCACTGAGCACCACCTTGTAGTCGTCCCAATCTGTGGTTATAAAGATGGGGCTGTTACCCTCAAAATTGGTATTGATTAGCGCCTGAGCTTTAGGAGGCAAGTCCTTAAAAGTGATAGTGCGGTCGTATTCCATTGCGAAATACGTGACTCCGGCTATAGCAAGAATTGCGAGTGCGATAATTAATCGTTTCATAAGTAGTGATAATTAAGCGGTTACATTTATTTATATTTTCGGTGGCTACCTCATGTGAACCAAACACCATGCTACAAAGATAGCAAATATTTACCGATTTCAAATAAAACTTCCCCATTAATCACTACATATTTCACCGCGAGAGATAACTTTGCCGCCAGAAGTTGCGCATTTCAAAACTTAGGCTTAATTTTGCACACGAGAAGAGAATTGTGGCACATACATGACGACAGTGGAATTCTATGTTCCCATACGACACTGAATGTTCCCACTTATTGTGTATCGCGCACGCGCATCGGCATCTGGAGCCATACCAAGATGCGAACAAAACAGAGAACAAGATTATGACCGAAGATATACGTAACCGACGACTGCACGCACTGGAGCGACTGCTCGATGTAGTGGACACACTGCGCGAGCGTTGTCCATGGAACTCGGTGCAGACCAACGAGAGCCTGCGCCCCAACACCATAGAGGAAGCGATGGAGTTGGCCGACGCTCTGCTTGGTAGCGACAAGCGAAAAATTGAAAAAGAACTGGGCGACGTACTGCTGCATGTGGTTCTCTATGCCCGCATAGGCGAGGAAAAGGGTGACTATGACATTGCCAGCGTGTGCGACGCGCTGCGCGAGAAACTCATCTTCCGCCATCCACACATCTACGGGAACGACCATGTGACCGATGCCAACGAAGTGCTCGACCACTGGGAACTGCTGAAGATGAAAGAAAAAGACGGTAACAAGACAGTGCTGGGAGGAGTGCCAGCCGCCCTACCCTCGCTCATCAAGGCCGAGCGCATCCAGGAGAAAGCCGCCCACGTGGGTTTTGACTGGGATAAGAAAGAGGATGTGTGGGAGAAGGTGCGCGAAGAAATGGCCGAAGTGGAGGCCGAACTGAAAAGCGGCAATGCGGTGAACACCGAGAAGGAATTCGGCGACCTGCTATTTGCCGTAGTAAACGCTGCGCGACTCTACGGCGTGCGTCCGGACAACGCTTTGGAGAAGACAAACCGCAAGTTCATAGCGCGCTTCAACCATATCGAACGCCGCGCAAAGGAGCAAGGACACCACATCAACGAACTGACTCTGGCCCAAATGGACGCACTCTGGGACGAGGCCAAACAAATGAAACTGGGAGAATGAAAGTTTGCGTAACGGAGAAACCCAGCGTGGCCCGCGACATTGCCCGTCTGCTTGGAGCCACCGACCGACACGATGGCTATTTTGAGGGCAACGGCTATCAGGTGACGTGGACATTCGGCCATCTGTGCACCCTAAAAGAGCCGGCCGACTACACCGACCGCTGGAAGCGTTGGAGTCTGGGCGCGCTACCGATGATTCCCGAGCGATTCGGTATAAAAGTAATCGAAGACGAGGGAATCAAGAAGCAATTCCATGTAATAGAGGCACTTATAAGCAATGCTGAAGAAGTTATTAACTGCGGCGATGCCGGTCAGGAAGGAGAGTTGATTCAGCGCTGGGTGTATCAGAAAGCAGGATGCCAAATACCGGTGAAGCGGCTGTGGATTTCGTCGCTCACCGACGAGAGCATACGCGAGGGGTTCGCGCATCTCGAAGACGGCGAGAAGTTCAACAACCTCTACTACGCCGGCCTGTCGCGAGCCATAGGCGACTGGATTCTGGGCATGAACGCCACGCGACTCTACACGCTCCGTTATCGTAGCGGTGTGGCACAAAGCGTGCTGTCGATAGGTCGTGTCCAGACCCCGACTCTGGCTCTGATAGTAGCCCGCCAACGCGAGATAGAGAACTTTGTCCCCGAAGATTACTGGGAAATCAAGACCGTGTATCGCGAGACCACGTTCAATTCTACCCGAGGCCGATTCAAGACCGAGGGCGAGGCGAGTGACATAATCCAAGCCATCAAGAGCCAGCCGCTTACAGTGGGCGAAATAAGCACCAAGAAGGGACGCGAAGCACCTCCGCGGCTGTTCGACCTAACCAGTCTGCAAGTGGAGTGTAACCGCAAATTCTCGTTTAGCGCCGACCAGACACTGCAACTGATACAAAGCCTTTACGAGAAAAAAGTCACCACTTATCCGCGCGTAGATACCACATACCTTAGCGAAGACATCTACGACAAGGTGCCTGGCATAATGCAAGCCATGACGCCCTACGCCGACCTCACAACGCCTGTACTCGCCGGCAAGTTGCCCAAGAGCAAGAAGGTGTTCGACAACAGCAAGGTCACCGACCACCACGCCATAATCCCCACCAATGTGCCACCGCAGAGCGTGGCCATGAGCCACGATGAGAAACTTGTGTATAATCTCATTGCCAAGCGGTTTATAGCCGCATTCTACCCGGACTGTGAGTTCTCCACCACCACAGTAATGGCCACAGTGGGCCAACATGAGTTCAAGGCCACAGGCAAGCAGATACTAAAAGATGGCTGGCGCGTGATTTACAACAAGGACAAGGAAGATAGCAGTGCCGACACCGAGGATGACAACAACGCCATGCCGATATTTACAACCGGTGAGAGCGGGCCACACGAGCCGTCGCTCAACAAAAAAAGCACACAGCCTCCCAAACCTTACACCGAGGGGACACTACTGAGAGCCATGGAAACTGCCGGCAAAACCGTGGAAGACGAGGAACTGCGCGACGCTATGAAAGAAAACGGAATAGGACGCCCCTCGACTCGCGCAGCTATAATAGAAACGCTCTTTAAGCGCCACTACATACGCAAGGAGCGCAAAAGCCTCGTTGCCACACCGGCCGGAGTGCAGCTTATCGACACCATCAAGGAGGAACTGCTCAAGTCGGCCAAGCTAACCGGCCTGTGGGAGAACAAACTGCGCAAGATAGAACGAGGAGAATTCAGTGCGGCACAGTTTATCGACGAGCTGAAAATCATGGTGGGCGAAATTGTGCTCAACGTGCTACGAGACAACTCCGGCCAGAGCATTGCTGTGGAGCCGGATACTAAGCCCAAGGCAAACGCCAATAAAGCCGGCAACGACAACACAGACGAAACAAAACCCAAGAAACCCCGCGCGCCACGTGTGAAAAAAGTGGAAGACATCGTGTGCCCAATTTGCGGCAAAGGCCACTTGCTGAAAGGACGCACCGCCTATGGTTGCTCACGCTACGCCGAGGGATGCACACTTTTGCTCAGGTTCAGCGACTACCCGGCCGACCTTACGCCGACCAAGCTCGCCACTATGGTTCGCAAAACGTTTACAACTAAAAAATAACTCATATCACACCATCGGCATGAATACCACTCTACAATATGCTATAGTAGCCGCAGTAGTGTCAGTTGCGCTACTGGTGACCGTTAGAGCTGTGGTGCGCCTTTACAAATCCCGCAACCACTTGCCGCCGCGGTGCGCCGGATGTCTTATGGCCAAACAATGCATACACGAACAAAAAACGGATAATCGCGAGTGTAACACGAAAAAATGTGGCACGGGAGTTGCATAAACAAAAAAAATGTTATAATTTTGCAGACGCTAAACGCAAATCGGTCGGTTGGATGAGTGGTTTAGTCATCGGTCTGCAAAACCGGGCACAGCGGTTCGAATCCGCTACCGACCTCACTGAGATAACTAATTGCCTGCTAACAAAACTAACCTGTTAGCGGGCATTTTTCATCAAGCAGCGGCTTTATAGCACTAACCGACGGCTTTTACTTTGGCTCCATAAACTGATGGCAAACGACAAAATAAGTACACGAAAAGGACTACTGGCACTCTCGCCCATAGTGGTATTTCTGGTGCTATATGTAGCAGTAAGTGTGATAATTGGCGATTTCTACAAAATGCCTCTTTCTATCGCGTTTATTGTGGCAAGCATGTGGGCGCTACTCACCATGCCACGTATGGGAATTAGCGAGCGGATTGAGATATTCTCGTCGGGAGCAGCCAATACTAACATTCTGTATATGATTTGGATTTTCGTGCTCGCCGGTGCCTTTTCAGCCCTGGCCCGAGGCGTGGGCTCAATCGACGCGACTGTTAATTTCACACTGTGGGTACTTCCGGAGCAATTTCTGTTGCCGGGATTATTCATCACCACATGCTTTATATCCATGTCGATAGGAACATCAGTGGGAACCATCGTGGCACTCACGCCCTTTGCCGCACAGATGGCTCAGATGACGGGCGGCGACACAGCCTTCTTTGTGGCGGTGGTGCTGGGTGGCTCGTTTTTTGGCGACAACCTCTCATTCATATCCGACACCACCATTGCAGCCACACGCACCCTGAAGCTGGAAATGAAAGACAAATTCATGGCCAACATCAAGATTGCGCTTCCGGCCGCAGTGATGGTGCTGATTTACTACAGCGTGGTGGGCGAAACAATAACCATTACTCCGGTGACACCTGAGAGCGGTAAGTGGTACTTGATACTGCCCTACCTCACGGTCATAGTCACAGCCATAGCCGGGATAAACGTGATGGTGGTGCTCACACTAGGAATAGTGATGAGCATAGTGCTTGGGTTGCTCTGTGGCGGCACGGCCCTGATGGATATGTGCCAAACAATGGGAGAAGGCATAACCGGCATGAGCGACCTGATAGTGGTGACTCTCTTGGCCGCCGGCCTTCTGGAAGTAATCAGTTTTAATGGTGGTATCCGCTTCATAATAAGCGCTCTCACGCGCCGCATACACGGCGGCAGAGGAGCACAAGCTAGCATCGCGGCGCTGGTGAGCATTGTGAACGTGTGCACAGCCAACAACACCATTGCTATCATCACCGTGGGGAAAATAGCACGTAGCATATCACGCGAGTTCGGAATTTCAGACCGAAAGACGGCCAGTCTGCTCGACACTTGCTCGTGCATCGTTCAGTGCGTCATTCCCTACGGAGCTCAAACCCTACTTGCCGCCGGCTTGGCGCATCTGTCTCCGGTAGCGTTCCTGCCCCACCTGCACTATGCTTGGGCGTTGGCCGCAATGGTAGTACTTTCGATTGTGTTTAACTTTCCCCGAGAGAACAAGCTTGCGCAGAATAGCGACAAAAAGTTGGAGTAAGTAAAACATTTTTATTACTTTTGCGAAGCTACATGGCGCTTGGCCTAATAATTCGTAGCGTACCAAAACATCACCACAAGAATAGATAGACAGTTTTTTCTCAGATTATGAACCACATAGAGTGTAAAACAGGATTTTGTGTAGCAGTGCTGACGGCATTTTGCCTTGCGCTGACAATATCGTGTGGCAGGTCAAACGTTTCTCAATCAGACATCAACCACATCCAAGCCATCGACAGCACATCCCGGAGCATAAGCAATCTGGACTCGCTAAAACAGTTTACCGACTCACTGGCCGAAGGTGGCGACAAGGCCGGAGAGATAATAGCGCTGAAACATTTGGGAAAGATGTATCGCAACAATTCCATGTTTGAGCAAGCTATAGAGTGCCACAACAAGGGGCTCGATATTGCCTGTGAGCTGGCCGACACAGTGGAAATTATTCGCGCGCTGAATAATCTGGGCACTAACTATCGCCGCATCGGTATTATGGACGAGGCCACATCGTTCCACTATCGCGCGCTCTCGTACTGCGAGCAGTACAGCGACAAGAAATCATGGGACGCAAAAAAGAACCGCGTGATTTCGCTCAACGGAATAGGCAACATCTACATGACAATAGGAGACTATAACGCGGCCGACACCGTCTTACGTCAGGCGCTGGAAGGTGAACGCGAACTCGAAAGCGCTCTGGGCCAGGCGATCAACTACGCCAATCTGGGCGCCATAATGGAACATCGCAATCAAGCCGACTCAGCTTGGACATATTACAGGAAATCGCTGGAGCAAAACGAGATAGCCGGCTCGCAACTGGGAATTGCCCTCAACCACGCCTCATTCGGGGACCTATATGAAAAAGCGGGGAAACCGGCTAAAGCCATCGAGGAGTTCAAGATTGCTTACAACCTGATGAAGGACAGCGACGACATGTGGCACTGGCTTAACGCAAGCGAAGCGCTTGCTAGAATATATCTGAAACAGGGCGACCTGGTAACAGCCGCCACCTACATCAAGCAGAGCGACTCAGTGGCAACAGCCATTAATTCCATTGGCCACCGAGCCGATGTCGCTTACCTAAAATATCAGCTGGCCGATGCCCAGGGTAAAGACCGTGAGGCACTTAAGCACTTTGTGGAATTTAATAACTATCAGTCGCAGATTTCGAGCGAGGACGGACGCAACCATTTGCAGAATATGCGTGTGAAACTGGAGCGCGAAAGGCGGCAAGCCGAGATTGACTTTATCAGCAAGAGCTACAAGAACGAGCGAATTGTTAAAAACGTGTTCATCGCCTTGCTGATAGTGGTGTTTCTGCTTGCGGCAGTGACAATCGCCTTCTTGCTCTATTCACTAAGAATGCGTTCACGCAACACCAAGTTAATGAACAAATTGGAGCAAAACCGCTCTGAATTCTTCACTAACATCACCCACGAATTCCGCACCCCCCTCACTGTGATTTTGGGGCTGTCGGAGCAGTTGCAGGAAGATGATGAGCCACAAAAAGAAACCATTAGACGGCGAGCGGCAATAATTTCGCGCCAGGGCAATAATTTGCTTCAGCTCATCAACCAACTACTGGACATCAGCAAGGTAAAATCAGCCATCGGCACTCCCGACTGGAAGAGGGGCAACATAGTGGCATTCATCAGCATGATTACCGAGAGTTATCAGGAAATGTGCGCCCAAAAACGCATAGAACTATCGTTCGTATCGGCCGAGAGTGAAATAAACATGGACTTTGCTCCACACTATATTAAGCGTGTGGTGGACAACCTTATTTCCAATTCCATAAAGTTCACCGCGGCCTACGGGAAGATTTATGTTACCACTAAACGCGAAGATGATAAGTTGGTGCTGACTGTGGCCGACAACGGACGTGGAATAGACCCCGAAGACTTGCCGCATATCTTCGACGCTTTCTACCAGGGCAAGGCTGTGGCCGACGGCAACATGGGAACCGGCATAGGTCTGTCGCTTGTCAACCAGATAGTTAAGGCTTGTGGTGGCGAAATCACAGTTTACAGTGCTTTAAACGATGGCACCATCTTCACTGTGCGCGTGCCACTGAAACACAACAAGGACAAGAGCGGCGAAATAGACTTCGCCAACCTGAAACACGACTCAAGGAGCATTATAGCACCCGTTGAGACACCGGTCAACGATGATAACGGACTCAACAACAAGAAACGCATTCTGGTGGTAGAAGATCACTCAGATGTGTCGTACTATATCGGCTCGATTCTCGAGGACAAGTATTCGGTGTACTATGCCAGAACCGGACAAGAGGGAATTGATAAGGCTAAGGAGATTCTGCCCGACCTGATTGTGACCGACCTAATGATGCCAGAGATGGACGGACTGGAAATGAGTCAAGCCATCAGAAATTCGGAGTTGCTGAGCCATATCCCCATAGTGGTGATAACTGCTAAGACATCTGAGGAGGACCGAATCAAAGGGATTGAAACCGGTGTGGACGCATACCTAAACAAACCCTTTAATAAAGACGAACTAATGGTGCTGATTAGCAATCTTATAAAGCAGAGAAAACTGCTTATGGAGAAGTTCCGACACAAGGACTCAGCTACGCATTCCGACGCACCGCAGACAAGCGCGAATCAGCAATTGCTCGACAAATTTGTGAGTCTGGTTTACGCCAACATCAAAACCGGCGACCTGAACATCGACAACCTGGCCTCGCAGATGGCAATGACAAGTTCTCAACTTCGCAGAAAAATCCACAGCATTACCGGAGTGAATCCGGCCACCTACATTTCCAACATAAGAATGAGCCGGGCACGAAACTTGCTTGAGACGCACCCGGATATGCCAATCGGCGACGTGGCACTGGAATGCGGTTTCTATGATATGGCTCATTTCTCGCGAATTTTTAAGCAAATCTATGGCATGTCGCCTACTCGCTACCGAAAAGAGCACGCACAAGAAGAATAAGCGACTCTCTCGCCGCGCGCACATAGCGAGCGGGAATTTGTAAATTTCAGCGCTATCAAATCACTGATTTAATGCAATTTACCGCAACAAAAGCACAGAATTCGGCAAATTATCAGCATTCAAAATATTAATCATTTACAAGAATTTGTATCTTTTTTCATAACTATTACCACAAATTTGTTTGTTATTTTGCAACGTGAAATTTTATTGTATTTAATCAATGCAAAATATCAAATCAATGATAACAAGAAGGAACCTAATAGCAATTATTTTGTGCCTAATAACAGCCACCATGGCATGCGGGCAAGCAGTTCAGGAGCTGGCAGCCAACAATCACAGCGCATCGAGCCCGAGAATCGCCCTTAAAATGAAGGGCAAAATCAATCACGAACGATGGGAAAAGGGCCAAACTGCCGAGGTGGAGTTTTCACGCATCCCACAAAACATCGAAGAATTCATGGAGTTGCAGTCCACACTTGGCAAAGAGCCACAAGGAGCTGTGGCACTGCAGATAATGGCATTTGAAATGTTCCACCGCGACCAGGAGATGGGCAGCAAAGCCTTGGAGCTAAACAACACGCCCACCAACCTCAATTCCACCAAACGACAGCTCAAAGAAGTATTCCGCGATGGCGACAGTTATGCTCGCCCATACTTAGCGGCCGCGTTATTAGCGGGAGCCACAGCTGAGAACGCATACACTCCAAGCAAGCCCTATAGGGTGAGCATGCGTGTGGATCCGGTAACAAAATACCAATATTCGAGTGACTACGATGGCGAGGTGATTTACCTCCAAGTAGATAGCAAGGGCTGGGATCAGAACTGGCGTGCTGTTCAGGTGGTTAAGCCAGCCGACTCGGATTATTATGTGGTATTCAACTGCCCTGCCCTGTACATCCAGTGCAAGAAAATCAGGGGCAAATGGCAAGGACTTGATTAATAGTCCTTTGACTTTTAACCATCGGTTTAGATTAGAGTTAATTATTGGGTAGATAGTATAGATTGGTTTCTGCGCCTCCGCCACACACCAGGCGGGGGCGCGGTGCTAAAACCAAGTAAACTATCAATTCCGGCTGCGCATAAGCCTTTTGGGGCTAAAATGGAGTTAATAATGGTATCTCGTAATGTTTTTTTGGCTATCTTTGCCATCTCAAGAGCACAAAAGCATTTTAGTCACCAACTTGGGAGAGAACAAGTATCACAAAGTTAAGCGAGGAGAATCAACATACAACAAAAAATCAAATAAACAAAAGAACATGAAAGCATCAATTCATTTATTACCCATCATTGCTATGGCCACTCTGCTGTTTGCATCTTCGGCATCAGCACAGAACGCGACTTCGTGTTGCGATAAATCAACATCGGCCAGCGAGTTTACTTATGACGAGCGCCCCGACTTCACCTACAACCTGATTTTTGACGAAGGCGATAAGATTACGGCGGTTGTAAACAAGAAGAACGGTGATCTGGCCGCAAAATACAAGGGTGAGATAAACCGCAAAACAACCCTCGACAAAG
Organism: uncultured Bacteroidales bacterium; assembly: GCA_902786725.1. Classification (GTDB taxonomy): domain Bacteria; phylum Bacteroidota; class Bacteroidia; order Bacteroidales; family Muribaculaceae; genus Sodaliphilus. Next base: position 51,235 of record CADADP010000012.1, read on the forward strand.
GCGCCGACAAGGGCTACAGTTATCTTTTCACTGAGATGACCGACATTAACGGGAACCGCAACTTCGTGGCGTTGGATGGCACATTCAGAATGAGCGATGCGAATGCCGACGGCTCAATAACAATAGTGCCACTAAGCGGTGCCTTCGTATTTGGTGGTGATAGCGGCAGACCTGTCATCTACAAAGCCACAAAGATCGCAAGCGCCCCTAAAGCTAATAACCAGCCGACGCCATGCGCATGTGAAACCGCTCAAGGCGAGTGTCGGTGCAAATAAGCGCTACCTGCTTTTACAGAAACCAAGTTACACCCCTGCCGAGAATGCTTGCTCAGCAGCAGGGGGTAACTCGTTATTTTCCACGCAATGCGATACGCACGTAAGCTAATCAGCGTCAGTACTGCGATAGTATTTCGTAGGACAGTCGTTTTGCCTTATTCACGCTCTGCTTGTCGTTGGGGTCAATACCATATTTCTCTTTGGGAGGTATAACCACCACAGTCCCCGGCTCCACGTTATTCGGATTCCTGATTTTATCACGATTTTCCTGATAGATATACACCCAGAAGTGAGCTTCTCCATAATGCTTGCGCGCCATGCGGAACAGTACCATCTTAGCAGTGAGCGTGTCTAAGACCACAGCCTGCTTCTCTGTCACATTCGTAGTGGGCGGAGAGACAACACTTTTAGCTGAATCCGTCATCACCGAATCGATAGAGGCAGCGTTAGCAGCACTGTCAACAGGCAGGGAGTCGGCATTAGCGTCGTACTGGAGTGATTGTTTAGTATATGCCACATAAGCAACTACCGCACAAAGAAATGCAGCCACTAAAACGCCCCATATAAATCCCTTGACAAGTGATTTCTTCGCTTCTTTGCGCATCTCTTCTTCAGTGAAGAATGCAGCTGACTCAGGCACATGATTTTCGGCATCTTCCTCTACAGAATATTCTTCAGAACTGCCTGAATTTTCTGTGCTCAATGAATTTTCGGCATCATCAACATCAGTTTGTTCAGGCTCAGCAGGTTGCTCTATGGGTTCTCTTCGTGCATCCGATTCTGATTCTGGTTCCGGTGGAATTGGCGTTTCGGCATTGTCAACCGGAACTGTTTCCGACAGGAACTTCGTGAACGGCGGAGGGGTTAGCGCTTCTTGATTATCCTCGTTTTCAGAACTTTCAATATCATTTATGGGATCGCTTGACGGTTCAACTGAACTTGCTTCGGATTGCGACGACTCTGTTCCATTGAGAGTTACGGCATCACCTTCATCACCACTTTCGGCCAACTCATCGGGTTCATTGCCCACTTTCGCAAGAAGTTCATCGGTCATCTGTTCACTGAGCTCAATGGTTTTAAAATGCGCGAATGGCTCGTTGATCGCCTCAGCAAGAGCCTTGTCGGGTGTGAATATTACACGACCATGCGACGGAATATTAGTATCGTCTTCACCACTAACGCCCACACTTCGTCGTGAACCGGCTTCAACCACCTTAAAAGTTCCTATGCCTTTAATATTCACATTCCTGCCATCAATAAGAGACTGCGACACCGTGGCAAAAAGTTCCTTAAGAAACAATTCACACACGCGTTTCGGCGAATTGGTGACCTGCGCCAATCGCTCCACTATATCGGTGAATGTAAGTTTCCGGTTCATCTCAATTTGTTTTTCAAGACATTACTAATCTTAAAACTAAGCACCACTTTTGGGGGAATCAGCAGACGTTTCCCAGTGCCAGGCATCACAGTTACGCGCTCATTCTTTTTCTTCGGCTCAAACGAGCCGAAACCGGGGATAGCCATACTGTCCATTTCGGCGCAACTGTTTTTCAAGACAGTTGACAACCCGTCAACCAGTTTATTGATATCAGCTGATTTACGGCCCAATTTCTTAGCGATGCGATTAACTATTTCTTTGTTTTCCATAAGAATGAGAGAATTGAAATATTGCAGGTGCAAAATTAATCATTTTCCACAACATCACAATTAGTTCACCGCACATTTCATATTAGTTTTACACAAAGAAAACAAGCTAAACCAATGAATTTTCACTACCTTTGCACTTGAAATGGCAAAGAGAAAGAAAAACAACGTGCCCCAATGGGGACAACTCAAGCGCAACCTTGTGATTGCGCTATGGTGCGTGCTGGTGGTGGCAATGCTGATATTTGTAGCAAAGAGCCTTATTCGCAGCGAGATAGACAACGAATCCAATCGGCTAAGCCAAGCCGAGAGTGCTCGCCTTGAAGCAGTGAAAATTCCAGCTTCGCGACCTAACGAGCAGGTGGAATACACCGGATTCACCATACACTTCAATAAGGACTGGCACATGCCCAACTGTGTGGCGTATGAGCTCACCGGCGAGGAGACTCGAGGCAAGTTGCCGCGTGTCAACAACTTTGAGGAAGACACGGCGGTGGAAGGGAGCGCGCGCCCATGGGACTACACCCGTAGCGGATACGACCGCGGACACATGGCTCCTGCCGGCGACCTCAAGTGGAACCAAGACGCTATGATAGCATCGTTTATGATGACCAACGTATGCCCGCAGAAAAAGAGTCTGAACGAAGGTGTGTGGAACACGCTGGAAGAGACTCTGCGCGAATGGGCCAGACGCGACAGCGCACTCATAATCGTAGCCGGCCCTGTGATAGGAAGTGCGCCAGAATACATCGGCAAGGGGCGTCACCAAATACCGGTGCCGGAAAAATTCTTCAAAGTAGTGCTCTCGCCCTACACCACACCGGCCAGAGCCATAGGATTCGTGTTTGAAAACAAGTCGTCTAATAAGTCGCTGAAGCACTATGCCGTGAGCGTTGATGATGTAGAAGCACTCAGTGGAATCGACTTCTTCGCTTCGCTCCCCGACGACATGGAAGAACAACTGGAGAGCGTGTGCAACTTCAACGCATGGACGCAACCCTAATCCACCGACAATCATGAGCGAATATCTACACACAGCACACCGAGACGACACTATTTGCGCCATTGCCACACCACATGGCATGGGTGGCATAGCCGTGATTAGGGTTAGCGGTCCTGAGGCGCGGCAATGCGTGGCCAAATTGTGGCAAGGAGCCGACGTGATGAACATCACCACACACACAGCCCATTTGGGGCATATACACAGCGCACACGGCGATGTGCTGGACGAAGTGATGATAACCGCCATGGTTGCGCCACACTCGTTCACTGGCGAGGACGTGGTGGAAATCTCATGCCACGGTTCAGAGTGGATTCAGCAGCAACTTTTGGAAGCACTCATCGATGTAGGTTGCCGCCTTGCCATGCCAGGCGAGTTCTCTCGGCGCGCATTCGCCAACGGACGACTCGACCTGTCGCAAGCCGAAGCCGTGGCCGACCTCATCGCCGCCACATCGGCAAGTGCCCACCGCATCGCCATGAATCAGATGCGTGGAGGTTTCAGCCGTGAGTTGAGCGCTGTGCGTGCCAAGCTTCTCGAATTCGTATCACTAATAGAACTAGAGCTCGACTTCAGCGAAGAAGACGTATCCTTTGCCGACCGCGGAAAACTCTCCGACATCGCAACTGCCATACACGAAAGGCTGAGCCGCCTCGCAAATTCGTATCGCAACGGCAACGCAATAAAAAACGGCCTCCCCGTAGCAATCGTAGGAGCCACTAATGCCGGCAAGTCCACACTGCTCAACGCGCTACTGGGCGATGACCGCGCCATCGTGAGCGACATACATGGCACCACACGCGACGTGATAGAGGACACCATGCTCATTGGCGACAGGCTCTACCGATTTATCGACACAGCCGGTATTCGCGCCTCCAACGATGCGATAGAAGAACTTGGAATCCGACGCACGTTCCAGAAGCTTGACGCTTCAGACGTAGTGCTGTGGGTCATTGACGCCACAACCGATGAGCAACAAGTGCGCAAATTCAGCGACACACTACTGCCCCACTGTTCAGGAAAGACCTTGATTGCAGTGATTAACAAGACCGACCTGGCCGATGGCGAAAGGCTTGCTTCTGTGGTTAAGGGACTTGCGCCCGAGGCGAGCGTAGAGAAAATATCGGCCCACTCTCCCGGCGACATCACACACTTGCAACAAAGCATTAGCCAACTCACCGATATTCCCGGTGTTGACCAGCAAACCGTGCTCGTAACCAACGCCAGGCACTACGAAGCGCTGAAACTCGCATGCGAAGCCATAGAACGCGCGCTCAACGGCTTACGATTAGGAATTAGCGGTGATCTGCTCAGCCAAGACATACGTGAATGCATGCATCACCTTGGCGAAATCACCGGCGAAATCACGTCCGACGAAGTCCTCGGCACCATCTTCTCCCGCTTCTGCGTGGGCAAGTAGATTTTTGCAAAGAAAAGCATACCATCTGCAAATATAGCCCATAATTCGCTTAATTTCAAACATTAAGAATTGTGCCCATTTTTGCAGATTTTTGAATTTTAACTTCGATATTTGCAGATTATCACCCATTTTGTCCCCCATCTGTCCCCCGAGATAACCGAAAATAACCGAGGGACAAAAATATCTCATGGGTGGTGATTTACATTTTCACTCGTGATTGAAGAAGATAAACATTCCAACTTATACAATGTAAAGCGCCACCTTCTTTTGCAATTTCTGCCATTTCTATTTGACGAATACTGCAATCAGGGAAGGCTGTTTGAATATATTGTTGGGCTATTGTATCTTCCTAAATATCAAATTTTGGCATTATGATATTTTTGCCAACCTGAAGAAAGTTGATATATGCCCAATTGAAATTATAACAATGTGAATCAACGTTACCGTTGAAACGCATTTCTGTTACTTCAAAACCATAACTTTCAAGAATCCGACGGATATATGCAGCTTCTTCAGGATAGCGATCTCCATAATTCCCCATTAATATACGATTATCACCACACCACTTGATGAAACCATCCGAATGACCATACACATCATCTTCATGTGATGTCCAGGGAATAATGATGACAGGATGGCCAAGTTCTGATTCCAATAAAACTTTAAAGTTCACATCTCCCTTATCATATCCATTTTCCACAAACACGTTATCTGTCATAACTATATAAGGACCACATGCCACCATGTTTCCACCATCTATGATTAGTTTCGTGGAACGACAATTAATTCCCATTCCACGCAACACCTTTATTGGATCTGTTATTGTCTCTATATCCTTTTTATTTTTACTCTTTACAAGATAATCAGGATAATAACGATACTTCAGAAATTCATTCTCACCTAATTGAATAGGCATATAGTCACGAGCCCAATAATCATTTGTTAATTTTATTTTTTTGGACGCAATTCCCATTCCATAAACAAATCCTTCAGACGTTGATAAAATACAGGATATCCTTCATTCTTATCTTTTAACTAAGGAGAGAAATAAACACGTTTGTATCTTTATCGTGAAGCAATTTGTTGTTCATATCAATAAAGTTTATCCTTAGTCTTAGTATTCATCCCCCACTTCAGGCTCTGCACAGAGGTCAGCACCCTTGAGGGTACTCATCTCCTTTTTCCTTCCCAGTTACTATACCTTCAAGCAACTAGGGAGTGTTATACCATTCTCACTGACCACCTTATCAAATTTTGCTTTGTATGCAGCATTCGCTTCCAATAGGTGTTCCTTGAATATGTTTGACCATACGTACGGATAATCCGGCCTGCTGAAAATATCCACGAGCATATCTGCTAGTTCCTTGTTCACTGGCATGTGAGCTATATACCCGTAAAAGAAGTCATATTTTTCTCTACCGCATAAAACGACATTTTTACTGGTATAGTCACCGTTGAAGTATTCTTCTTTCAAGGCATCGAAGAATCCATTTGAGTTAAGGATTAACTGTTCGTCTTCTGAAACTGTACCCATGCCGTCGTTGTTGTTAAACGAATGCTCCAACACCTTTCTAACTGCCTCATCCTTTTCATCAAGATCAATTAGCCCAACCATCAGCATTCTGGCCAGTATTGCTACCCTGTTTCTGCATCTCGCCAGATACTTCATCCAGAACTCTCTCGATTCAGGCTTATCAACAATATAACCCACTATATCAGGATGGTCATTTATGAACTCAGCTTTAAAGCGTTTATCGCCCCTTACGAACTTTATTACATACTCCTTCAATTTCTCATTTCCGCTTTTGATAATGCTGGCAAGCGTATTCTCATATCTGCCCGTAAAACGATAACCCATCACGCCATCCAGTTCTGCAAAGAAATCGTCCATCTCTTCTGGGCTCACCATGACCAATATCTTATCAATCAGCGGTTGCAGTGATTTCTTAGGCGAAGTCTTTGTAACATCACAAGCATCCTTGAATTCTTTTAGCAACGTTGCTTTTCCACCCTCTACAGATATCTTCAACAAGTATTGAGTAAGGAAAGAATAAAAAGATAGCACATGTGAGTCATTTATTCTGTATTCTTTATAATGTGCGCTGTCATTACGCCTATTACGCCAATAATCAAAATCCAGACGCAGGGAATCATTCATTGCCAGAACCGGGACTTCAGGAGGCGCAGCTTTGGCATTTGCCTTTTTCCGAATAGCATTGTTTACTTCCTCTTCCCACTCCTTATCCTTGGCCAAGTTCACCTGCATCTTCTTCCACTTAACAGCATCAAATCCAGCAGGCATATCTTCATTCTGTATTAACCTTCTGAAATATATCATCATGCTTTGATATGCCATGATGTACGCAGGTCTGAATATACCAGCATGGAAACACCTTACAGAATCACGAAATAAGCCTATCTCATCATCTGTAAAGCTTGCCCTGTTATTCTCCACGAACTTTTGAAAATCTTCTACTATCATCGATTATCGAATAATCAAGTTTATTTTTCTCACATTCTTTCTCTCAAAATCATCAAGCGTATCATACGTTAACCTTATCAGTTCCTGATTGCCATTGCTGTTTTCAATAGCATCATAATACTTAACCACTTTAAACGATGCACCTATATCGCTTGCCCTTCTTCCCAACATCGTGTCAGCACTATATTCCAGTCTCAATAGCAAAGCCTCTATGCCTTTTACCTCATCTACATTTCGTCCATTTTGCCTCGCGACGTAGTTCTTGTAAACCATATTAAACAAACCAAAATACTTCACCACTTGATACCGAAGCGTATTGAATACAAATTCTGAAGCTTTCCGGACACCCTTGTCAACATCCTGTTCTTTCCGAATATAATAGTTAGCAGAACCAGCAAATCCTCCCGAAACGAATGCGCCTATCATATCCACCAAATAACAGTTGTTCCTATCTGGAGCACAATTTTCTACAAAAAACCTTAGTTTCTCATTCCTCACTATTGGTCTGATTGTCCTGCAAATCAATTCCAATCCATCTCTGGTAGTTCTCTTTTGCCCGACAAATCTACTTATCAGTTCTTTAACTTTAGAATGATCTGCAGTGGAATAGCGCATTATCGTAAGATAAAGATACATCTTGTCATCATACGATACCGTTCTGAAGGCATCAAAACAAGCCAACGGCATAAGTTGCCGTTCTCGCATGCCGTCAAGTCTGCTCTTGCGGTCAATTTGTACCTCAGTAAGATATTGCGGTTCCATCAATAGTATATCCACATCCTGCTTATCGTCAGTCTTTTCGTAAAGCTTATGTCGGATAGGCTCATCCTCTGATTGCATACACTTGGTGAACTCTCCATCAAGAATAAAAACTCTGCCCTGATAGTGTTTCATAAAACGACCAGCTCTTCCCTCTATGTTCTGAGCATCAAATTTCTTTAAATCCTTTGTACCTTTTTTCCCAGAGAGAACTATCATGTTTTTCGCGGTCGTATTAACGCCCTCTGTGATAGTCGTCGTGCATATTAACAGCTTTAGAACGCCCTCATTAAACAGGTTGATAATCTCTTGTTGAATATACTTTGGCACCAATCCATGATGTACACCCACGCCACGCTTCAGCGCTTTGTTCACAATCCATTGAACACCCTTCCTTTCTGCAAACAGCCCGTCAAGATGGTTAGTAAGCGTAACCAGCCTTTCATCATTTATCAAAGAAAGAGCCTGTGGCCCTTCAATTAGTGTTTTTGCCCATCGCTCTGTATACTGCTTTTGACTGCAATAGATGATAGCATTCTCTCCTCTTTCTAACAATTGCTTTACAAGCTCCACCACCCTATTCGTCTTGTTTGTACCCGTAAATGAAAGACAAAAGCCCTCTTCAACTTCTACCTTTCTTGCGGTTTTGACAGACACTTCTGCTTTACTGACTACATCGTATTTGTTGTAATCTTCAATATCAAATCCATAATGCTCCAAGAATATCTTGAAAGAAGATTGCTGATTGTCCGCCGCATCAGGAAGAACAATGTAAGGACCGACCAATAATGCATCCGTATGATTTTCTTTCAGCAACTCCGTTAACGCAATACGATAAGCGACATCTCTTTCATTTTCTTTGGCTACTTCATCTATGATAAACCCATTATCAAGTTTATATACCTCGTCAACAAACACAAAGTCCAAACCCACACCAGTGTTTTTGTCTAAAAACGACAAATATCTTTCTGGCGTATATATAAAGATGTTGCGAGCCCCAAGCTCTTGAACATCGCTTAACGTGTGTATTGTATAATTCTCTTTTATCCAAGCATATTCTGCATCCGTATGAATTTTAAATAGATTTTCCGACAATAGGGAAACGGTTGGGAATATTAGTGCTATATTCCTATAACCCATTTTTCGAACAACTTCATACACAAGAAATGTTTTGCCAAATGAAGTTGTAGCAGACAAAAAAATCCTATTTCTTTGGCCTAAAACAAAACGATTTAACACTTCCCATTGATACCGATGCAACTCCGTGCCTTCCGTGATGTGCATAGAGCTCTCGCGAACCATCATTGACAGTTCATCAAGAGTCACATCTATTTCACGTTCCTGGAGGTCTTGAACAAAGTTGCCCAGCATCGTATAGTATTGTGGAATACCGGCATTCATAGCGATATAACGCATGAAATGGAGGTCTGCCTGAGTAAAGCCTTCCTCTTTCACATCATTAAAGAAGTTACACACCTCGTTCAGTAATTCTGGCGAGGGCCTTCCTATCTGACGGCTATCATTGATGGTTTTTATCAAATGAGCGCTTCTTTCGTATCTATCCATGACAGCACTTGAGTTTTAATTGTCTTTGCAGATTTAACAGGAAGAAGCATAAAGAATAACTTCGTGGGGATAGCAACATTATATACAATAGCTGGAAATTCTCTGTTGATATATTCTACTACCTCCTTAATTATGTCATCATAAGTTTGGTCTTTATCATCAAAAATCACCACCATTGGATAAACCAATGTCATGTTATACCTTATCAACTCATCTTTGATGATAATGCTTGGATTATCCAACCAAGCGTTAATGATGCGGTCTATTTGGCTCCTTGGATTTACCTTCTTCACATGCTGTGAAATATCAAGTATGTTTGCCTCTAAATAATCATCAGATAAAGAAGTTCCAACTTTTTTTAGAATCTTTTTGACAGCTTCAGTATAGCTTTGGTAAAACTTCACCTCGCCAAACCATAATTCTACTGCACCATTGCGTTCTACCATTTGATAGGTATCATATCCCGTCACCTCAGCATTCGCAGTTGGTTGATAAAACCAACCACGGGAAATGACAGTATTTGCATTGTGATAATACTGTAGAAACAGAAAGAGAAGCACTTCGCCATAAAAACCATATTTCAATCTTATGTCTTCTTCTGCCGCCGCATTATACTTAAGTTTGGTTTTAAGGGCAATAATTTGAGCATCACTCAGCCTATCTAGATAGGAATCAAGGTTATCGAATGAGTACTCAACGATGCCATTGTATATAACCTTTGCCAAATCTTGATCAGAAGATAGGACATGAAAACATTCGTCATTCTGCGTCGATACTGCAATCTGCGGTATTGAATTATTGGCTAAAGGTAAAGTGTACATTAGGCCAACTGTTCTTGATAACAAGTTTTCTAATTGCGGTCTCATATTGAATTTCAATTTAGAAATGTAAGGAAACAATTTCATTGCACCATAAACACTCTCCAATTACCATCTTTCTCTCCGCGTTCTACATACTTCTTCTGAATAAGCTGGTCGAGGAGTTTCTGAATGGCAGCAATACTGATGCCTGTTATTTCTTTCATATCTGCCAACGTAAGCGTAGGTTGTGTTCGCATAGCATTCAGTATTTTAGTATAGTTTGGTGTACGGAAAGCTATCCGTTCACCATCATACCACCATACATTTTCATCCTTTTCACTCACAAAGAGTACATCATTATAAACCTCAGTAGCTACCAATTCATTGAAGTATTTCAGAAACGGTTTGATGTCCTTAATATCTGCATGTGCGCCATCAGCTGGCACAGGGCCTACCTCAATATCTGTCTGATGCAAAGCCTCTAAATACTCACTTTTTTTACGACTACGCACTACAATCATCGGATAATCATGACGAGATAGAATAAAGTTCACCATCAGTCGGGCTATACGCCCATTACCATCCTCAAATGGGTGTATACGGATGTATCTGTAATGGAATAATGCGGCTAACTCCACTGGAGAAAGTTTTCCGTCCTGTTCTGCCTCGTTATACCAATCCACCAAATCGGTCATCAAGCTGGGAGTTTCCTCTGGTGAGGCGTATTCGAATCGATCGCCATAGCGAGTGATGACGCTGTTTGGACGAGTCTTATATTGTCCTGCATGGATGACGTAGCTTGTTTGTACGCCTCCAGGGAGTTCACGATATACGGTATAATCTTCACGTAACAAGGTTTTATGTAATGTCCGGATAAAGTTCTGTGTTAGCGGAACCTCCTTCACGGATGCCTCTTCAGACATCATACGGAGTCCCACGTTACTCGCAGTCATCTCCTGTACATCACGCACATCAGCTTCTCCTATTACCTTTCCAAATAACAAAAGAATTTCAGTCTGACCATAAGTCAGGGTGTTACCTTCAATATGATTGCTATTGTAATTGAAGTCCACAGTGAAACGACGGCTAAGTCTATCTCTGTCTTTTTCAGACAATGGTTGAATATTTTGCCATGCTGCCAATGCCTTCTTAATATTCAGATACTTCATACGGTCACAATATATATTATATTAATGCCACAAAGATACAAAATATTTTTGATATGGTTGTATCATTACAACCTTTTTTAAAAGATTCAATCGTTTTTTATCGAAACTCCACAAAAAGCACATTAAAAAAAAACTTTTATCTGAACATTACGGAGTCTCAAACACCATTAGAAGATGTAAATATGAATTGCCATCAAAAGAAAAAGAGGTCGATTGGATCAATTACACGACTCAGTGTAGTTTATTCCCATATTATATATCTATAACCTAAACTAAACCTTAATGCAAGAATGTGCAAAAATCCGCGTTAAAAAGTGTAAACGTGCAAAGAACTGGAAAATCGTTTTTGCAGATGTTTGCATTTTCTTTTTTTGACGGCAGTCATATTTAACTTCGTTTTCTTCCGTCACGACTCGGCAGAGTTCAAGCCCGCTTGACTCTACTCTCGCTGCTCCGTCAGTTGCAGATTTTTGCCTATTTTGCGTCCCCCACCGTACCTCGGAGTCACTTTAGTCACCCCAAAACAAAAGTATCTACGTTGATTATCAGCTACTTATGTTTGCAGATAGTAACTTCTGCGTGGGAAAGTGATTTTTTGCAAAGAAAAGCATACTATCTGCAAATATAGCTCATAAATCGCAAAATTTCAAGCATTTAAAATTTCGTCCATTTTTTTGCAGATTTTTGATTTTTAACTTCGATATTTGCAGATTATCACCCATTTTGTCCCCCATCTGTCCCCCGAGATAGTCAAAAATAGCCGAGGGACAAAAATATCCTATAGGTGGTGATTTACATTTTTAGTCGTGTTTTGGCAGATATACATTCCAGCTTAAACAATGTAACACTCCACCTTTTTTTGCTATCTCTTTCATTTCTATTTGACGAATATTGCAATTAGGGAAAGCAGTTTGAATATATTGTAAGGCTATTGCATCTTCGTCAATATCAAATTTAGGCATTATGATGTTTTTACCTACCTGAAGAAAGTTGATATATGCCCAGTTGAACTCATAACAAGGAGTATCAACTTTGTCCTTGAAACGAATTTCTGTAACTTCAAAGCCATAACTTTCAAGAATCCGACGGATGGATGCAGCTTCTTCAGGATAGCAATCACCATGATTACCCATCAGTATTCGATTATCACCACACCATTTGATGAAACCATCTGAATGTCCATACACATCATCTTCATGTGAAGTCCAGGGAATAATGATAACAGGATGACCAAGCTCGGAATCTAGCAAGGCTTTGAATTCCCAATCATCTTTCTTTTTCCTGTTTTCAGAAAACACCTTATCTGTCATCACAATATAAGGACCGCATGGCACCATATTGCCACCATCTATGATTAAATTAGTAGAACGACAGTTAATACCCATACCGGATATCACTTTTGAAACATCCGTTATCGAATCAATATCATCCTTATTTATAAGATAATCTGGATAATAATGATACTTCAAAAAATCATTTTCGCCCAATTGAATAGGCATATAGTCACGAGCCCAATAATCGCGAGTGCATTTTAGTTCTCTTGTTTCTATACCCATTTCCTTTAGTATGGACATCAACTCCTTATAGAACTTAGGATTACCATATTTTTTAGTATTCAAACAAGGAGATAGAAATACTACGTTTGTATTTTTATCGTGAAGCAATTTGTTGTTCATATCCATATGTTTTATCTTTGAAGTTTCAATACATGACAAAAAGTTAAAATACAGACGTTAACCAACTGATTACCAAGTAGTTAAGTATTACATAGGTCCTTGGAAATTAGTAACTTTGTAAAGAAAAAGTACCAATTTTTCGATGAAGAAAGCTACTAATTCCAAGAACAGAGGCTAAATTAGCAAACTTTTTCCAATCATGCAAGAGCATTTTGGACAATCTATGAACCTGGCGCGCATCAATTTGATGGCTCTGCTGCTGGAAGCGCTTTTCAAGGCTCAGACCGTGAGCCTTGTAAGGCTAGCCAATGCGATGCCCACCGCAGTTGACAAGGAGTCTAAC
>CADADP010000013.1:0-61589 GCA_902786725.1 uncultured Bacteroidales bacterium
TCAAAAACATATTACTCAGATTCAAAGAAGTGGGAAGATTTCTATAGACCCATAAAGTGTGATTAATAGTCTTCGTTGACAAATTCCAATTTATCGGACCGCTATATCATATAGCAGCGGCCTATCTCGAAATCCCTTGTTGGAACTTCTGTATTCGTCCATCGTATCTGCCATCGGCAATGTCGTGGACTTCATGGTCGGCACGTCTCAGTTCGGTGGCGTTGAACTTGCCCAAGGTGCTTGCCAGCCAGACAAACCAGTCTGCCACCTGCTTCAAGGTGGCACTGGCAAGGTCGGCAAACATCTTCAAGTAGTGCTTGATGGCGTATGACTCGTTGTCCCAGAAGATGTCACCATGCTTGCCGCCACGACCTCCGAAACCAGAATAGGCAAAGTCCTGAATGGCCTTGATGCAGAACTGCAAGCCCTCGCCAATGCGGTAGATATAGGCAGACATGGCAAAGAACATCGGGTCTTGCCAATTACCACGCTCCCTGATGGTGTAGAAGTCCCGCAGCGTTTCGTCGGCTGAAAGCCGGGGCGCGGTCGCCATTCGGCGATTGAGACTCACCGCAACTTGTGTTCATAATCCTTCCCGCCAAGCGCCACTCGCTCAGATAAAGTCCTCCACACGTAGCGGATGCAAGTGACGCCTCAGCCGCTGCTCGTTCAGCTCACGCACCACAGCCATCCCTATCGCGCGAGTCATCAGGATGTCGTCGTGACGCCCACGCTTCGCTCCGTACCCGCCGTTCTGCTTCACCTCATACCAACTCATCTCATTCACCGCCTCCATGTCGCGCTCCACATACAGACCGTCGCGCACACACTCTATCAGACCACTCACAGCTCCCTGCTTCGTCTCGCGGTTAGTCTGGAAACCGGCCCGGTTGGTCTTGGGGCGCCGATACACGTTGCCGTAGTGGCGCGATATCACGTCCAGCACAAACTCGCTGCTGTCGCCCTCTGTGTATTCGCTCTCCAGCGTATTGCTCTCCACCACCAGCAGGGCGTTATTGTAGAATCGTGCCACCTGTGCCGACTTCCACGCCAGCAGGTCGTGGTCGATATGACCGCGCCACTGCGCCACCACTTCGGGCTTGCTGTCGTAACTCTCTCCGCGGTCTATCACGCTTATCACAGAGTAGTCGGCCTTGTCGCTGCGGCCGCCCACATCCACAGTCACCACCCACCGGCTTTTCACCACACTCGCCTCGGGCCATTGCCACACGGCCATCTTACCTGTCTCGCTCTCCGCCCAGCGAACATTCTTTAGCGTCTTGTAATCGCCGCTCACCTCACCGCGCGCAATAGGCTCTCTGCAACTGCGCCCGAACCTCACCAGCTGATTCATGTCAAACACGTTGCGCCCGGTGTTGCTGAACGCCTCTATATCGTTACTCGGGAACTCGGCCTTCATCTGCGCGTGGCTCTGATACTCGCGTCGCTTGTGATGATACCAGTTGATCATCTCCAGCGTACACCCGTCTTTCTCCCACAAGTCGCGCTCATACTCGTCCATATCGCCCCACAACTGTGCCGCGTCGGCCACCGGCCTGCGATACAGCTCTATCTCATACCACGGCACAAACACTGCCTCCTTGTCGCTCTCGCCGGCTCGCGCGCGTAGCCACTCTGTGTGGAAAAAGTTCCCCATTCCGTTGGCTGTGGATTCATACACTATCACCGTGTCGGGCTTCATCTCCACAGTGCCGCTCACGCTCCGCACCACGTCTTCGGGGTTGTGGCGGTCGGTCTCGGGCCAAAAACCCACCTCGGTCAGGTGAGCCATGCTCAGGTCATATCCGCGTACCGACTCCTGACTCTGAGCCGAGCCCATCATCACCACGCATCCGCGTCCGCTTATCACGCTCGCGTTTTTGCTCCCCTCAAAACTGCTGAAGCGCATCGCCGTGCCCTCTGGCAGAAGCTCCGTGGGATAGTTTGACAGCAGTCGGCTATAGATGCCTTTAATCGCTGAGGCTGTGTCGCGCAAGTGACCGCAAATAAGACTGTTCCAGTTCTTGTGGAGCATTATCTGTATCCACGCCATATACATCTGCACAAGCGTGCTGCCACCCCACTGGCGGGCCTTGAGCAATATCACTCTCACAGGAGCACCCGCCGTGCGCTGTCTTTCCAGCACACTCAGCAGTCGCCGCTGAGCGCGATTCAGAATCAGCGGTATCTCCTTGCCGCTCACCTTGTCGCGGATCTTCACGCACCGGGCGCACCAGTACTCAAAGTCGTAGCGCATTCGGGCGCGGGCAAAAGCGCCCTTCGAGTCGAACACTCGACGCGGCTCGCTCTCTATCATCGCCACAGGCACGCGGTAGCGCTCACCTCGCACGCTCCGCTCACGGCGCTCACCGTAGCTGCCCACACCCTTCACCGGGTCATACGCTTCGCTCTCCTTCCTCAGCGCTTCGTTGCGCCGCTCGTTCTCGGCCAGCACCGCCGCCAGCCTGTCTGCGTCCGCCACGCTTGCGCCGCTCTCCACTGGGCGGTTCATCGCGCCGTTCGCCGCATTGCCACTCATTGCCTCCGGCATTCCGGCGCCCCTGTGGCTTGCTACCCCTATTTTCACATTTTGTGCCATAACTCTGCTCGTTTTTCCGTTTTCTCGATGCAAAGTTATGGCACATTAGCCCGCTTGTCAATGTCAATTTCTACATTCGTTTCATCCCCTCGTCACCACCGCCTTTCAGGGCTCTCATCACATCTCCGTGTCGCCCATCTGCTCCGCCCCTTCGCGGTGCTGCCATTCACTGTTTTTCGGGCATTTCCGGTGTCTCACTTCACAAGGAAATAAGCGCTCATTGGCTCCAGAACACAGCGCAGCGTGCCTTTCTTCACCTGAAATCGCTGCTTGGTCACCGTGTCGGTATATTTACCGTTGGCTATGCTCACGCCCAGGCTCACATCGGCCGCCTGCTCGTCCAGGTTAATCACCACCGCGGCCTTGGACCCGCGCTCCACTATTATCTGCTTGCCGTTCTCGCTGAGTATGATGTTCTCAGGCTCCGAAGCGAAGCGGTGACGGAACTCGTTGGCAGCGCGCACCACAGGGTGCTTAAACTCATCGTTGCCCACCTTGCCTATCTCGTTGTCGCCCCAGTAGTTCTCTCGTGTGCTGCCGTGAGGACGTGAGTAGAATAGGGGAGTGCCCCACTGGCGAGCGGTCAGGAACACCCAGCCCAGACGTATCAACTCGTCGGGCATCCCGGCCGACGCGTGCTCGTTGCAGTAGGTGTCGTGCGATTCCACCCAGGTCACCAGATGCGCCGGATCCACACTGCTGTGCCACGTCAGCAGGTTGTCGGCCTTAGCGTTATGCTTGTTCAGCACGTTGCGTAGAACCCATCCGTAGTTACTGGCCGTCAGGTCAAAGTATTCGGCATATCCCTTCTCGGGCACGTTCTTGTCCTGTAGCACTTCGCCGTAGATAAACAGCTGGTCGCGTGGCACTGCCAGCGACAGTCCTTTCACTGGCTTGCGCCCCATCGCCACGTCCCAGAAGTCGTTCTGCTTCGACTTGGGGTCCAGTGGGTCGCTCGGCAGACCTATGTGCTTGGCCGTGTCGTAGCGGAATCCGCGAGCGCCGCATGCCAGCACGTCATTCACAAATTGCATGTAATAGTACTGGAAATCAGGGTTCTCTGTGTTCACGTCGGGCAACCTGCCCATCTGCCCCGTGGTGCACTGATAGCGGTCGTTATAATCGAAAATCTCCCACAATCCGTTGGCGTGGAACAGGTTCTCTCGGCCACCCACAGCGCTGTCCAGTCGCGCGTTGATATGACTGCGGTCTATCACCGTGTGGTTAGGCAACACATCCACTATCACACGAAGCCCCAGCTTGCTGGCCTCGGCGCACATCGCCTTAAATTCATCGCGAGTGCCCAGTTGATAGTTGCCTATTGTCCAGTCCGTGGGCTGGTAGTGGAAATACCACTTGCCTTTGCCGAACAGCTGCCTGCCGCCGCCATCACCCACATAACACTCATTGATGGGCGACGTCTGAACAATTGTGTAACCGGCATCCTTTATCTCCTGCAGATGCTCGCGTATCGTGTTGAACGACCACGTCCATGCGTGCAGAATTATCTCGTTATTACCACTTGCGGCAGGCGCTTCAGCGGCCTCACTCGCCGTGTGTGTCATTAGCATCGCGGCCACAGCCACGGCCATCAGTCTCAAAAATCGTGTCATATCGTTTCTTGCTTATGATTAGTGTTAGATATTAGTCGCTTTCAGTGTTAAGATGCTTTTCTTTCTGTTACAAATTTCGCTATTTCCACCGACTTATGCAAGCATTCGCCTCTATTTGTCTCACGCCGAGTAATCGGTGACGCGCTCAACTGATGCGCGACCAGTTCACGTTCTTGTCGAACAGAAAACGCAACTCCCGGTCAAGTGCGGCTCCATCGGCCGACGACAATTCGGGGTCCGCCGTCAGCACATCTTCTGCGTCGTCGCGCGCCAGTTGCAATATCTGGCCGTCGGTGGCAAGGCTGGCTATGCGCAGGTTAATGGGAATGCCGCTTTGCTGGGTACCCTCTAAGTCGCCGGGGCCGCGCAAGCGCATATCCTCCTCGGCCACCACAAAACCGTCCGACGTCTGTGTCATAACCTCCAGCCGGTGACGCGTGTCGCGCGACAACTGGTACTTCGACATCAAGATGCAATAACTCTGGTCCGCGCCACGACCCACGCGACCTCTGAGCTGGTGCAACTGCGACAGCCCAAAACGCTCAGCGTTCTCTATCAGCATCACACTCGCGTTGGGCACGTTCACTCCCACCTCTATCACCGTGGTGGCCACCAGTATCTGGGCCTTGCCACTCACAAACAGCCCCATCTGGTAGTCCTTCTCGGCCGGCTTCATCCGACCGTGAACATAACACACGTTATAGTGGGGAAAGGTCTCCTTAATCAGCTCATAACCTTCTTCCAGCGCCTTCAAATCGCTCTTCTCGCTCTCTTCAATCAGCGGATACACGATATATGCCTGCCGACCTTTCTTCAGCTCGCCGCCCACAAACCGATACACTTTCTCATGGTCTTCCTCATAGCGCAGATATGTGTTCACCGGCTTCCGACCGGGGGGCAATTCGTCTATCACGCTCACGTCCAGGTCGCCATACACGGTCATTGCCAGTGTCCTTGGTATGGGGGTGGCTGTCATCACCAGCACGTGGGGCGCTACCGTGTTCTTGCGCCACAACTTAGCGCGCTGGGCCACACCGAAGCGGTGCTGCTCGTCGATTACAGCCAGCGCCAGATTGCGGAATTGCACCGTGTCTTCTATCAGGGCATGTGTGCCCACCAGAATTTGTAACTCGCCGTTTGTGAGCCGCTCGTGGATGCTGTCGCGCTCTTTCTTGCGTGTGCTGCCCGTGAGCAGTGCCACGCTCACCCCTATCGCTCCGGCCATCTCGCTGATGGTGCGGTAGTGCTGTGTGGCCAGTATCTCGGTCGGCGCCATGATACAGGCCTGAAAGCCGTTGTCTATGGCCAGAAGCATGGTCATGAACGCCACTATGGTCTTGCCGCTACCCACATCGCCCTGCAGTAGCCTGTTCATCTGCCGTCCGCTCCCCAGGTCTGCCCTGATTTCCTTTATCACTCGCTTCTGCGCGCCCGTGAGCGAAAATTGCAGGTGATTGTTGTAGAAGTCCATAAAATAACTGCCCACGCGCGAAAACACCATGCCGGGCAACTTGTCGTTGCGGCTCTTCACGTATCGCAGTATGTTCAGCTGCAAGAAGAACAGCTCCTCATATTTGAGCCTGAACTGCGCCCGTTGCAGGCTGGCCACATCGGTGGGGCGGTGGATGTTCACCAGCGACTCCGCCAGCGGCATCAGTTTGCGCTTGCTCAGCAACCACCCTGGCAGTGTGTCCTTGATGTTGCTCACTACCGGCATCTCCAGCAGGGTCTCTACGAGCTTGCTTATCGAGCGAGAGGTGAATGAGCGGTTGCGCAGTTTGTCGGTCAGGTTATACACTCCCTGCAAGCCCGCAGGCCCGGCCGACGGATTATATAAGTCCACCTCGGGGTGGGCTATGCTGTAATGGTTCTTAAACAGTTGTGGCTTCCCGAATATCACGTATTCCACACCGGTACGATAACTCTCCTGAATGGCCTTCACTCGGTTGAACCACACCACCTCTATCGTTCCGGTGCCGTCGGTAAACAGTGCGTTAAGCCGACGCCGAGCCCCCTCGCCCTGTGGCGTGAACGCCAAGAAGCGACCTCGCAACTGGATGTACGGCATATCGCCCTGTAAGTCGCTGATGCGATGCACCGTAGAGCGATCCACATAGCGGAACGGGAAATAGTACAGCAGGTCATAGTAGGTGTGGATATCCAGCTCTTTCGCAAGCAGTTCCGAACGCTTCGGACCAACGCCGCGCAAATATTTTATGTCGAGCTTGGCCAGACTATTCATCGCGCAGATACATTTCAGCTATCTCCAGATCATCGGGGACGGTAATCTTCAGGTTTCGGGTCTCTCCGGCCGATAGATGTACTTTATTGCCGGCGCGCTCCCACACCGACGCGTCGTCGGTAAACGTGGGATCATACGCCTGTTCGTATGCCTTAATCAGCAGCTCGGCCTTGAACACCTGTGGGGTCTGCACGGCACGTAGCGTGGCTCTATTCAGTGCCTTGTTTTCGCTATCTGTCACCTGGCGTATCGAGTCGGTTACCGGCACCACCGGCACCGCCGACCCGTATCGCCGACCCTCGTCCACGGCCTGCCGTATCACTGCCTCCGACACCAGCGGGCGCACTCCGTCGTGAACCGCTATCAGGTCATCGGCAGCCGGCGAAATGATCCCCAGTGCGTTCTTCACCGAGTGGAAACGGCTCTCGCCACCGGCCACAAGCCTATGATTAATCATGCCGGTCTTGTTACCCACCATGCTTCGCCACAGACTAATCTGATGCTCAGGCAGCGCCACTATTATCTCCACGTCGGGCTTGAGCGCCGCGTGAAACGCTCTGATTGAATGCCACAAAACCGGCTCGCCGCCCAACTCCAGAAACTGCTTGGGCACCGACGACCCGAACCGACTTCCGCTACCGCCGGCCACTATTATAACCCATGTCTTCATACTTGCAAATTTAATAATTCCCCCAGAAACATCCAAATCTCTCCTGCCGGTACTTCTTCCTATTCCAGCACCGGCGACGACTTGCTGCTCAGCTTAGTCGATGTCTCCTTTTTCTCCTTCGCCGGCCACTTCGCCCGCGACAGAGGCAACGTGTAGTAGATGCTGAACATTGTGGCCAGCGTCGAGGTCCGTGTGCCATAGCCGGGTATATACCACGGGTCGCTGTTTTCGGTCTTCTTGTACTTGAACAGTCCGTGGTACTTCAGCTGCCACCCGGCCGAAATGGGACCCCACAACTTTATGCGCAGCCCCAGCACAGCCTCTCCCCAGATGGCGTGTGAGCGCTGGCTCATGATGGTCGGGTGATGGCTCTCGCGCCAGTAGGTCTCGTTGACAGTGGCATCGTAGATGTCATACTTGAACGTGCTCGCGCCCAGCCTCACACCCAGAAACATCTGGTAATCGGGCGTCTTTTTGAACAGGAAGTTATAGTTCGCTCCTATCCTCACGTAGGGTGACACGTGGCATTTGTATGTGTAGCTCTCGTCATCCGGCGTGCTCAATGCGCGACCTATCCCCACTTCCAGCACCGGTTGCAGGCGGTTCCACATATTCAGTGTGGCGCTCACATCCACTCCGCCATATTTCTGCCCGAAAGCCATCAGCAGCGGGTCCAGAATATTCACTCCCAGTGTAACATCGGTCAGTAGCGGATACCGCGGATAAATCCGCCTCAGTGAGTCCTTGCGCTCTTGTGCCTTGGCCGAGGCCGTGTCGCCTGTCACATACTGCTTGATAATCTCTTCGCTGGTGCCCTTGGGTGGTGTGAGCACGGTATTGGTCTGCGGACGCACAGGCGAAATTCGCCTCAGCGAGTCGGCCACGTGCTGCGCCGTGATGCTCGTCACAGCACACGCCACAGTCAGCAATATGGACATCGCTCGTCTCATCTCATTCGCTATCGCTTGTCGTCTCACTCGCCTTCAGCGCGTCAGGGTCATAGTAGATTCTCACCGACACACGATCCACGTTGGTAATCAGCGGGTCGGCTATCTCCACTTGGTTTATCACGTGCTGTGTGTGCTCATACGATGTTATATTATAAAAGAACGTTACGCCACAGTCCTCCGACACAAAGTAGGGCACCGCCTCATAGTGCATGGTCAGTGTGTCGCTCACGTGGTCCAAGTCGGTGTAGTCTATCACAAACCTTGTTTCGTCGGCGCTGGGCCGCAGTGGCAAGTAGAATTCCGACACAGTGCTCGTATCCACTATCATGCTGTCGCCGGGCGCGCCTATTCCATACACCGCCAGATTCGACACCGATGTCTTCTCGTTGGTACCCACCTTGTACATCACGGCGTGGGGTAGGGCACGCGAACCGTCGGTGCAGCCGTCGCTGTTACACGCGCTCAATATCGCGGCTATCACTATCAGTGGCAATATTTTCAGCAGATGCTTCACTGTTTGCTCTCGGTCGTTGCTTATTTCTTGGCCTCAGAAGTCTCACCATTCAATTCGGCCTCAATCTCATAGTGGTTGCGGTCGGGCGCGTGTCGTATCACTAACTCGCCCAGAAAACCGGTCAGGAACAGCTGTGTGCCCAGTATCATAAATGTCAGCGACAGGAAAAAGTAGGGCGAGTCGGTCACCAGTATGTAGGGGTTACCGGCATACATGTTATAGAGCTTGCTCGCACCCACTATCACCACAGCTATGAAGCCTATAATGAACATCAAGCTACCCAGCAACCCGAAGAAGTGCATCGGCTTTACGCCGAATTTGCTTTGGAACCACAGCGTCATCAGGTCCAAGTAACCGTTCACAAAGCGGTCCAGACCAAACTTTGTGGTCCCGTACTTGCGCGCCTGATGATGAACCACCTTCTCGCCTATGCGGCTATAGCCGGCATTCTTGGCCAGGTAGGGAATGTAGCGATGCATGTCGCCATACACCTCTATGTGCTTCACCACTTCGCGGCGATATGCCTTCAGACCGCAGTTGAAGTCGTGCAGATTGTGAATGCCGCTCACTCGCCGTGCTGTGGCGTTGAACAACTTGGTGGGAAGCGTCTTCGACAGCGGGTCGTAGCGCTTCTTCTTCCATCCGCTCACCAAGTCATACCCGTCCTCGGTTATCATGCGATACAACTCGGGTATCTCATCGGGCGAGTCTTGCAAGTCGGCGTCCATCGTTATCACCACATCGCCTTGAGCGCGCGTGAAACCCACATTCAACGCCGGCGACTTGCCATAGTTTCGACGGAACGACACTCCTCTCACCGACGCATTCTTGGCGTGGAGGCTCTCTATCACCTCCCACGACTTGTCGGTGCTGCCGTCGTCTATCATTAGCACCTCGTATGTGAAATTGTTTTCGCTCATCACGCGCTCTATCCATGCCACAAGTTCAGGCAGCGATTCGGCTTCGTTATAGAGTGGTATGATTACTGAAATGTCCATATTCTGTATCTTTTTATTGCTAATTTTATTTGTTTGGTTTAGGGCTCTTGCCTCTGCCTCCCGAAAGCTCGCGCCAGCACTGCAGTTAATGCGCTCAGCACCGAGCCGCCGAAGGTGGTGAACCAGAACAGGCTCATCACCATCTGTATCGGGCTTGGCAAAGCGCCTTGTTCTATCACGTCGCGTAGAATCTTGCCGGCTTCGGCCATGCCAAGACTTGGCTCCGACTCGTATATCTGTGCCGCCAACTCGGCCTGAGTGCGGATAAATTCGGGCCGTAGCCACTGGAACACGCCATAGGTCACAAGGCCCGTTATCAGCGAGCCGCAGATAAACATCAGTATGCCCAGCATCCACAGGTCGGCGAAAGGCGCTTTCCCACCTGATGCCACATATTCCTTGCTCTGGAACCGATACACAACCACCGGTGTCACTATAGCCATAATCAAGCCGGCAACTGCCAGCGGCGCCACCTTGTCGGCATATATCCACGCCAGTGCCATCACCGTGAGCGCCCAAATACATTTTTCTTCTGCTCCATATCATGTGAAGGGGCCGGCAAATCAGCGGTTACCCAACGAATTTCGCCCCATTTAACTTGCAAAGATAGTGCAAACCGAGCGCAAACGCAAATTTATTTGCATTTTGCCGAGGTGAAGCCTATCTTCGCCGCCCTCTCTGGCGGCAACGAAGTGCAAACCGAGCGCAAACGCAAATTTATTTGCATTTTGCCGATTTTGCCGAGGTTTGCAAGCAACTAAAAATCAATCTTCCTTAACGTCTGTCCTGAAAAAATCGTAAACCTGGTACAAGATAGGTCCACTTAGTCAGAATTAGACTCTCAAAGCTGTCATCGAAATGTTACATAACAGCGAGGGTGACATCCACTACGGGAAGCCACCCTCACTTTGGTATTATCTCGCTAAATGCGTTATTTCACAATTTTGCTTGCGGTCTTAGTACCGTCGGTATATTTGGTCACCACTATGTTCACACCGCTGAATGGCTCGGCCGATGCCACGCCCAGCGTATTGTAGTAAGTCACCTCACTCACCTGCTTCTCCACAGGCACATCTTCCACATCCGTCACGATGCCTATTGTAATCGTCTGCGGCTCGGCAATCTCAAATCCGTCGGCCGACTCAATGGTGATGGTGCCGTTCTTAGTCACTGTCTTACGACGCTCCTTAGCCCTCACGCCGGCTGGCTCAGAGCCACTATTCGATTCGCCCGTATCGTAGGTGAGCAACAACTTTCCTTCTCCATTGTCCACAACGCTAAGGTTAGGAATGTCGCACGTGATTTTCAGCGACTTGTCGGTAGCATTAGCCGGTGTGATGGTGTAGTTGAGCTCCACAGGCACTGTAGGAGCCACCGCCTCAACTCTGTTTGTCTCCAGCGTAATGTCCTCCACAGGTATCACAGCGTCTCCGGTGGTGATATGCAACGGACCCAGCGTGAAACGGTTACCATACACTATCTTCACCTTGAACGTGTGAAAGCCTTTCTTGAGCGGAATCTTGGCCCACTGGTCGCCGGCATTGGGATTTACGCCCTTATCCACGTAGTAGTTGTGACCGTAGAACTTGTTGGAACTCGATGCTATAGCGTTGGGCCAGCAGAACAGGGTGTCGTTGGCCGTGCCGTCGGGCAGCAGGGTGCTTGTCCACTGCGTGGGGTCGCTGATAACATTTGCGAATTCCGCCACTGCTTCAGCGTTGCCTACCGCGAAGTTGTTTCCGTTCTGACCCAGATACACGTTCTGCGGATTGCGCAGTAGCGAAGGATAAGACTTCTGGTTGGTCTTCAACGGCTTGCCGTCAAGTTCCAGCACCAGGGCGCCGCCCGCGTAGCGACGCGGATATATCATCTTGTTGCCCTCCGGTGTCAGCACCAAGCCATTGGCGCTGGCCGATGCGGCCGATGCGGCATAGTCATACATCACCGATGTGGCAATGTTCACGTAACCGTAGCAGTAGTCGGGCACCACGTTCACTGTGTAATTGAACCACGAGCCGTAGTACTTGAACGCGTCCTCAAATGTCCACGGCGACGAGGCATTAACATCGTTCTCGTGCCCACCGTTCACATCGGCCGGATTATGAGCGTTGCCGCTATGTCCTAACCACGACGACACCACTCCGTATGCGAATCCGTTAGTAACTGAATTTGTATCGAAACCGGTCTGGTTCGAAGTCGCTGCGTCACCTTCTACAAACACACTGTCCACGTCCATGCGGCGGTTGAAGCCCCAGCTATTGCGTGTGGGCGAGTAACTGCTGTAGCCTATGCCCTGACCTCCATGGTCCCACATCACGCTCTGGATATATTTGTCGGCATTGGCCGTGAGCTGGCGGCGTGGCAAACTATTGTTCTCTTTCTCAAACTGGAACTGCGTGAGACTCACCACGCTTCCCTCTTCCAGATAGGGGAACACCACCTCTATTTTGTTGAATTGATTATTGGTCAGACCCACTTGCGCATTCTCCACGGTGAACGTCTGCCGGTTGCGGCTGTCCTTGGCCACACCCAGATAACTTATCTTCGATGAGCCGTCGGTGGTGTTGGTTAGGCGCAGGTATGGCTCAAACTCAGAGTTCGCTCCATTCTCGTTGTAGGTTATCAGCGACAGATACGTCAAGCGACCATTGCGGTTGTCGTTGGCATTGTAGAATGCGCTCTGTTCGGTGCTGAATATCACATCGCCAGTTCCGGCGGCCACCGCCCCGGCCCAGCCTTGATAGCCGCCTGCGGCGTGTGGCTGTATCTCTTTAGCCCCGGTCACTGTCCACGACGTGGTTATGGTGCCCACTTCAGCGCGCACGGTGGTGAGGTCGGAATTTACCGAGCCGGCCAGGAATGTTCCGTCTTCTTTCATCATTCCAGTTGGGATGGGAGCGGCGGTCACATGCCCCGAACCATTACCCAGCTTGGTAATCTGCAACGATGCGCTGGCGCCGAATCCGTCGGCTGCCGTGCCCGTCACCGTCACATTGCGTGTGCCCACACCGTTGTAGGTTAGCGTTATCGTTCCGTCACCATTATCCACTATGCTCAGCTCTGCGCAGTCGCTTGTCCAGTCCACACCGGCTTCGGTGGCGTTAGCTGGCGACACACTGTAGGCTACCGTCTTCGACTCGCCCGCAGCCAGTTTTGCCACAGTGGTTTCTGCGATAGTTATCGTTTGCAACGGCACCACCGTTTCTCCGGCAACTATTTGGATAACACCCAGTTCGTTGTAGTGCCCGTAAATGTTTTGCACTCGAAGAGTGTGCTTGCCGGCCGTCAGCGGAACGCGCACGTATTGGTCGCCCGCTTGCGAATTTGCGGTCTTGTCGGTTATAAAGTTCAATGAATAGTCGAGTTCCCCCACATCCACTATGTACGGGAATGTGAACAGTGTGTCGTTGGGCGTGCCGTCTGACTTGAGCGTGGTCGTCCATCGGCTGTAGTCGCCCAGCAATTCCTTGAACTCGGCTTTGGAATACGCGTCGCTACCTGTCACTCCCTTGTTCTGATACATCATCCGCTGCTCCTTCAGAACGCTCGGGAATGCGGCTTGGTTGGTCTTCAGGTTCGCCCCGTCAAGGCTCAGAACATACGCTCCTCCGGAATAGCGACGGCTCCATATCATCTTGTTGCCCTCGTCGGTGAGTACTATACCGTGGTCGCCATTGCCGTTAATATCGACCTGGCTGTATAACCACCTCTGTGCCGTGGAGATGTTTATTGTGGCATAGCATGGACTGGTCACGTTAAATGAGTAGTTGAACCACGAACCGTAGAAGTCGGTAGCCTGCTGATGCGTCCACGGACTGCTTGAGTTGGCCGCACTTGTCAGACCTCCGTTCACGTCGGCGGGATTGCCCTCGTTCGCCGCATGGGTCATCTCCACAAAGCCATACTGAAGCCCGTCGATTCCGGCATTGTTTGAACTTTCTCCTCCGATAATAACCACACTATCCATATCTGTGCGGCGCCATAAGCTACCCCAACTCGAGTCGCTGCGTCTGTTGTAACTATGGTAGCCCACACCCAAGCCTCCCTGGTCATAGAAGTGGCTGGGGATGTTCACTGTGGAACCGGGCGCCACATTCCGTGTTCCGGTTAGCTCATATTGGAACGCTAAAAGACTAACCTCGGCTCCCGTGGGAACATTGGGGAAGATTACTTCCACTTTGTTGAAATTGTTGTTGCTCAGACCGTATGTGGGGTAATAGGCTGTGAGCGTCTGGCGATTGGGACTGCTCTTGGTAGTGCCCATACGCAGCTGTTTCACTTTGCCGTCAGTGCCATAGAGCACCAGTATGGGCGTAAAAGTGGCACTCGCGTCACTCGGATTATTAGTAATCACGGTTATATTCGCTTGGGCCACGCTCCCGTCGTCACGGTTATATGCGTTGGTCTGCGATGTGGAGAACGTAATGTCGCCTCCGTTACCTATAGCGCCGGTCCACGACCTGTGTGGCTGCGCAGAACTGTGCGGGACTGTGCTGCTTGCTCCGGTCACTGTCCAGTTGGTGGTGAATCGGTTGCCTTCCAAGGTGACCGATGCTAACGCGTCGTTCACGGTAGCCCCTACAAACGGCCATGAGTTCTTTATCGTCCCGGGCGCTATCGGCGTGGCATCGGCAATGCCATCATCCGGAACGTATGGGTCGTTCTCGGTCTTGCACACGCGCAGATGACGAATCTGTATCGTCTTTCCACTCGCTCCACCCAAGTCAAGCCTGAACTGGTCGCCAATCGAGCCAACGCCCCAGTCGCTCAACTGCTGCGACACATTCACGCTGAATACAGCCCATTCACTCGTGGCAATCAGTTGCTGATTCTTTATCGAATAAGCGTCGCTCCAGTTATTGTACTTGCCTTTGAAAAAAATCTGGAGGTCGTTAATAGCCTGGTCCAGTTTGTACTCAAATGTAATCACTACCTCGCCGCTGGTGAGGGCTCTCGAGAATCCCTCGGTAAGTACGAAGGGGTCATTGCCTTGTGTGACAAACGTGTAGGCACTCGTAGCGTCGTCATACGACCACGTCACATGATTGTACCCTGCGTCCCTTATTGTTAAGTTCAGCGATGCGGATGCCGTGCCGAATCCACATATCACACAAATCATTAACAGAAAAAGGTTTATCCGTTTCATGATAAATAAAAATATTGGGTTATACTTAAATTTTGATTTTCGTCTAAATCTCCTCAGTCTTTCTGTGCGTGACTTTATTTTCACTATAAGCCAGCCATCAAAATGCAAATATATAAATAAATTTCTGAATATCAAGGTATGCAAGCAAAAAAATTACCATGTATCGCTCGGGCATCTCTCGCACGGCGATTAACGGCGATTAATTAGCATATCTATTGTGATTATTGCGGATTTTTTATAATTTTGCGGATTAATTGGCAAAGTTTGCACATTCAGTAACTTATGAGATACTTTTTATTCACAATAGCAATGCTGGCGTCTCTCGCCGCAAGCGCGGTGACCGTGAGCAGCACTCCGGGGGCGCTGGCATCGCTGGTAACCGACAAATCTATCACCGAACTCATCGTAACAGGAAAAATCGATGCGCGCGATATCGCATTTATTGCCGATGAGCTAAATGATTTGACTATTCTCAATCTCAGTTCGGCCCAAATCGAAGCCTTCTCCGGCACAGTCCCGTCGCTGGGCGATGCGGAATCTTATCCGGCCGGCGAAATACCGGCGCGTGCCTTCGCGGGAAAAGGCTACTCCCGTGTGACGCTGCCTTCGTCGATAATCAGTATAGGCGACGCTGCTTTCGCCGGATGTCGCTCATTGGCCACGGTTAATCTGCCGGCAAAATTGCAAAGCATCGGTAACGACGCATTCAATAATTCGGGCGTCACCGCGGCCACAATACCCGTCTCGGTGACGAACATGGGAAAACGTGCTTTTGCCAACTGCCGCCGCCTCACTCACGCCTACGTGAACTGTGCCGAACTCGGCATCGAGGCTTTCGCCGGATGCCGCAACCTGATGAAGCTCAGCATTGCGAAGGCACTTCGCTCTATCGGAGATGGCGCATTCAAGGGTACCGGCCGTGTACAGATAACCATCCCTGAGGGTAGCTTGCTCGCTACTATAGGCGACAATGCTTTTCGCAATAGCCAACTGGACGAATTTAACTTCGAGGCTCTGACAAACCTCAAATCTATTGGTGCATGGGCATTTGCCAACACGTCGCTCACTTCGGTCTCGATTCCCCATGGGGTCATCGCTGTTGGCGACGGCGCGTTCTTCTACAATACCGAACTGACCTCGGTGGCTTTGCCACGCTCTCTCAGCGTTGTGAGCAACTTTGTTCTGGCCGGTGATAACGCTGTCGTAGGCGACTCCATCCTCATGAAAGGACACAACACAGTGGGCGACTATGCCTTCTACAATTGGGACCAAACCGAGAAATTCGTGGTCTCTTCCTCCGTGAATAATATCGGCGAACGTGCATTCGCCGGAATGACCGCACTAAATTCGCTCTACGCCTATCCGCGCCAGGTGCCGCAGTTAGGCGCCAACGTATGGGAAGGTGTGGACCAGGCTCACGCCACATTGCGGGTACACGGCTCGGTGGTCGATAACTATTCCGTCGCTGACCAGTGGATGGACTTCGGTGGCATTTTCGCCTATAAGAATGTTACGCTCGACCTCAACAACGACGGCGGTGTGGATGTGGCCGATGTAGTGGCACTCGCTAATTTCACCATGGGCGATGTTCCGCAAGTCTTCGATATCGAGTCGGCCGACGTCAACGGCGACGGCAATGTGGATATTAGCGACGTGGTGTTCCTCTCTAACATCATTATGGGGTCTTAATCGAGCTCAATCTCGGCCCGTGATGGAAACGGTAGGCTATCGGAATCATAGCGCGTCGGGCAGAATTAGTGGCTTCGATGTGGCAAAATGTGTTGGCATGTGGCTTGTGTGCACATGCCACTGTTATTATGCCACCATCCGCAATCTGAGTCAACTGAATCTGGCGGTGGTCTCTGTGGCGATGCCGCTGTTTATGACTATTTGCGGCTTTTTCGCGCATTCCACCTTGAATTCAGGCTTGCGCATGCTCGTCACGCGCCGCCTGCTACCACTGGCATTGCCCATTATCGCGTGCACTGTCTGCTTTGCCGCGCTCAGCGTGGCATGGCACACGTTTTCGGTCGCCACTCTGCTTGAAACGGCCATGGGATGCCTGTGGTTCTTGCGTGCTTTGGCTGTAATATATGTCGTGGCGTGGCTTGTGCTGCGGCTCCCCTTGCCGCAGTGGCTCTCGGCGCTCATCTCTGTTGTGGTCCTGCTCGCTGTTCCCGGAGGCTCGGCTTGGCAGGTCAATTACCTGATTATCCTTTTCTGGACCGGATTCTTCTTGCGCAAGCACTACCAATCTTTCTGCCGTCACCTCTCATGGGTGGCGCAGGCTTCGGTGGGAGTGTATATCATAGGTGCGCTCACGGGTTTTGTTCATGGGCAATACCACTTTAGCCACTGGATGATAACTAACTTCCCGTTCGCTCTGATTGCGCAGGTGGTGGTGGGTGTGTCGGGGTCGCTGGCCGTGATTTCGCTATCGCACCTGCTCTGCCGCATCACCGTGCATCGCAGCTATCTCGGCCATGTCACCGGCGCGATGGCGACCATAGGGCGCTACACGCTGGGCATCTATCTGGTGCAAACGGTGCTGCTGCAGTATGTTGGCTACCACTATGCCATTCCGGCACTGATGCAATGGGCAGGCTCACTGCCACTATGGCTGGCCGACTTTGTGCTTACTCCGCTTCTGGCCCTCTTGGCGATGCTGCTTTGCTACGCCATCACACGTCTGCTTGCGCGCAATAGCCATCTCTCATTTGCCCTATTTGGCACCACCTACGCCCGCTAAAACATCATTGGCCACACTCGTGTTTTGTCATCCGCTTATTATGGCACATAAGTCCCATAGTAAGTCCCTATAGGTCTTATAAGTCTCATGGCCCTATAAGAAGGCCTATTATTACACGTCACGCCCTTCATCGATTAGATGAGGGGCGTGATAACGGCTATTTCTTCGTGCATTTGTATTTCTTTAATTCTTTATTCTTGCCTTTTCTATCATTGTCCAAAACGAGGCGCGGGATATGCCATAAGCTTTGAATGCGTCTTCTATCGAGACTCCTTGGTATATCACATTCGAAGGTATATAGATTATATTGCCAAATTGGAATCCATAGACTCCATTTCTCGAGACCTTTTCAACAGTTATTGGTACATTGGCCCCTAAGGTTAATTTCTTTCCATTAAGTTCCCAAGAAGAGTATATAATAGCATCCTCAATAAATACATTTTCTTCCTTGTCCTCAGATAGAATTCCATATGCTACTCTTTTGTCATCAAAGGCATAGAAACGAATTTTATCGTTAGTGGAGTTCTCAACATCAATAAGTAGCCATGGCGTGGTCAAGTCTGATTTTGATACACTGGATATCTTTGGCTCATCATCATTGCCACATGAAGTAAGCGTAAATGATGCAAGCAAGCATATTAATAATGCTAATAAATGATTCTTTTTATTCATAGTTGTATTTCTTTATAATTTTTTTTACCATGCGAACATCGGGTAGCCGGCCATCAGCCGGTTCACCTTCTCGCGCACACTGCTTATCACGCGCTCGTCCTCGGGGTGCGCCAGCACAGTGTCTATCATCTCCACTATCTCGCCCATCAGCGGCTCCTTGGCGCCACGGGTGGTGATGGCCGGTGTGCCCAAGCGGATTCCTGAGGTCTGGAACGCTGAGCGGTCGTCGAATGGCACCATGTTCTTGTTCACCGTGATGTCGGCTGCCACCAGCGCTGCCTCGGCCACCTTGCCGGTTAGCTCGGGATACTTCCCGCGCAGGTCCAGCAAAATGCAATGGTTGTCGGTGCCGCCCGACGCTATCTTGTAGCCCTTGTCGAGTAGCGCCTGTGCCATGGCTTGCGCATTGGCTTTCACCTGCTTGGCGTATTCGGTGAACGATGGCTGCAACGCTTCGCCAAATGCCACCGCCTTAGCCGCTATCACGTGCTCCAGCGGGCCACCTTGCACGCCGGGGAACACGGCGCTGTTGAGCAGCGACGACATCTTGCGCAACTCACCTTTCTTGGTGGTGATGCCCCATGGGTTGTCGAAGTCCTTGCCCATCAGTATTATTCCGCCACGCGGACCGCGCAGGGTCTTGTGGGTGGTGGAGGTCACTATGTGCGCGTAGCGAAGGGGGTTGTTGAGCAGCCCGGCGGCTATCAGGCCTGCCGGGTGAGCCATGTCTATCATCAAGATGGCTCCCACACTGTCGGCAATAGCGCGCATACGGGCGTAGTCCCACTCGCGGCTGTACGCGCTGGCGCCACCCACTATCAGTTTGGGACGCTCGCGCTGTGCCACTTCTTCCATCATATCGTAGTCCACCAGATTGGTATCGCGTGTCACGTTATACTCACACTGCTTATATACCAGCCCCGAGAAGTTAACCGGGCTACCGTGCGACAAGTGGCCACCATGTGCCAGGTTCAAGCCCATAAACTTGTCTCCGGGCTTCATCACGGCCATAAATACTGCCATGTTGGCCTGGGCACCGCTATGAGGCTGCACGTTGGCATACTCAGCCCCAAACAGGCGGCAAATGCGCTCTATAGCCACATTCTCGGCCTCATCCACCACTTGGCAACCACCGTAATAACGGTGCCCTGGGTAGCCCTCGGCATATTTGTTGGTCAGGCAACTGCCCATCGCCTGCATCACTTGCTCACTCACAAAGTTCTCGCTTGCTATCAGCTCTATGCCGCGCTGTTGGCGCTCGTGCTCACGGCCGATAATGTCAAAAATCACGCTGTCATGTTCCATGTCGCTTGGGATATGTCTCTTAGTGGTTTATGTTTGTTTATAGTTAAGTTCTCTAATATCGGGAATCATTCTCGCTTCCTAAATGCAAAAATAACAAAAAACTCGTTAATATCCACATTTTACTCACGTTTTTTTACTATCTTTGCGCCGCAATAACGAAGTGTCGGGTTCCGCACAGGCAATCTCTTGCCTCGTGGATTAATAGGGAATCAGGTGAAAATCCTGGACAGTACCCGCTGCTGTGAGTCCTAACCGTAACACCGCGTTTCGCTTTTATGCCACTGGCGTATTCGGCTCCAAATTGTTTCCTGTGAGCATGACTACATCTTAAGTCGGGAAGGCGCGAAATCGCGGAGGACAAGTCAGAAGACCTGCCATGACACTGAGCCGGGCTGAATGCGCCGTCGGCAATAGCGCGTCGCTTCAGCCATGTTCACGCGGAAATTGAACAATGGCCAGTCCTTTAAGATGTAGTCGGCAATCATGCCCGTACTCTTAATAGCTAAGAATTGACCCTTGGGGTGAGCCGCAAGCCGCCGGTTATGTGCGCCACTGCGCCACGTGCCGGTATAGGCCCGGATACCACTCGCCGAGCGTGAACTTTAAGATGAACAATTGAGAAAGTGTAACACTTAATTATTATTTTAAAGTTCAAAACTGTTATGAAAAAACTATTACTGATCTTCACCGCCCTGTGCGTCACACTGTCTGTGGCCGCGCAGGTCAGGGTGCAAGGCGTGCCCAGAGCAGACGTTCATAAGGCTCCGGCACAAGTGAAAAAAGCCGCCAACGAATCGGAATTCACCTTCTCCGACATCAAGAACTGGAGTGGTGAAGGCGCAAATATGGCGGCATTCGCCATCCAGTGGAACACCGGGAAAGACTCCGAAACCACTGCCATGGTGTTCGGATATCGGTGGGATGGAACTGCCACCGCCGCCGACATGCTCGACGCCATCGTGAAAAACAACCCACGTATCTACTACATGACTCAGGGTGGAACTGCCTATGGTAGCACAGTGGGTGGTTTCGGTTGGGACTATGACGACGATGGTGATATCGCACTCATGCTCAACGGTGAGCGTATCGAGAGCGAAACGCGCTTCTTCGATGGTGCGACCAATAACTTCGACAAGTACACCGCCGCCGACCCAGACGACTACTGGGGCGCCGGTTGGTATAGAGGTTACTGGTCTCTCTGGCAGAAATCATCATCTGACGCATCTTGGCGCTACGCTTCCGTTGGTATCACCGGAATGAAACTCACTAACGGTTGCTGGGTGGGTTTCAACTTTGCAGCCGGCATGAGTAGCTATGACTGGATGCCACTCGAGTCGGCACCGGCTCTAATTCCCGACGATGCCGAAACACAGATTATCTACGACAACATCTGCTACACGCTCACAGCCTGGGGCAACACTAAGAAAGTGTCGGTCTCCGCACCCTTCGACGGCTCAGGCATAACCTACACCGGCACCATCACTATCCCCGCCACATTCACCTACAAGGAGAACCTCTACACCGTTACCGGTGTGGATAACGAGGCTTTCAAGGGCTCGACGGTAACCGCCGTGTCACTGCCCGAAACAGTAAGCAAAATCGGCGGCAGCGCCTTCGAAAACTGTGCGGGTCTCACTTCGTTCGTTCTGCCCGCAGCGCTGAAGAAGATAGGTAACGCCACTTTCAAGGCTTCGGGTCTAACTGCCATCAACATACCTGCCGCCATCACCTCAATCGGCGAAGGCGCGTTCGAGGGTTGCTCAGGCTTGACTTCGCTCACTCTCAGCGAAGGCCTTAAGCAGATAGGCGATAACGCTTTTGCCGAAACGGCCATCACTTCGCTCGCTCTGCCGGCATCACTCACATCCATAGGTCAAGTGGCTTTCTTTAGTTGCGCCGCTCTTGAAAGCGTAACATTTGCCGAAGGTCTCACCACTATAGGTGACGGCGCATTCTCTTACTGCGCTATTGCCGAACTTGTGCTGCCAGAGTCGCTCACAGCTATCGGTGTTAGCGCTTTTGAGGGCTGCCCACTCACAAGCATTAAGTCAATAACTATCACCCCGGCCACTTGCGGCAATGGCGCCTTCGACGAGACTACCACCGCATCGGCCACTCTCACAGTGCCTTACGGATACATCGACCTCTATAAGTCTAAGGCCGTGTGGCAAGACTTTGTGAACTTCGCTGAGCAGACTATGCCGGTTCACGTTGGCGACCGCTTCACTAAGGACGGAATCGCCTACATCGTAACGGATCTCAACGCTAACGTCGGCGAGGCTAAAGTCACTTATCACAACACGCAGAACACTGTGGCCAACTCTAACAAGGCCGAATATACCGGCGACATCGTGGTGCCTGCTGTAGTCAATTTCCAGGGTGTTGACCTCCGTGTCACCGCACTTGCCGACAGCGCATTCCTCGGTGCCACAGCTCTTACATCGGTTGTTCTACCCGAAGGACTTACACACAGTGGCGCACGCGCGTTCTACAACTGCTCGGCAATGACATCGGTGACTGTGCCGTCGTCGCTAACCAACTTCGGCACCTATTCTTTCTACGGCTGCAAAGCTCTCACGAGTATTGTGATTCCGGAAGGGACTACCGAGATTCCTAACTATATGCTCTACAGTAACGAGAAACTGGAGGCTCTGAACCTGCCGAGCACTATCCAAACCATCGGCACCTACGCCTTCTCTTATTGCAAAACGCTGCAGAGCGTGGTCCTGCCCGACGGCATCACCGAAATAGGCGCTAACACGTTCACCAGTTGCGCTAATCTCACAAGCGTAGAACTGCCTTCGCAACTAACCGCTATACCGAACTATATGTTCAGCAACTGCGCCGCACTGCCGGCAGTGGAAATACCCGAGACAGTCACCTCGATTGGCAACTACGCATTCAACGGATGCTCGGTTCTGGCTTCTATCAGCCTTCCGCAAAATCTGCAATCGGTGGGACAGAACGCTTTCGCTTCGTGCAAAGCCCTCACAGAGGTCACTATCCCCGAGTCTGTTACGTCGGTGGGCAACGCTGTGTTCAGCAACTGCTCTAACCTGGTTACGGCCGTGCTGCCGGTTAACAGCGGTATTACATCGCTGGGTACCAACTTCTTCAACGCCTGCTCTAACCTGAAGAACGTGACTCTGCCCAAGACCCTTACATCGCTTGGCAACAACGCTTTCCAGAAGTGCGTGTCGCTCACGTCGCTCACTCTGCCTGTGACCATGACTTCGCTCGGCTCTTACGTGTTCAACGGTTGCGTGGCGCTCGAGCGCGTTACAGGCCTGGCACACGTTAAAGAAGTGCCTAACTACGGCTTCCAGAACTGCTCGGAACTCGAGTTCGTTGACTTCGGCAAAGAAGTGACGCGTCTGGGCACATACGCCTTCCAGAACTGCGGCAAACTGACGTCGGCCAACTTCGGCACCGGTATCACCTACATCGGTATGTATGCTCTCGACGGCTGCAAACTGGTTACCGACTTTGAGATTGGTGATGCAGTGACAAGCATCAATGCTTACTCGTTCCGCAACGTGGGCTTCACCCAATTTGTGCTGCCTCCAACATTGACATCATTCACAGGCGCTCACGTGTTCAGTGGCGTCACCGATGCCCACATCTATTCGGCCATCGAGAACCCCAAGAACGCTAACGCCAACACTTTCGCCATCAGCACCGGTGTTTATGCCCCGGTAACTGTTCTCTCGGGTACGGCAGCCAAGTACGCGTCGCTCACCGGTTGGAAGTCGGCCACAATCACCGAACCTCAGATTGAGCAAATCGACTTCGCCGATTCCAATATCGACTTTGGGGAAAAGACTGTGACAGTGACCGTTACGCCTCAGTTGGCCTACGCCGAGGTTGTGCCGGCCGCATTTGCCCGTTATAACGACGCTTACTACTTCGCCAACGCCTCGACTGTGAAGATGCAGTTCATCACCGACGGTGGCCAGGCAAGCGTGGCACGCCGCGCCGAAGCTCAGCCGCAAGAAGTTGACGCTACATTTGATGGCACCAATTTCACAGCCGAATCGCCCGAACTGCAGGGCGAAACCGCCTACAAGTACCGCGTAGTCGTAACCGACGGCCAGGGCAATGAGACCGCCAGCGATTGGCACCAGTTCACCACTGAGGGCACTATCACAGCGGTTAGCGATGTCAAGGCCGAGTCCGATGTTATCAGTACTGAGTACTACAACGCTCAGGGTGTGAAGTCGAGCACTCCGTTCAGCGGTATTAATATCGTGGTATCAACCCGCGCCGACGGCTCCAAGACCGCTATCAAGGTTCTCAAATAGACAGTACTATGAAATTCGTTATCCCAATGCCTGATATGGGATAATATTAGTAGATGGGGGCGACCGAATTTCGGCCGCCCCCTCTTGATTCTATGCGATTTTGCCGCGCGTCAATCGCCCATCACGCGGTTGGCGAGGGTCACCACGTCGCTCACGTCGATATCGTGGTCACTGTTCATGTCGGCGTGCGCAGTGATAAACACCTCGGGTGTATCGCCCATAACGTGATTGGCGATGGCCACCACATCGCTCACGTCGGTAGCCTTATCATCGTTCACATCGCCCTGAGTCTCGGTGGCTTCCCATAGCGAACGCACTATCTGCGACGGGAACCAGTAGTGGCCTGGCATCTTCACCGTGGTCTTCAACTCGCCGGTGCTGCCGTCGTAGATGCTGAACCAGTAGTTGGTGGAGCCATAGCTCTGGAATGTGCACACCAGCACATCGCCGCTCTCGGGGTCGGTGGCAATGCAGTGCCCGTACATCTGCTGCTTGCCGGTGAATTCTATAAAACGCTCGGTATATTGCCTCGTGTCAAAGTCGTATTTGCTTAGGTAATTCAGCCCTTCTCCGCTGCAGTACACCACTGCGTTGGCGCCCTTTAGCTCCGCCGGAGCGCATGGCTTAGGGGTGAACCAGCAGTTGACCGACGCGGCCGGCACTTCGTGTGGCTCGCCGGCGGTGTCATCATCGGTGATGGGTACAAACCGCTCGCTGTCGGTCGATTTGGGCGTGCCCCATGTGGCGCTGTTCACGGCGGCATAGAGCTGTCCGTGCACGCTGAATACCGTAGTGGTGTTCTCTATCGCAATGGTGCTCGTCAAGACATCGCTCTCCGTGTCCACCACCATCACTCCGGCAGGGCAGGCCACGTAGAGCTTTCCGTTGCGTACTGCCATGTCGCCCATGCCTGCCCCGTACATCGTGGCATCATCAGCGCCGGTGCCTTCCACTTGGCCCAGTTGCTCCATCGTGTCCAGGTCATAGACATACAGCCCTCGGTTAGTGCCCACATAGAATTTTCCCACTTCGGGCACCACGGCTATGCCGCGCGTGTCGGCGTCTCCATCCACTTCGGCGTGACTTGCCAGCACCTCCAGCGTGGCGGCATCCAGTACCACCACACGGCCACCCGAGCCAAAGTTCTGCTTCGATGTTATGAACAGCCGCCCATCGCTCAGCGTGGCAAACTGTGCGGTCATACCCAGCGACTCGCCGGAGCCGTTGTTAAGCAAATTGGTGCTCAATTCGCCCGTTTTAGTCGAGTAGAAGTTCAGCAACCCCGGTTCCACGCCATACTGCCCCTCGCACACTATGAAATATCCGTTAGTGTGCTGCGCTATGCCGCAAACACTCATGGTCACCATCGTTATAACCGAAATTATTAATCGTTTCATCATACACTTGTTTTTGCACTGCAAATTTACAAATTTTTCGTGGTGTAGAGTATCCGTGTTCCATGGTATATGCAACAAAAAATCCTCTCGCTAATGTGCGGGAGGACTTTTCTTCTGTATCCGTATTGCATATCGCTTTATTTCACTTTAATAACCTTGCCGGCTTGGATGTTATTGCCCCTGATACCGTTGAGGCGCTTCAGCTTGGCTACAGTGGTGCCGTTGCGCGAGGCTATCGAACTCAGGCTCTCACCGCTGCGCACCTTGTGGGTGCTGCGGCTTGCCGAGCGGCTGTAGCTGTTTTTGCCGGCTTTGCGGCCATGCCTCTTGCTGTAGTTCTTCGACGAAGTGTATCTGGTTCCGGGCGAGTAACTGCGCGACTCGGTGTAATTGCTCTTGTTGAACGTGTAAGAGTCGGTGTGGGCCGTCTGGTTCTCAAAGTCGAAGATGGCTTCGGGGTTGATAGCGTAGCCCATAAAGCGGGTCTCAAGGTGCAAGTGCGGTCCGGTGCTGCGACCTGTGGAACCGCTCAGCGCTATAGGCGTACCGGCTTTCACGTACTGGTTGGGTTGCACCAGGAACTTCGATAAGTGGCCATACACGGTCTCAAGGCCGTTCTCGTGGCGAACTATTACGTAGAAACCGAAACCGCCACGCTCATACTTGGTGAGGCGCACTTTGCCGTCGAATACAGCGCGTACTGTGTCGCCCATGGGGCAAGCCAAGTCTATTCCCTTGTGTACGCGACGGAAACGAGGACGATAGCCGTAGTGTGAACTCACGCGGTAGCGGTCCAGTGGCATCTCGTAGCCACTCACGTCTATCACCTTGCGTGCGGGCACATCGTCTTTATTGAACGGGTTCACGAGGCCGCTTTCCCAGCCCTCCTCATAGATGTCGGGTTCCGGCTCCTCTTCTTCGTAGAGCGATGCGGCTAGCTCTTGTGTCTTCTCAGCCTTTATCTGGTCTTTAATGTTGTTCTGTTTCGCCAGCAGATTGGCGTGTGCTTTGTTTTTTACCGACTGCAAGTTTTGTGCTTCTGTGTTGAAACTCAGTGCCGTAAGCACCATTGCAAAAATCGCCGTCAGTGTGTATCTTAAGTTTTTCCTCATATCCTTTTTTGTTTAATATTCAGCGGTTTCTCGCCATCCTTGTCGTCTCAGCCAGCCATTGCAGAGAGGGATGTTATCATTTCCCAGTTCGCGAAAAAATCCGCCTTTTTTACTCTAAAAACGTTCAAAGTTACAATTTTATTTCATAACAGCCTAAAATTTTTGTGCTAAAATTTGTAA
Source organism: uncultured Bacteroidales bacterium (assembly GCA_902786725.1). Taxonomy (GTDB): domain Bacteria; phylum Bacteroidota; class Bacteroidia; order Bacteroidales; family Muribaculaceae; genus Sodaliphilus. The sequence goes on from CADADP010000013.1 coordinate 26,449, forward strand.
ACTTTGGTTTTGTTTTCTTAAACCGACCGCCTCGATTGTCCTGCCACAGGGCGATGTGTGCGTCTGTTATTTTTTGCCGTTTTTCTTCTTGGCTCCGTGGAAACTGAGTTTCGGTTTTATCTTCATCTTGCGCATATTGTCGGTGTCGGTGAAGGTGAACGTGCATCCTGTATCCATATATTTGGCGTGTGCCGTCAGTTCGCCTTGAGCCACCGCGCCGTCGCTCTCAATCGTGGCGTCTAAGTCGCCTACTTTCACAAATTTATATGAACATTTGTCCACGTGTGCGCTCACTTTGCCTATAGGTAGTTTTCCGCCTTTCTTGCGGCGTATCGCTCCTGTGCGTTCCTTGGATATGTCCACTTGGAACCGGGCTGTGGCGGCTATAACGCCTATGTCGGGCATATCTATCGCGCGCCCAAGGTCCAGATTGGTGGTCGTTGCCGAGCCGCTTATGTAATGGCTTAGTTGGTCTATCTCCAGTCTAAGTCCCATTGCGCCCACGCGAGTCTGTAGCCGACCTGTAATGGTCTCGTGCTTCCACCGCACGTCCAGAGCACCGCCGAAATTTATGTCGCCAAGTGCGTTGAGTTGCTTCATCATGAATTTCTTAATCGGGAACTGGTCGAAAATCTTTTTTGCCATCCCGGTCTTGACTGTCATCCGCGTCACGTCGTAATGTACCCTCAGATTATGGTTGTCGCGGGCCTGAACACTATCCACCCAGCCGTGGGTGCTAACGCTGAAGCGATTATCGGGCGTTTTCACCACCACATCGCTGAAGCGGATGGTGTTGTCGTCTCCGGTCATCACCACGCTCAGTTGCAGTGGCATGGTGAACCGGTGCAATATCGGTGCGAACGGCCGTGCGATGTCGCGCAGAATTGCCGTGCCGGTCACCGTACCGGTAGAGTAGGTGACGGGGGTGCCTGCGGTCTTGTCGGGCAGGGTTACGCGAGCCGATGGAATGTGTAACTTAGTGTCGATTTGGCGCAGGTCCATGTTGGTCACATCGAAGTACCGTCGGTTGCCGGCGATGTCGCAGTGCAACTCGCGCACGTCAAATCCCATAGTAGTGTCGGTCATGGTGAACCGCTTCAGGGTGGCGTTGACCGTGTCGGGTGCGATGTGGTTGATTTCTATCTGCATCTTTGCTGTGGCGTCGAAGTGACCGGCATCGAAGAATCCGCGATGGGGCTTGCCTGTGTTCTTGCGTGGCCGGTGGTTGTCGCTCTTGTAGGTCAGTTCTATCTCCAAGTTGGGTTTTTTGTTTACTTTGCTTAGTTTCAGAAGATTAAGTGTGAGGTAATGATGGGTTGTGATGCCTTTTCTGCCAGTATGCGTTGTGTGCAGAGCCAGATCTTCGATGTTGCCGGTCGGGATTCCTTCTCCCACGTTTTTCATCGTCAGTTTTCGCAGTGTCACACTGTCGCTATTGTAAATAACCGCGATTCTCTCGGCCGAAAAGGACTTTATTTGCAGGTCGGTCTTGCTTTTTGTTTTTGTGCTGTCGCCCTTAAGCGCGTCTATCACAAACGCGAAGTTGGCAACCGAGTCGCCTTCGGCCTTATGAAGCCTGAGTGTGACTCCGTTAAGTTTCACCCGGTCTATATCCACCTTGCCCCTGCGCAGTGCCCACCAGTTTACGTCGGCTTCCACACGGTCGGCCTCAAGCATCTTGCGGTGCTGGCGGTCTTCCACCACCACGCCCCTGAGACTGGCGTCGTGGGTGAGTATGTTCACACTCACGCCCTCCACCGCCACGCGCGTCTGTAGTCGCTCCGACAGGTATTTGGTGGCTTGGTCCTTGATGCGTTGTTGAGCCCATGCCGAGTTGAGCAGTATTCCTGAAACAATAGTCAGGGACAAAGCGATGCCCACTGTCCACGCGGCGACTTTTAGTGCTTTCTTCAGTTTTGGCGACATAGTCTCTAAGTTCTATTTCAGTTTCTCGTGTTTTGTGGTGTCGCCAACCACCCATATCACATCGCCCGGGAAGAACCGTAGCTCGGGGGTGGGGGAGATAAAGGTGTCGGGGCCGCGCTGGAGCTGGATAAGCAAGGTGGAGTAGTCCTCGCGCAAGCGGGCCTGCGCAAGCGATTTACCTATCAGCGGCGACTGCTCGCTAAGCGTTAGGTGGGTAAATTTCACGTCGCCCACTTGGCGCGGTGCCTCGGTCTCCTGAGCTTCCACTATGGGTAGCAGGCGCTGTATCTGGTCGTCGTTGCCCACCACGCCTATTATGTCGCCCGGAAGGATACGCATCTCCTTGGTGGGTATCAGGTGGCGTTGCATTCCGCGCTGGATACTCACCACATTCACGCCATAAGTGCGGCGCAGGTCGGCATTGATTAGTTTCTCTCCTGCAAATGGGCACGCCTGCCCCACGCGGATATAGGCCAGGTGAAGGTCCGACACCAGGTTGGTGTTACGCCCGGTGCGGCGCAGGTCGCGCTCGTTCACGTTGCCTATGAAGTGCTTCTCTATCCGGCTGATGCGCTCGCGCAAGATGGGCGCGAACACCAATGCCATCAGCGCCACTATCACCACCACCACCAAGGCCGATACCGGCACCGAATACAGGCCGGCCAGAAGCGACATCAGTAGCGCCATAGCCACTATCAGGCTCAATATCAGCATTACCACTATAGGCACATAAGACACTGTGCCCGACGACTCCAGCAACTTGTCGAGCTCGTTGCTTTTCACCGGTGGTGATATAATGGCGAATATAAACGGCGATAATCCGCCGAGTGCAGTCACCGCGGCCAGCAGGCGCCCCCAGCGGGGCCCTAGCGGTGTGTGCTCCATAAACGGCACATAATATGTGCGAACCACGATTATCAGCGCTATGGTCACCACCGAATACAGTAGCACTCGCAGCAAATAACGCTTCACTATTGCCGGCCATAACTTGCTGGAACGTGGTTGCTCGCCCTGGGTCGCGCCACGTGAATAGCCGTTGAGCAGCGTGGATAGGCGCGACGGCAACATCCGCTCCACCCGGTTGTAGCACGGAACGGCACTTTTTATGAAAAATGGCGTGAAAAAAGTGGTTATCACACTCACTGCCACCACAATGGGATATAACGTCGGGTCCAGAACACCGAGCGACATTCCCAGCGACGCTATGATGAACGCGAACTCTCCGATTTGCGTGAGGCAGAATCCCGACTCCATGGCTATTTTCAGTGGCTGACCGGTGGCAAGCATACCGAATGTGCCAAACACTATCATGCCCACTACCACTACCACCGACAGGAGCGCTATCGTGGGCCAGTACTGCACTATTATCTGCGGATTCACCATCATGCCCACCGAAATAAAGAACACTGCCCCAAACAGGTCTTTCACCGGCTCCACCACGCGCTCTATGTGCTCGGCCTTGCTCGTGCCGGCCAGTATCGAGCCCATCACGAACGCTCCAAGTGCCATCGAGAAGCCACTCTTAACCGAGAATATGGCCATCATAAAGCATAGTGCCATAGCAATCACCAGCATCAGCTCGTCGCTGATAAGCGTGCGAAGCCTGTTGAATAGCGACGGCAACACAAATACTCCCACAGTGAACCACACAGTGAGGAAAAACAGCAACTTCAGGATGCTCCATAGCATCTCGCCGCTATCCACACTCTTGTTGATGGCTACAGACGATAGCACCACCATCATCACCACAGCAAACAGGTCTTCCACTATGAGCACCGCAAACACACCGGGCACAAACTTGCGTGTCTTCATGTTCAGGTCGCTCAAGGCCTTGATTATGATTGTAGTGGACGACATCGATAGCATGCCGCCCAAGAACAGACAGTTGATTGTGCTCAAATTCAGCACCTTGCCGGTGATAAAGCCCACCGACATCATGCCCAGCACAATTATCAGCGCCGTTATCACAGCGCTACCGCCCACATTCAGCAACTTCTTGAAACTGAACTCCAGTCCCAGCGAGAACAGCAGGATTATTATTCCTATCTGAGCCCAGAATTCAATGTTCGCTTCGATTGCCACACTGGGCAGAAGCGCAAAGTGCGGGCTGGCCATAAAACCGGCCACGATATATCCCAGCACCACAGGTTGCTTAAGTTTCTTGAAGATTATTGTGGAAATTGCCCCGAGTGTCAGTATCAGAGCAAGGTCGGTTATCAGGCTTTCTATGTTCAGTGTCTCCATACGTTTCGGTTTTACGAAGGTTTTTTATCACACGTTTACCTCGTTGGTGAGCGTGATGCTCATCACAGGATATGCCTCGTGGATGTCGTTGAACACTTGCGGAAACTGGATGGTGTCGCGTGTGAGCACCACGTAGTTCACTACTGTGAACTGTTCCTCATAGTTGTAGCGCACGAACTGGTCCTGTGTCCGTATCTTGTACTTGGCGAAGATGCCGCGGCACGCTTCCAGGTCGGTCACTATGCCGCTCACCTTAATTCGCACTATCTTCGATTCCCAGGTGAATTTTATTTTGCGCTCCATCCAATCCATGTAGAGCAGAACGAACAGTATCAGTACCGTGGCCACTATCGAGGTTACGTACATACCCGAGCCTACGGCAAGGCCCACACATGCCGTCATCCAGATTCCGGCCGCAGTGGTGAGTCCGCGCACAGAACCTTTCATCTGAATAATGGCGCCGGCACCCAGGAAACCCACGCCGCTTACCACCTGGGCCGCTATTCGCCCCGGGTCGCCGTTCTTTAGCCCCAGATATTCCTGAGGGATGAAGATGGAAATGAGCATGGCCAGCGTAGCGCCCATGCTTATCAGGGCAAACGTGCGCATGCCGGCTATCTGTCCACGGCGGTTGCGCTCCACACCTATCATTCCTCCCAGCACGGCCGAGAGAAACATGCGGAATATCGCGTTGGTGTTATTCACATCGGCCGATGTGATAAGTTCCATTATCTCATTCATAACGCTTCTGTGGTTTTGTCGTCTTTAAATTGGTGCAGAGTCACCTCGTTGCCGTTGAATGTGGCGTATGTGAAGCGGCTTATCCAGTCGCCCAGCACTGTCAGAGTCTTGCCGGTTTCAAGTGTTATGGTCCGCGCCACATGCAGGTGTCCGGTCACGTAATATTCCACATCGGGATGCAAGGCACTATGCTCGTTGGCCCAGCTGGTCAGTCGCCTCTGTGCCGGTCCTGGCTCGCGCGCTGCATCCTGCGTGAGTGGGTCGCTCATGGGCCCGGCTAATTCTTTCGCGCCACTCGTTTTCGTCCATCGCGATGTGCGGTTGTGCGTAGATATTCCATTGGCCATGGCGGTGGTCCACCGTGGATGCACACCGGCATACAACCACTGGCACACGGGATTGTAGAAGATGCCGCGCATCAGTCTGTAGCCCAGTGGACGCTCTCCCACATCGTCGCCGTGAGAGATGAAGAATTTATGCCCGGAAATCTGCACCGTGTCACTCTTGTGAAGCACGCGGATGCCAATTTCGTCGCGCAGATACGTGCGCAACCACACGTCGTGATTGCCCGTTACCCACGTGATGCCCACGCCACTGTCGGCAAGTTCGGCCAGCGCGCCAAAGAAGCGGACGTGTCCTTGCGGCACCACGTTGCGATACTCAAACCAGTAGTCCAGGATGTCGCCCAAAAGATACAACTCACTCGCTGTGGCCTTGATTGATTTCAAGAAACGCACCGCGCGCTGCTCACTGGCGGGGTGAGGCAGGTAGTGTGCCCCTAAGTGCAGGTCTGATATGAAATAGGTCACTTTTTGCACCATCTCTTTTCCTGTTTTTCCTGTGACATCTAAGGTGTGTTACATGAGTCCCAGTTCCAGACGCGCCTCGTCGGTCATCATGCTTTGGTCCCACTCGGGCTCAAACACCAGATTCACCGTCACTCCGCTAACGCCTTCCACGCTCTGCACTTTCTGCCTGATGTCCTCAAACATATAGTCTCCCATGGGGCAGTTGGGGGCCGTGAGTGTCATGTCTATCTCCACGTTGCCGTCGTCGGCCACATCCACTCTGTAGATAAGCCCCAGACTATACACGTCCACCGGTATCTCGGGGTCGAATACCGTCTTGAGCATTGTCACTATCCCGTCTTCTATCTTGAGTCGTTCTTCTTGAGTCATATTGTTATTGCATTAAGAATGCAAAATTAACTAAAATACTCCAAACAATTTGCACTTGATGTGCAAAAACATTACGGGCAAAACATTACTTGCCGGCCTCGCGGCGAGTGCCCACCGCGGACTATCGCTTCAGAACGGCAAACTTGGCTCCGTCCCATTTGAGCAGGTAGTTGCCGGCTCCGGGATTATCCTCGCCGGGGCTCAGTTTTATGTCTTTCCCCACCCGTGGCAACTCCACGTTGAAGTCCTTAAAATTTAAATTGCGTCCCGTGAGCAGACTCGGTTTGCGCGGCCACCACACTGTCTCGCCTTTCTTCACTTCAAAGAACATCAGGTCATTCACATTGTTCACCATAGCGAACCCCTCATCGTCGGTAGCCACGGGGTCGTATTCGTCTCCACTGAGCGACACGCCCACCAGTATGTTCCCGTTAGAGCAGCGCCAGTAGCACATCTGCAGGCGCAATTCAAGTTCGGCCATCAACTTGGCGTTCAGGTAGCCGTTGCGCACGTCCATCATGTAATCGCCAAGCGTGCCGAAGACTTCACGCCCAAGCATGCGAGTGACAATCATGTTCATAAAATCATTGGGGTAGGCTTGTGAGAACCCCAGGAAGTAGTCTTCTATTGTGGGATTCTCGTTGTCGCTGCCGGTGTAGAGGTTCTGGTTTTGCCACTCTTTCTCTATCTGAGTGAACGAGAGCGTGTGATTGGCAAAGTTAAACACATCGTCGTCGCCGCGGGCACATATTGTGGCCGTAGCAAGAATCATCATAGCTAAAACAAATCTTTTCATAGAGGTTGTGGTTTTTTAATGTTATTACTTGAGGTGACGTCCGGTCCACATGGGCTGTCATAGACTTCTGATACAACGGAGCATACGCATCTACAAATATAAGTCATTTCGGTGAATTAACCAAATCTGCCGTGTGTCGCTACATCAGCAAGATGCCGGCCTCGCGACACGCTTGGGCCTGCTCCGGCGGCCAGATGCTGGCCTGCACCTCGCCCACGTGCGCTTTCTGAAGCAGATACATGCACAATCGGCTCTGCCCAATGCCGCCGCCTATTGTCTGCGGCAGCTGTCCGCTAAGAAGCGCTCGGTGGTAGAAGAGTTCGGCCCGCTCTGTACAACCGCGCTCATCCAACTGACGCCTCAGCGACTCGGGATTCACGCGTATGCCCATCGACGATAACTCAAACGGTACTCCCAGAATGTCGTCCCACACGATTATGTCGCCATTAAGCCCATAATATCCGTTGTCGCAGGGTGTTGACCAGTCGTCATAGTCGGGAGCTCGCCCGTCGTGCGGCTTGCCGTTACTTAGCCGTCCGCCAATGCCCATAAGGAAAATCGCTCCATAGCGCTTTGCCGCTTCGGCCTCGCGTTCGGTGGGGGTCAATGTCGGGAAGAGCCTGAGCAGTTCCTCGGTGTGAACGAAGTGGATTTCGCGTGGCAGACGTGGCGTGATGTGCGGGAAAGCCTCATACACGTCTTGCTCGGTGGCCAGAATGGCGTCGTAGATTCGCTCCACCGTTTGGCGCAAGTATGCCTCGTTGCGCTCGTCGTCTCGCATTACGCGCTCCCAGTCCCACTGGTCCACGTAGAGCGAGTGAAGGTTGTCGAGTTCCTCACACGCCCTGATGGCGTTCATGTCGGTGTAGATGCCATACCCCGGCGCAATGCCGTAGGCGGCAAGTTTCAGACGCTTCCACTTGGCAAGAGAGTGCACCACCTCGGCCCTGCGTCCACCCATGCTCGCTATAGCGAAGCTAACAGGCTGTTCCACACCATTCAGGTCATCGTTAATGCCCGTGCCCTCCAGCACAAAAAGCGGAGCTGTGACACGGCGCAAGTTCAAGGCATGCGAAAGTCGCTTCTGAAAAGCGTCTTTCACCATTTTTATGGCCACCTCGGTGGTTTCGGGCAGCAATCGCTGCCGGTAGTTTTGCGGTATAATAAAACTCATATAATAAATACTTTGTAATTTTCTTTAAATCATCTTCATAGAGTCCCATCTTAAGAACTCTTGGCTATTCCGATGCCGCAAAGTTAGCGGTTTTATTCGTTAATGGCAACCCTAAGTGGCACCTTTCGGACTACGCTCGTACACACTCTTGCGGATTTGCAAAATTTTGGCTAACTTTGCACTGCTTTGCATAGGCCTCTATACCGATTTTATGCGACAGTTGTGGCATGATAATTAACAATGCCTGCAAACCATTGACAACAAACGTTAAACATACTTTTTTACTTCATGAAAGGAATTCATGTAACAAGCGAAATCAACACACTCAAGAAAGTGCTCCTGCACCGGCCGGGGCGCGAATTGCTAAACCTCACTCCCAACACCCTCGAAGAACTTCTCTTCGACGACATACCCTACCTGAAAGTGGCTGAGGAAGAGCACGATGCTTTCTCGCAGACTCTGCGCGACAACGGAGTGGAAGTGGTCTATCTTGAGGACCTCGTGGCAGAAGTGCTGGACCAAGACCCCGGAATACGCGAGCGTTTTCTGCGTCAGGTTATCGCCGAGGCCGGCGTGCGTGCCACCAAGTACCACGAAATTATCTTCGACTTCCTTGACAGCATCAAAGACAGTAAGCATCTGGTGCTGAAAACCATGGAAGGCGTATATCTCAACGAGCTGGAACGTGAGCGCAGTCAAGTGCGTAATTCTCTGGTGGATATGGTTCACGGCGAAAGCCGAATAGTGATGAACCCTATGCCAAACCTTTATTTTACGCGTGACCCGTTTGAGAGCATCGGCTGCGGAGTGGGAATCAACAAGATGTATTCACTCACACGAAGTCGCGAAACCATCTATGCCGACTATCTGTTCAAGTATCACCCCGATTTCAAGGACGTGGAACACTACTACGAGCGTAACTTCTCGTTCCACATCGAGGGAGGTGACGTGCTTAACCTGAGTGAGCACACTCTGGCCATAGGCATCTCGCAGCGCACCGAGCCCGACGCTATCGAGAAATTGGCCAAAAACATCTTCCGCAGCGAGCACACCGCTATCGACACGATACTTGCCATTCGCATCCCCGAATCGCGCGCCTTTATGCACCTCGACACGGTGTTTACACAAATCGACTACGACAAATTCATGGTACACCCGGGCATCCTGGGACCGCTCGAAGTGTTCAAGATTAGTCGAGGCAAGGGTGAGAGCGAGTTGCGCATCACGCGTAAGAAAGACACGCTCGAGGATATCCTGGCCGACGCTCTGGAACTGGACGAGGTCACGCTCATAAAGTGTGGCGGCGGCGACGTAATCACAGCCGAGCGCGAGCAGTGGAACGATGGCTCCAACACGCTATGCATCGCTCCGGGCAAGGTCGTCGTGTATGAGCGGAACGATGTGACTAACGCCATTCTGCGCGACCACGGGCTTACCGTTCTGGAAATCGCAAGTAGCGAACTGTCGCGCGGTCGTGGCGGGCCACGATGCATGAGCATGCCTCTTATACGTGAATAAGTGGGCGGCTCGAAATGGTCGGAACCATGTCCTGATTATAGAAATTAATTCGTTAACTAAATAAATAACAAACTATTATGCCAAGAAGTTTATCAGGAAGAAGCTTCCTAAAATTACTCGATTTCTCGACCGAAGAGATTCAGTATCTACTGGAGTTGTCAAAGGATTTTAAGCGGCTGAAACGCGCCGGAACTCCTCACAAGTATCTCACAGGAAAAAACATAGTGCTTCTGTTCGAAAAGACATCAACACGCACTCGCTGCTCGTTTGAGGTGGCCGGTAACGACCTGGGTATGGGGGTCACTTACCTTGATCCAGGCTCGTCGCAGATGGGCAAGAAGGAATCGCTCGAAGATACCGCGCGTGTGCTGGGACGCATGTACGACGGAATTGAATACCGCGGTTTCGACCAGCAAGTGGTAGAAGACCTCGCGCGCTATGCCGGAGTTCCGGTATGGAATGGTCTCACGACTCAGTTCCACCCCACACAGATGCTGGCCGACGTTCTCACGATTGAAGAGAATTTCGGACATTATAAGGGGCTGAAAATGGTGTTTATGGGTGATGCCCGTAACAACGTGGCTAACTCGCTGATGGTGGTTTCGGCCAAACTTGGCATCAACTTTGTGGCCTGCGGGCCGGCCGAAAATATGCCCGACGAGCAGCTCGTGGCCACTTGCCGCGAAATAGCTCGTGAAAACGGGTCCACTATCACCCTTACCGATGATGTGGCCGAGGGTACTCGCGGAGCACACGTTATCTACACCGACATCTGGGTGAGCATGGGAGAATCTCCAGAGCTCTGGGCTGAGCGTATTCGCAATCTTAGTCCCTATCAGGTTAATGATGCTGTTATGGATAACGCGGCGCCCGACGCTATTTTTATGCATTGTCTGCCATCGTTCCACGATCTGGAAACAACCGTGGGCCGCGAAATATATGAGAAATTCGGATTGCGCGAGATGGAAGTTACCGACAAGGTGTTCCGCAGTCGCCGAAGCAAGGTGTTCGACGAGGCAGAGAACCGTATGCACACCATCAAGGCCGTGATGTATGCCACACTTAAGTAATCCATCATTTCTTCACAAATGAACAAACGCTTAGTCATAGCCCTGGGCGGCAACGCCCTGGGCAACACACCTGCAGAGCAACTTGCTCTTGTGCGCGGCACGGCCCGCACTATAGTTGACCTTGTACAAGAAGGCTATGATGTGGTCATCGGTCACGGGAACGGTCCTCAAGTGGGCATGGTGAATCTGGCTTTCGAGTATGCAGCCGGTAATGGCGGCGGGACTCCTGCCATGCCATTTCCGGAATGTGGAGCCATGACGCAAGGATACATCGGCTACCACCTGCAGCAAGCCATTCAGCGCGAGTTGGCACACCGTGGACTGCAACGCCCTTGCGCCGCCGTTATCACCCAAGTGGTGGTGGATAGAGACGACCCCGCATTCAGCAACCCCACAAAACCTGTGGGAATGTTCTACGACCAAAGCACCGCGCGGCGCATTGCCGCTGAGACTGGTTACACGTTCGTGGAGGACGCCGGCCGCGGATACCGCCGCGTGGTGCCGTCGCCCGAGCCTAAAAAGATTGTGGAATTGCCCATCGTTGAGCAGCTACTCGACCGGCATTCTGTTGTTATCACGGTAGGCGGAGGCGGCATACCTGTGGTTGCCGCCGAAGATGGCGGCTACGAAGGAGTGGCGGCCGTAATTGACAAAGACAGAGCCAGTGCTCGCCTTGCGCTCGATTTGGAAGCTGATATGCTTGTGATTCTCACGGCAGTGGAGCAAGTAATGATTAACTTCCGTAGTCCTAACGAGAAAGCCGTTGGCGCAATGACGGTGGCGCAGGCGCGCCAATGGGCTGCCGAAGGCCACTTTGCGCCTGGGAGCATGCTGCCCAAGGTGGAGAGTTGTGTGAATTTTGTGGAGAACTCCCGTGGCGGCACTGCGCTCATCACTTCTCTCGACAAGGCACGTGAAGCGCTACAGGGGCTGACGGGCACTCGAATTACCTGTTAAGCCTACACGTGAGCAATAATTCTTGCTCTTTTCTGCCTAAATCTCAGAAAAAAAGCAAGAATAATGCGGTTATTCAAAAAAAAATTCCGATATTTGCACTCGGAAATTCGGGCAGGAAGGCCGTTTTGCAGTTTAACTTGCTGCGTTGCAGTTGTTTAATAACCTAATCGGCCTCTTGATTGATTTTCCCACTAAATTGAAATACAGTTTTTTAATTTTAATTATTTAATCTTAAAAATTAAGGATAAAATGACTAAAGCAGAAATCGTTAGCGAAATCGCTAAATCTACAGGAATTGACAAAGCGTCAGTGTTGGAAACTATCGAAAAGTTCATGGAGGAAGTGAAGGACTCTCTGGCTAACGGAGAAAACGTATATCTCCGCGGTTTCGGAAGTTTTATTGTTAAGACTCGTTCGCAGAAGACTGCACGCAACATTAGCAAGAACACGACTATCATCATACCGGAGCACAACATCCCAGCTTTCAAGCCCGCTAAGGTCTTTATGGACGCTGTGAAGTAAGTTGCGCCGGCAGCAGACTCAAACGCTTGCGGTGCGATGCACTAAAGGCAAAGCGTCGCAAGCGATAATCTTATAAATATTATAAACCCTTTTAATTAACTAAGTTACAATGCCAAGCGGAAAGAAAAGAAAAGGCCACAAGATGGCCACGCACAAGCGCAAGAAAAGACTTAGAAAGAATAGGCATAAAACTAAGAAGTAATTCTTTCGCTTAGATGACATTAGACCATACAATGAACAAACACTGACACCTGCCAATGCGGTTGTGACCGCATTAAGCGGCACAGCGTTTGTTCTTTGTGTGTGTTTATTGCAATCTCTTTTTAGTGGATACTACCTATTTTTTCACAATCAGTGACACTACGATGAAAAGTGAATTAGTAGTAGATGTAAACCCAACCCATATCAGCACCGCTCTGCTTGAGGACGGTCGCCTGATGGGACTTCAGCGTGAGTCGCGGGATGCGTCATACGCTGTGGGAAACTTGTATTTAGCCAAGGTGAAGAAAATTATGCCCGGGCTCAACGCGGCATTTGTCAACGTAGGGCACGAGAAAGACGCATTTCTTCATTACCTTGATTTAGGCTCACAATTCATTACCTACAAGAAATTTGTTCAGCAGGCCCGTGCCGAAGGGAAAAAGACACCATCGATTTCCAAAATCGCGCTCGATAGTGATATCGACAAGCACGGAACTGTTTCCGATGTGCTGGAGCAGGGCGACGAACTTATAGTTCAAATCGCCAAGGAACCCATCTCGTCGAAGGGACCGAGACTCACCACAGAAATCACCTTCACCGGGCGTTTTCTGGTGCTTGTACCTTTCAACAACAAGGTCATGGTCTCATCGAAAATTAAGAGCGCCGCCGAGAAAAAGCGCCTTCGCACGCTCATAGAGAGCATTAGGCCCAATAATTTTGGCGTAATCATCCGAACCAGCGCCGAGGAAAAAAGTTCGGCCGAACTCTACGGCGAGATGAAAGTACTGCTTCAGTACTGGGACGATAGCGTGGCTAAGCTTGCTTACTCCACGTCGCCAACTCTGCTCTACGAGGAGGAAAGTCGCGCAGTCAGCCTAATCCGCGACGTGTTTAACCCCGACTTTGAGGCCATTTATGTTAATGATGCCGAGGTGTTTGAGCAAATTCATCACTACGTGAGCCTAATTGCCCCCGAACGTAGCGATATAGTGAAAATCTATTCCGGTGAAATGCCTGTTTTCGACAAGTTTGGCATCACCAAGCAGATTAAATCTTCATTCGGTAAAACCGTATCGTTTCGCTCGGGCGCATACATAATTGTTGAAAGCACCGAGGCGCTTCACGTTATCGACGTTAATTCCGGTAACCGTTCCAAAGCCTCTACCGACCAAGAAAGCAACGCGTTGAATGTGAATATGCTGGCAGCTGACGAAATCGCGCGCCAACTCCGTCTGCGCGATATGGGCGGAATTATTGTCATTGACTTTATTGACATGGCAAAAGCCGATCATCGCCAGCAACTCTACGAGCACATGCGAGAAGTGATGCTACACGACCGGGCAAGGCACAACATCTTGCCACTGAGCAAGTTCGGGCTTATGCAGATTACCCGGCAGCGAGTTCGCCCGGCTCTGGACATAGTCACGGCCGAGACTTGCCCATCATGCGGAGGAAAAGGCGAGATTCTCCCATCGTTGCTATTCACCGATGTGTTGAAAGACAAGATCGATTACCTAATCAATTCGCTCAAGGTGAACAAATTCATTATGTATGTCCATCCTTTTGTCGATGCCTTCCTAAAGAAAGGCGTAATCAGCGAGTACACTCGCTGGAGAATGGAATACGGGCGCAAATTCAAAATCTTGCCCGACCAGTCGCTCGCCTATCTGCAATATAAGGTGTTCGACAAAAACAAAAACGAAATCGACATTCAGGAGGAAAAAGACACCTCCAGTTCGAACACAAAGAAGGAACGTCGAAACAAAAAAGAGGTTACCGACGCCGAAGATTAACCTCACGATTTTTTGTAAATTACTATATCACCCCGAGGGCTATCCCCCGGGGTGATATAGTAATTTCGGAGCTGTGGCAAAGAAAAGCCTTCGTGATAATTCGGCGTTAATTTGAGGCTTCTTCCATTATAGTGGCGTGGTTTATGGCAGTAGTTTGGCAAATGCCTCGTTGGACCACGCCACCAAGTTGCCGTCGGCTGCGGCGCATATCGTCATCACGGCCAAGTCGGCCCGCCGGTCCATCAAGGCATGCGCCCTTGCGGCTCCCATTGCCATGCATGCTGTGGCCCACGCGTCGGCAGTCATGCAGTCGTGCGCCACCACTGTGACGCTCAGCAGTGCCGACTCCTCACTTCGGCCCGTTTTAGGGTCGATAATGTGGCTTCGTCGTTTGCCACCGCTCTCCTTAAAGCGCCTGTAATTCCCACTTGTGGCCACTGCCATGTCGCTAATAGGCACCACAATCGCTGTCTCGTGTCCGTTATCTCTGGGCATGTCGATGGCTATATGCCACGGCTCTCCCTTCTTGTTAATGCCGCGAGCCACCACTTCGCCACCGATTTCAACCAGATAACTGCTCACGCCATTGCGTCTGAGCATTTCGCCCACCTCGTCGCATGCCAGTCCCTTGGCTATGCTGCTGAAGTCGAACTGAGTTCGCTCGTCGTCTCTCTCGATACGCGTCCCCTCGAGACGTGTTTTGCCCAGCCCGACGAACTCCATGATGCTATCGACCTGGGCCGTTGTGGGCGGAACACCACTCTTGTAGCCGAATCCCCAGGCGTTGACAAGCGGCATAACAGTGGGGTCGAACGCCCCGTCGCTCTCGCGGTTCACAGTCTCGGACGCCTTAAAGAGCCGGCGAAAACGCGCGTCGGTCGTGTCGCACTCACCCGAATTGATTCGCCACAAGAGCGACTCACGGTTAAACGCCGATACGCTTCTATCCACAGCCGCGAGTACGGCCGCAACAGAGTCGGCTATCCCCGCATCGCTCACAGCTCGGAATGTGATGTGATATTCCGTGGTCCACACTTCGCCGCTTATCGTGTGGTATTGTTCGCGGTGACGCATAAAGTAGATTGCCACCACGGCAGTTATCAAAATCAGAAGCACTCCAGCCACCTGTCTCATTCTCAGTCCCATATCTGTAAAATATAAAGAAGCTTCGCAAAATTACCACTTTTCTGCCATTCCCGCAACTGAGATTCATGCTACACATGTTGTTTGTCAGAAAAATATTTCGCCTAAATTGCTTTCAACGCGTGCAAAAACGCCAAAAAATTCGTAAATTTGCTAAATAATTCACAAGATACACCACATTTGCCACTATATGAGCGAAATAGATAATAATCAGCAAGAAGAACTCAGGCCCGACAAGCCATTAGACGAAAATCAGTCCCAAGAGCAACGACCCGAGATTCAAGGTGATTCCAACGCGGAAATCACCCCTGACGAGCAGTCAGATACCGAGGCCCACTCATCATATCAGGTGCCCAAAGACAAGAAACTGCAACTCTCGGGCATGTATGAGAATTGGTTTCTTGACTATGCTTCGTACGTGATTCTGGAGCGCGCCGTTCCGCATATCGAAGACGGATTTAAGCCCGTGCAGCGACGCATCATGCATGCGATGAAAGAGACTGACGACGGGCGCTTCAACAAGGTGGCAAACATTGTGGGTAACACCATGCAATACCATCCTCACGGCGACCAGTCGATTAACGACGCCCTCGTTCAGCTGGGACAAAAAGAGCTTCTCATCGACACGCAAGGAAACTGGGGAAACATTCTCACAGGCGACGGTGCGGCGGCCGGACGTTACATCGAGGCACGCCTCTCCGAATTCGCTCTGGACGTGGTGTTCAACCCTAAAGTAACTGACTGGGGCCTGTCGTACGACGGCCGCAAGCGCGAACCCATAACACTCCCTGTTAAGTTCCCCTTGTTGCTTGCTCAGGGAGCCGAGGGCATCGCTGTGGGACTCTCATGCAAAATCCTGCCCCACAACTTCTGCGAAATACTTGATGCCGCCGTGGCATATCTTAAGGGAGAGGACTTTGTCCTGTATCCCGACTTCCCTACAGGAGGTTACATTGATGTGAACAACTACAAGGACGGCGAACGTGGCGGAAGCGTCCGCGTGAGGACCAAAATTGAGAAACTCGACAACAAGACGCTGCTGGTCAAGGACCTGCCTTACGGAAAGACTACCGGTACGCTAATTGACTCCATAATCCGCGCCGGCGAGAAAGGCAAAATCAAGATTCGCAAGGTGGATGATAACACTTCGTCACAGGCCGAAATCATAGTGCAACTCCAGCCCGGTACCTCCAGTGACAAGGCCATAGACGCACTCTACGCGTTCAGCGACTGCGAAATCAGCATTTCGCCCAACTGCTGTGTCATCAAGGATGAGAAACCTCAATTCCTCACTGTGAGTGACTTGCTTAGGTTCTCGGTGGACCACACAAAGGACATCCTGCGCTCTGAGCTTGAAATTCAGCGCAGTGAGGCCCTGGAATCGCTCTTCTTCGCGTCGCTTGAGAAAATCTTTATTGAGGAGCGCATCTACAAAGACCGCGGTTACGAGCAGGCGGCTTCGGTGGAGGCTGCAGTGGCTCACATCGACAAACGGCTGGAGCCGTTCAAACCGCGGTTTTATCGTGAGATAACCACCGATGATATCCTCAAGCTCATGGAAATTAAAATGGGCCGAATCATTAAGTTCAACTCCGAGAAGGCCGACAACTACATAGCCATGTTGCGCGACCGCATAACCGACGTTGAATACAAGTTGGCCCACCTTGTGGAGCACACAATCCACTGGTACGAAGGCCTCAAGACGAAGTATGGCGCGCGATTCCCACGGCGCACCATTATCCGCGACTTCGACACCATAGTAGCGTCGAAGGTGGCCGAGGCCAACCAGAAACTTTACATCAATCGGGCCGACGGCTTCATAGGCACCTCGCTCAAGAAGGACGAATTTGTGTGCAACTGCTCGGACATAGACGATATCATCATCTTCTACAAGGACGGTAAGTACAAGGTGACCCGCGTGCCCGAAAAAGCCTACGTAGGGAAGAATATTCTCTACCTCAACGTGTTCAAGCGCAACGACACGCGCACCATCTATAACGTGCTCTATCAAGACGGGCGTGGCGGAGTGGTGTATATGAAACGATTTGCCATTACGGGTCTCACGCGTGATAAGGAATACGACATCACGCAGGGCAAACCCGGGTCTAAAATCCTTTGGTTCACCGTTAATCCCAATGGAGAGGCCGAGGTGCTTCGCATCACGCTAAAGCCCAAGTTCAGGCTCAAAATCCTGCAGTTCGACATAGACCTGGCCGAGTTGGCCATCAAGGGTAAGCAATCGCGAGGCAACCTGGTGACCAAGAACGAGATACACCGCATATCGCTGAAAGAGCATGGAGTGTCAACGCTGGGCGACCGCGAGGTGTGGTTCGACCCCGATATTCTACGCATCAACTATGAGGGACACGGGCGCTCACTGGGCACATTCGCCGGCGAGGACCGTGTGCTGGTGGTTATGCGAAATGGCGACTACTACACCACCACAAGCGATGCGTCGAACCACTTTGATGAGGGTATTCTCGTTATCGAAAAGTACGAGCCAGGGAAGGTGTGGACCGCTGTGGTGGACGATGCCGATCAGGGCTACCTATACCTAAAGAGGTTTACACTGGAGGATAATCCCAAGAAGCAGAGCATTATAGGAACCAATCCCGACTCAGCCCTGCTGTTGCTAACCGAGACGCGTCACCCGCGGTTCAGCGCTGAGTTTGGCGAGGGAGACTCCTTCCGTGATCCACTCGTTATTGATGCCGATGAGTTTATCGCCGTGAAGAGTTTCAAGGCCAAAGGAAAACGAATATCCAATTACAACATAGCCCAAGTAACCGAGATAGAGCCAAAGGTGGTGGATGAGCCAGAAGATGAGGTGGTGACGCCAGCCATTGATAGCGACATTGATACTGACCCATCTGCAACATCTCTGCCCGACGAAATCAGTCAGCAGCAGGTACTGGATGAATTTACCGGACAGTTGCGCCTATTCGACTCTGATAACCACACTGATGATAACGAACCATCTCAGACGTAACATTTGCGCTGTGCTGGCCGCATTCGCGGTGACGATGGCGGCTGTGGCGCAGACTGATGCCGATACATGTTGGTATCGGCCCGTTGCATCGGTCTTTATGGCCGGGGTTGGGCACACGTCGTCTCACGATTCGTACCTCAGTTCGGTATCCTATTCGGGCTTGAACGTGGGGTTGGCCTACGAGCACCTGCAAGCGGCAGGCTTCGCTCCGCGCCGCTGGACAAGGCAACTCAGCCTCTCGGCTACGTTCCATAATCAACGCAATCCTGCCGCTAATCACAAGTCGTATTGTGTGGGGCTCGGCGCCGAGTGGAATATGATGCACCGCTGGCGTGATGTCTTCGCCCCTGGGCTGAACTTCTTTGCGGGAGCGGGAACCGGAATCGACGGCATGGTGGAGTATCGCCCGTCGAACGTGAACAACGTTGTTTCCGTTCACATGCGCTGGGACATCAGTGCAGTGGCGATGGCGGTGTATAACACACGCATAAGGCGAACACCGGTTTCGCTGCGTTACCAGGTGACGCTGCCGGTTATAGGAGTGTTGTACTCGCCGCAGTACGACGAGTCGTACTACGAGATGTATGTGGGTAACCGCTCAGGCCTGGCACATTTTGCATCATGGGGATGCCGATTCGATATCTCTAACGCGGTCTATGCCGACTTCCGGCTCGGGTCCACCATACTGCGCCTCGGATATCGCAACCGCGTCTATTCTTCGTTCTTGCAGAATATCAACTCTCGCCTGACGGTGCATTCGTTAGTAATCGGGGTGGGAGGGGAATTGCTCACTCTGGGTCGTGAATCAGTAACTAAATCATCGGTTCCGGCAATCTACTGATATGAAACGCTTTGTAAACATAACGCTCAGCATTGTGTCCCTGCTTGCGCTTGTGGCCTGCCACGACGTGAAGCAGTGGGATAACGACCCCTACGGCAACTTTGACGCACTATGGACGATTATCGACGAGCACTATTGCTTCTTCGCCTACAAGGATGTGGACTGGCAACAGGTGGGGCAACGGTATAGGGCCAAGTTGTCGAAGGATATGACACAGCAGGAACTATTCGATGTGTGCTCACACATGCTTATGGAACTGCGAGACGGGCACACGAATCTCATATCTTCCACCGACGTGTCGCGCTACTGGATATGGGAGCAGTATCCCGAGAATTTCTCGTTAAGAGTGGTTACCGAGAATTATCTCAATTTCGATTACAAGAACACGTCGGGCATACGTTATCAGATTCTGCCTCAGAACATAGGCTATATGTACTACGGGTCGTTCTCCAACGCCATTGGCGAGGGTAACCTTGATGCCATATTGCACTACCTATCGTCGTCGGACGGACTGATAATAGACGTGCGCAGCAACGGTGGCGGCTATTTGCCACATGTGGAAACACTCGTGTCGCGATTCATCTCGGAGCGCACTTACGCGGGAGCCATCAGTCACAAGACCGGCCCGGGTCATGATGATTTTTCCGAGCCCTACCACTTCTACTACAAACCGGCTCACGGGCGGATTCACTACACCAAACCGGTGGTGGTGCTTGCCAATCGCGCGTCGTTCAGCGCGACTAATAATTTTGTGTCCATAATGAAGTCGCTGCAAAATGTGACAGTTATTGGCGATGTTACGGGCGGAGGAAGCGGACTACCCATAACCAATGAACTGCCATGCGGCTGGACTGTGAGGTTCTCTTCCTGCTCCATTACCGACCCTGCAGGGAACATCACCGAGTTTGGTACGGAGCCAGATATTCGTGTGGATATAACGGCCGAAGACGCAGCCGCCGGTCGCGACACTATCCTGGAAACGGCCATCGGGTTGCTGACGGGGTCTGCTCGCTAATATGCCGCAATGAAATGAAGCCGGTGAAACCAGAAACATTACGCCATGGGGATAGTGACTACTCAATAGTAGGTCTGACAGGAATTGAGTAGTTTTTTAGGGGTTGAGGATTTTGGAAGTGTGGTTGCCCTGTCGGCGGATGAGTATTCCGCGCGTGGAGGGATTGACCCGGTGTCCGAGCATGTCGAAGAACTCAACGGGCGCGTTTTGTGAGTCGCCGAGTGTGGAGATAGTGCCGGTGGATGGGTCGTGGTAGGAGTGAGACCAGGTCATGTCATTGAGGTTGACGGTGATGTCGTAGAGTCCTGTTACGCTGCTGTTAATCCAGCAGTTGTAGCAGCCCTCTTCGGCTGAGAGAGTTGCCGCGTTGGCGGGGTCGGAGCCGTACCAGACGTTGTTTTCGGAGTCAACGATTTTGAAGTTGAGCCAGCTTGTGGTGGCGTTGAGTTGACCGGAGTAGATGCCGTTGTCGGTTTGTGTGAGAGTTGCCAGGACAGATGTTCCGTCGGTGGCATAGATGTAAAGCGACTCGGGAAAAGAAGATGATGAATCCTGGTGTAGTGCGAAGGACCAGGTCATGGTGGAGAGGTTGACAGTGATGTCGTAGAGCCCTGTTACGCTGCTGTCGATCCAGAATTTATACTTGCCATCGGCGGTGGAGATAGCGGTTTTGTCGGCTGGGTCGGTGCCATACCAGACGTTGTTGTCGGTATCGACAACTTGGAAGTTGAGCCAGCTTGTGGTGGCGTTGAGTTGTCCGGAGTAGATGCCGTTATCGGGGTCGGTGAGCTGTAGCGTAGCCAGAATGGCGTTGCCGTCGCTATTGTAGATGCTGAGGGTGGCCGGATAGGTTGAAGACTGAGTGCCATCGTCGGGTGCTGCAAAGGCGTTGAGCGTGGCGGCCGGTCGTCCGGCAGATGTGAAAGCGCCGAGGTTGTAGGCGTTCCAACCGAGAGAAGTGTAATAGGCCGGTTTCCAGTAGGAATAGACTTCAGGTTCCCAGTAGAAGATGCCGGCGCACTGCGAGACGTCGGCGACCCGGTTGAAGAGGTCGGTCATTACGGCGTCGGCCGTGGTGAAGTCGGAAGAAGAGAATCCGGTTTCGACAATCATGACCTGCATATTGAATTTGTTGCCGAGAGCCTTAACCGCCTCGACGACGTTGTAGTTGTTGGCCACGCCCGATGTGGTTGTGTCCCACTTAGTCTCGTCGGGGTAGTGTGAGAGCCCAATCATGTCGAATTTGAGTCCGGCATTTTTGAGGGCGGCGTAAAACCAGCAGTCGTACTTGGCCATGTCGTACCCGTTGGCCATGTGAATGATGACCTGTGCAGAAGGGAAGATATCTTTAACGGCGTTGTATCCGGCGTTGCTGAGGGCGACGTAGTTGGCATATCGAGCGGAGCCCGACTTATCCCAATCGATGTCGCCGTAACCGAAAACCATACCGTTGTTGTTTTCGTTGCCGACTTGTACCCATTTAGGTTCGATGCCATTGTCTTTGAGCGTTTGTAGGACATCGGTGGTGTGCGCGGCGATTGCAGCTTTGACCTGGTCGGCGGTGTAACCGTTCCAATCGACGGGGCACGTCTGCGAGCTGGGGTCGGCGAAGAAGTCGCTATAGTGGAAATCGATGAGAATGTCGAGACCTTGATTGTTGGCCCTGATGGCTTTCGCGAGAACGTCGGCCTTGTCGCACCAAGCGCCGTATCCATAGGCTGTGGGGTTGACCCAGACTCGGAGTCGGATGGCGTTCATGCCGATGGACTTCATGAGTGCGAAAATGTCGGTTCGAGTTCCGGCAGAGTTATAGAATTTTTTGCCGTCGGCTTCCATTTCGGTGCACCAACTGATGTCGGCACCGCGAGCGAAAGATGTTGAGGCGGCGTGAGCCAAGACGGCGATAATGGTGAGCGAAAGAGCGAAAAAGAGGCGTCTCATAGTTGTTTCGTGTTTAGTGAAATGAATGATTTTCGCAAAAGTAGTGAATTTTTTGGAAATGTTACAAAATATTTCAGTAAACGGCTGAATTTTAATGGCGTTTAGGAGCCGGAAGAGTTTACCGGGAGTGTAAAAGGCTGTGAGATAGGGGTGGATGAATGCAGAAAATGACATTGACGCCGTGTGCGAGAGGCAGTAACTTTGCGGTGTGGAAAAGCCACGAAAGAAAGATTGCAAAACTGCCCGGATGCGGGCATAAAAACCAGAGATACTATGGAAAAGCTGAGTTACAAGACGGTGAACGTGAGTTACGATGAGAGAGAGGTGTGCGCAAAGGGCGCTCGCAAGTTGTGGAACGGCGAGAACGCACAGCCTGGGGAGGCCAGCATAGCGCTGAATCTGCGCGAGATAAAGGATGCGCTGCGTGTGGTGGGGCAGCCGCGAGAGATGGAGGCTAAACTAAGCGAGGGTGAGGTGAATTTTGTGTATTGCGACGCGAGAGGGCGAGATTGCTCAGGCAGTGCTTACGATGGATGACCCCGGCAAGAGCGCTGAAGAGCGACTGGCGGCAGTGCGACTACTGACTGCTGAGTCGTTCTTGTACGGTCGAGACAACGGGGTGCGCAGCGACGAGGCGTTCAATGTGATAGAGGGCACTGCGTTGCAGAGGTTGCAGGACGCATACTTAGAAGCCGTGGACAAGGATATGCAGGAAAAGATAACCGCTGAGGTGGACCGCAGGGATGCGGTTGTGCATACGCATTCACAGTTTGGCGTGCAGTCAAGTCCGGGCTACAGGGGTGTTTTCAGCAATGCCAAGCAGGCCGCCATGGACGATTTCCTTGCATCGCCCGAGGGTACTGCTTACTGCAAAGCCGTGACTGCGCATAACAGGCGTCTGGGCTATGACGCTGTGGAGAGTGCGTATCTGGCCACGGAGAGCGTGAGTCAGTACCTGGACGAGCGTATTATGGACAGGATAGCGCCCAGGGATGATGCTGAGTATGTGGCGGGTTCTCTGCTGAAAGACACGCAGGCAGGCAAGTTACTGATGGCCCTTGGCTATAATGGTAGCGAGAATGCGCTGATAGACGAGGCTTACAGCCGCTATGCGCTGGAGAAGGCTAACGAGTGGACCAAGGTTGGCACACAGATAGGCGTGCTGGTGGGCGATGGTGCAAGTTTCGGATTTTTGTTGCCGTCGCTTGCGGCTAAAGCGGGCACTGCGATGGTAGCCAAAGGCGGATATGAATTGCTGGGCCAGGCAGTGGGTGGTGCGCTCAACTTCGGTGTGTATGAGTTTCAGAGCGAGTTGCTGGAGCAGGCGAAGCGCAGGGAGTTGTCGTTTGGAGAGTTGGTGAAAAGTTTAGGCAGCGGAGGTCTGAAAGGATTTGTGTTTGGCGGTGTAGGCGGTGTAGTGGGCAAGGCCACGTCGGGCTGGACCGGCAAGGCGGTATATCTGGGCGAGGCTGTGAAGTTTGCCAGCGAGGGCGGTACGTTCGTGGCGTTAGACGGCTTGCAGGGTCCCATCACAGCTGAGACGTGGGCCTCGAGTTTCGGTATGGCCTTAGGTTCTAAGATGCCGCACATAGGTACATGGTGGGCAGACGTGAAGCGCAGGTCGAAAGGCGAGATAAAGCAGATAAAGCCCGAGGTGTCTCCGGTGACGATATCCGAGTTGGAGAGCCGTGGACGCTATGTCACTGTCACCGGTATGCTACGTGCGCTGGAGCGAGGCAGAGGATTCACGCCTGACGCTGAGGACGCTGAGATGCTTAGGAAGGAACTGGAGATGATGCGCAACGACGGGAGTGTGGACTACGGTACGCTGAGTGCCGTGGAATACCTACTTAATGGCAAGGTGATGCCACAGCCGGCGGTGTTCGGTCATGAGGTAGTGCGCTTTGCCGATGGTACCATTGTGGGCTATACTAAAGGCAGTGACGGCAGGCGCATAGCGGCCTACGAGATACCTGACGAAGCGAGAGTGGCTGAATGGGTGAAGGGTGTGCAGGCGATTGCCGAGCAGAACAGTGAGGCGTTCAGCAAGATGCGTCTGACTTACAAGATGCAGGCAGACAACATGGTGTCTGCTGTGAACGAGGTGCGTGAGAAAGACTACGGGGAGATGCCTGAGGCAGAGTTCTGGCGTCTGTATCAGAGCGCGAACGAGAAGCGAGCCGAAAAAACACCGCTTGAAGAATCGGAGGAACGGCTGCTGCAGGTTGTGGAGAAAGCCGTGAGAGCGAAGGACGACGGGAAGAGCCTGCATGAAGCGGCAGAGGAAGCCGTGTCTGAGGTGAAGGGGCGAGTAGGCAAGAACTTCAAGGTGAATATGGATGCCGTACTGGCGAAGGGGGTGAACGAGCGCAGCGACCAGGAGCAGAAGGCCGTGGATGCTTATTTGCAGGAGTTGCACAAGGCCGGCCGTCGCAAGAGTGAGGTTCTGGTTGACGTGCTGAATGACGCCTACGAGCGAGGTTATGCCGGTGCGAAGATTAAGGACAGCGAGTTACGAGGATTGGTTAAGGCATTGGCACAGGACCCTGCACTGGTGGGTTACCTGACACTGACAGACCCGGACCTGATGACAACGCTTCAGAACGGTTATCTTTACGGCCGCTACAGTGATGAGCAGCTCAGGGTGTTGCTGGACTATGCTCGGATGCGGGTTCATGCCGAGGGCTACAAGGACGGCAGGGAGTCGGAGCGTGCCGCGACGGTGAACAGGCAGAGCGGCAGACAGGAGTTGGTTACGTTGAAGTCGGGTGACCGTAAGGTGTATGTGACTGACGGTGTGATAGTGGCAGACGGTGACGGCGTGGTGGATAGGCGTCGGAGCAGCGAGGTGCTGACGGTTCGTGACGCTGCGACGGGTAAGATGGAGATGATCAGTTCGGGTGATGTGCTGCGTTATGAAGGTGTGCCTGAGCGTGAGCCTGAGAGTGTGGTAGAGGCTGACGGACCGGATGCGGTGAAGTCGCCGGAGGGTGATACGAGTGATGCGCCGAAAGGAACATGGGAAGGAGGAAAATACAGTCTCAGTGATTCAGATAGCGGGCGTGGAGGACGTTTTGTTCAAGACGAACACGGTAACATTAACCTTGTGGAAATTCCGCAGGAGATATTCAATAAGATAAAAGTTTCGCCATTACCATTCCGTCTGACAGAGAGCATGGTTGCTCATGTGTACAAGCAACATGGCAACGAGCTGGGTCTTGACAGTCTGTCGGATGCTGCTGAATTTGTCGTGGAAGTTATGCGTAACGTTGACCATGTGCGTGAGGGTGATAATGGTACATTCATCTTTTCCGTTGAAAACGGTCGGATGCGAATAGGCAAACGCGCTATTGCCATAGTCGTCAACGCTCAAAGCGGGGACTTCATGGGGATAAAGACTTCGGGGTATGATAGGCTGAAATCATTACAGCAAAGACCCCTGCTTTGGGAGAAGGGCGCGAATGAAACTTCTGCTACAGGTGCCGCACCTGTAAATGTTACTTCCGAGCCGACCTCACAAAGCGGCGAGCCGACCGGCAGCGCATCAAACCAAAACAACGGTCTTTCCGTGGGCAAAGATAGTGAAAGTTCTTCGGATGTGCAAGAGGTGGCGGGTGCACCTGCTGATTATGTGCGTGGTATGGAGTTGACAATCCGCGACGATGACGGTGAGGAGAAGCATGCGATGGTGATGGGCCGGGGTCGTGCCGATGGCGGCAAGTATGTTGCTGACGAGACCGGTAACCTGATTGAATATTATGTGGACGACGAGGTTCGTCATGAGCATGTGAGCAAGCTTGGCGAGCGTGTTGTGAGCCACGTGCCTGTGAAGCCGGTGGATGAGGGATTTAACCACGAATCAACGCTAAATACACAAAATGAGTCGCAGCCCGCGGATAGTGATAAGCCTGTGGCGGATAGCGATGAACCTGTTGAGCCGGAGTTGGCGCCGATGGCGATGCGAAAGGTGGGCAGGGGTAAGAGTGCCCATGAGGTGCCTGACGTGGTGTCGGCCGGTGTGGAGCGTAGTGTGCGTTACATCACTGAGGAGTTGCCTGAGGAGATACGCAGGGACTTTGTGCGTAACGGCGTGGATGGTGCTGAGTCTCGGCTGAAGAAGGCAAAGGAAGCGCGTAAGAAGATTAAGCTTGAAGGCATAGACACTAACCGTTATAATGCTGAGACTGCTGCGGCTGATGCTGAGATAGCGTCGGCTGAGACGGAGCTTGGTGTGTGGACTGAGATACGTAACCGGATGGATGAGCGCGAGCGTGCTGAGCGCGACGCGCGCGAGGCAGCGGACCGTGCCACTCTGGAGCGAGCGGTGGAGGCTGAGGCTGAGCGTCAGGCTGCAGAGCTTGCCAGGCGAGCGGAGCAGGAGGCGCGTGGTGCTCATGCGGTGCATCCGGCCATCAAGCAGAAGTGGGAAAATGCGAAGAAGGTGGAGGGCTTCGAGAGTGAGATACCGTTGCCCAACGGCGAGAAGGTGAGCGGCCGTTATGTGCTTGTGGAGAGTGGAGCCGCAACGCCGAGCCACAATGCCGCGAAAGGCTTTGCCAAGAATGAGGGCTTCCCGGAGGATGAGAACGGCAACACGGTGAACGACCGCGACTATGAGCGTGACAAGAGCGCTCAGGATATTACCCGGACGATGGCCGACAACTACGATAGCCGTGCGATATACACGATACCGGTAGTGAGCCGTGACGGAGTGGTGCTGAGCGGAAACGGCCGCACGATAGCCGGTGAGATAGCGGCTGAGCAGGGCACAGACAGAGCGTATATAGAGCACCTGATGAAGTACGGCCGTCAGTATGGGTTTACTGCCGAGCAGGTGTCCGGCATGGAGCATCCGCGGGTGCTGTTTATGGCCGATGGCGACATGCCGTACACGGCAGAGACATTTGCTAAGTTCAACGCTCAGGAGATGAAGAGTCAGAGCCGTACTGAGCAGGCGGTGAAGCTTGGCAAGACGGTGGATGACGGTACGTTCGGCCGTGTTATCAGCATGATAAACGGTTATGACAGTCTGAGTGATTTCTACGGGGACCGCGCGGCGGTGACTGAGGCGATTAACGACTTGCGCCGCAGCGGAGTGATAAACGACATGCAGTATGCCGAGATGTTTGACGGCGACACGGTGAGTCCGATAGGTCAGCAGATGCTTGAGGGCATGCTGATAGGCAAGGCTTTCGAGAGTAACCCTGATGCGGTGCGTCAGTTGAGCGAGCATCCGTCGATGCGCCAGCGTGTGGTGGCGGCGCTTGCTGAGATTAGCAGTAACGCCCGTCTGGGAGAGGAGTATTCGTTGGAGACGGAGCTTGCCGAGGCCATCAACCTTGCGTCGTCGGCGCTGAAGAACGGTTACAGGCATGGTAAAAGCGTGAGCGGCTGGGCGCGTCAGGGCAACCTGTTCGAGTTTGACCTGGAGCGCGGTTCGGTGGCTGACTACACGAATGCGGCTATTCTGCTTCTTGCAGACCTGCTGAATCACAGGGAGGTGAACAAGTTGAAGAAGGCGCTTGCGCTGTATAACCGTGACGCTGCGAAGGCTGCGGCGGGTATGGCGGACATGTTTGTCGGTGGCGTTCGGAGCAAGGCCGACATATTAAAGGACATATTAAATTTACTGGACTATGGAGACAAGAAAGAACAGGATGCAGCCCTTGCACGGGCGGCAGAGCAGCGGAAGCGCGATAGCGGAGGACCCGGTGGCGAAGACGCGGGCACTAAACAAGCTGGCGTTGCTGGCCGGGGCGGTGAAGGAAACGGAAGTGGAGAGCGTGGCGCCGGAGAAGAACATTCCTTGGGCAAAACTGGGGATAGAAGTGTAAGTGAATGGTTTGGACCGATATACACTCAATTTGAGGGTAAAGCGACTGAAGCAGAAGCTTACTTAAGGGAAACAAACGACGGTGTTGCAAAGGGCGCACTTACATATCCAGGTGTTGCTCCAATTGATTTAGTGTGGGGTGACATGAATGCAGGGTATATGAAGATTGTCATCAAGCACCCTGAAGTCGTGGGCAAACTTCAAGAGATTTTATCAAGCACGACTATAAAATCGCAATCAGACAATAGAATTGTTTTTGAGAGCGATACGCATAAAATGATTGTCAGCAGAATGAAGGGTTCTCAACCGACAGACAATTGGTTGCTGACTGCCTACGAGAAAAAAGAAAAGCCCGTCTCCGCCAGCAGTAGTGACATTGAAACGGAACCCGAGGGCAAGCGGAATGGCACGGCTACTCCGCAAAACGGTGCTTCTTCTGGTGGCAAAGTTAGTGAAAGTTCCGTAACAAGCAAAGGAAAAGGGGAAAAAGTTGCGGGTAATGAGGGTGATAATGGAAACGGCACGCTTGGTTATGACGCTGATAACAGACAGTTCACCGGCTTGCCTGATGGTGTTAAGGTGTACAGCAACCACAAACCCGACCGCTTCGGCATCGTGCGAGGCTATCCCGATATTGCCGACACAGCAAACGTTACCATTGAAGCCGACACGCGTCATGGCGGCGAGACCTTTGTGAGAGTTGATGTCGTGGACCAACACGCAGAGACACCGGGCAGGATTGTTGATGAGTTGGAAAAAGCAGGCGTGGAGGTGGAGCTTGACGGCACGGGTCACCATGTGTATTTTGACAATTTGGCCGATGCGCTCCAGCTCAACCGCCGTCTGAAAGAGATACAAGAGCGAGTGGATGCTTCGCGCTCATCGGATAGCGATAAGCCTGGTGGGTCTGAGCGACTGGGAGTAGGCCAGGGCGAGGGCTCGGGTGTGGGCGGTGCTATAGCGGCTGCTGAGCGCGAGACCAACACTGCGCCTACCGAGGGTCAGAAGAAGGCTGGTAACTACAAGAAAGGGCACGTCAAGATTGATGGCTACGACGTCACGATAGAGCAGCCGAAGGGTTCGGTGCGTCGAGGCACTGATGCCAGCGGCAAGCAGTGGGAGCAGGAGATGCACAACACCTACGGCTACATTCGTGGCACTGAGGGCGTGGATGGCGACCACATCGACGTGTTCCTGAGTGACGACCCATCGCAGGGTGATGTGTTCGTGGTGGACCAGGTGAACAAGGACGGCACGTTTGACGAGCACAAGGTGATGTACGGGTTCCCCGACATCGAGAGCGCACGTAAGGCATACCTCTCCAATTATGAAGATGGTTGGCAGGGGCTTGGTGCCATTACTCCTGTGAGCAAAGAGGAGTTCAAGAAGTGGATTGACAGCAGCCACCGTAAGACAAAGCCGTTTGCTCAGTACAAGGGTGTGAAGCCGTTGGCAGGTCAGAGTGGCGGATTTAACCACGAATCAACGTTAAATACACGAAATAAGATGCAGCGTGTGGCGGGTGAAGCTGGAGCTGTGGGTGAGCGCGAGCGAGTGTTGCGTGACGCTCTTGTGGAGAAGCTGCGAGGTGCGGGCATAGAGGTCGTCACTGATGCGGCTGAGGGTCAGCGTGTGCTGGACGCGGCGAAGCGCAAAGTGCAAGCAAGTCGTCAGATTCTATCGCTTGGCGATGCAGAACAAAAAATTATTGCCTGGCTGCAAAAGGGAACGCACGGAGCGAGTTTTGAACTGGAACTTCCTCAGTTGGCGCAACGGTTAGCAGAGAGGCGTATTGGGCACAAGATAGAAACACATATTGTCAATGCCAACGAAATAATCCACGCTAAGAAGCAGCATGGCATACGAGGTAAAAATAACACTGAGGAAAGCATCCCATTGCGCGATGAAGATATCGCTTTATTGCCTTATATCATGACCGCTCCAACTCGCATAACTGAGGGGTCTGTTACAGCTAACGGACTGAAAAGCATTCGCTATATAAAGGAGTTGAGTAATGGGGTTGTTGTGGTTGTAGAGTATGAGCAACCAATGGATAGGAATCGCATGGCAAACATAACCATGTGGGCACAAAAAAAGTCTCCGAGTAATGCTGATGCTATGGATGCACGCCGTAAGGCGACCTCATATAACACGTCCGAAACGACTATCATCAGCCAGGGAGACGCTGCAAAGATACGAAAAGATGCCGAGACTGCAATACGAAATGACGGAAAAGTTTCGGCTCAGAAAGTATCTGAGAAAGACGCAGCAGAAACGGAAAAAATCTTTGATGCAGCCAAGAAGAAATTCGGAACGACGCATGACATCCGGGAGGCCGGTTACATCCTGCCAGACGGTGCGATGCTTGATTTCAGTGGTCGTCATGAGCTTGACGAAGGTATGGACAGTTCGTTTCTTGCCGGAGGCAGAGCTACGGACCATAGGGAAATAAGCAAGATTGCCTACGGGCGTGACGCTGATGGGAATGAGGTGGAGACCGGAATAGAAACCGACATGTCCGATTTTATTAAGCGAGGCGCAATACGTATTGATGGGCATTCTGGCAGTATAAACCTGAGCGCAAAGCCAACTGCGGCGCAGCGTGAAGTTTTGCGCAGACTTGTCGCAAGGAATGACGGTGATGTGTCTGTTGACTTTGGAGATGGTTGGGATAGCGAGCATTATGCTGAATATGAAAGTGCTCGTGCGACGCGTGTTCTTGGAGACATTGACCGTTATTTCGATGAGGGAATAAGGCCAGACGGTAATATCAAGTTTTTCCGGACGGCCGACGGTGAGGTGTACGGCTTCAAGAAGGGCGGTAAGATATATTTGGATCCGAGGATAGCGACGGCTGAGACGGCGGTTCACGAGTATGCTCACCTGTGGGCTGAGGCTCTGCGTGGGGCCAATCCCGAAGCATGGAATCGGTTGAAGGAGACGATGCGCGGTGAGAAGGATGTGCTGGAGTATGTGAAGCGTCTGTACCCTGAGATAGATGACGAGGACGCTTTGCTGGAGGAGGTGTTCACTCATTTCAGCGGCAGACGTGGTGCTGAGCGTCTGAGGGAGCAGATGCGTGAGGAGATGGATAAACATGGCGACCCTGTGGAGAAGGCCCGTGTGGCTAACGTGTTCCACAGGCTGCGTGAGATGCTGTCGAGGTTCTGGCAGATGGCCCGCGACCTGTTCGCAGGTAAGAGCGAAGGCATTGGGAAGTTATCGGCAGAGGATTTTGCAGACATGGCTTTGGCAGACTTAATTAAAGGTGAGAGACCTTTGGCTGATGTTGAAAGCTTGCCATCCGAAAAGGTGTCACGTTTAAAAGCACTTGATGAAGAATTGACAAGTCTTCAGGGAAAGTTGCTTTATGAGCCTTCTTCCGGTTATCGGACGAAGTCGGGAGAGACGTTGTATAGCATGAGCCTGTTTGACGAGGTGGGCATGCGTGACGAGGGCGAAACTACAGAAACTTCGGCAAAGGAAGGTGATGCACAGGACACGACATCATTCAATCCGTCGGAGTTGCGTCTGCGCAAATTGAAGAAGGGCGAGACGTGTCATGTGGAGCGAGTGTATGAGGAGACGAAGCAGTTTGACTTCACCGGTAAGGAGAAGGTGGAGAGTGCGGAGGACGTTGCATATATCTTCAGGCAATTGGAGAATGCTGCTGTGGAGAACTCGTTCCTTGTACTGGTGAAGGACGGACGGCCTACGGTGATACACTTGGGCGTGGGTAGTTATGTGAATGTGGTGGCACCTTACGAGCAGGCATTGGTGGCCTACCAGTCGCTGAAGCCGGAACAGGTGTATTTTGTGCATAACCACCCGGGAGGAACTTTGAAAGCGTCGAGACAGGACCAAGAACTGTTGAAGCGTGTCAAGATGGCTTTTGGTGAGGACGTGGTGCAGCAGGGTATCATCATTGACACGACGAGCGGCAAGTACGGTGAGTTTGACATGGTTGCCGACAACTACGACTTGGCTCAGACATCGGGTGTGGAGGCAATGCCTCAGTCGGAGGGGGATGATGTGCCTGTGAAGGTGTATCAGTTCAGCCGTCAGGTGTTTGCTCCCGACTGGAACCCTGAGAGTGCCTTTAAGATTGTTTCCTCTCAGAGTGTGGCTGAGTTTGTGAGCAGCCACCGCTTGGGTGAACACAAGAAGATGAGTTTTCTTGTGCTGAACAACCAGAACATGGTGGTTGCTAATGTGTTCCTGCCCTGGACGAAGTTGAGCGACATTAAGCGTGGCAGGGATGCAGGAGATTTGTTGGCTGGCTATGTGCATCAGTGC
Source organism: uncultured Bacteroidales bacterium (assembly GCA_902786725.1). Taxonomy (GTDB): domain Bacteria; phylum Bacteroidota; class Bacteroidia; order Bacteroidales; family Muribaculaceae; genus Sodaliphilus. The sequence goes on from CADADP010000013.1 coordinate 58,627, forward strand.
GGTGGTGTTCGTGGTGTGCTTTATGGCAACTACGACTATGAACCTGATGACCGGGCGGTGCTTGCTGCCGTTGGTGGCAGGATGCGTCAGTTGAACGCTCCGCTGATGGATGCGCTGCATGTGGAGCACAGTGCTTACGAGAGCGGCTGGGCTGGTGTTGGTGAGCCGGGAGTTGGTGAGGCCGGAGCTGTGGGTGAGCGTGAGCGAGTGTTGCGTGACGCTCTTGTGGAGAAGTTGCGAGGTGCGGGGATAAAGGTGATTATGGATGCGGCCGAGGGTCAGCGTGTGCTTGACGCGGCGAAGCGCGCGGATGAGATTTTGCGTGAGATGGGTAAAAGAAAATCAGCATCCGAAACCGCTCTACCGGAGGGTGAAACCTCTTTCAAAGGAACAGTCATTTCGAGTGCTGACGCTGCAAATGTAGCAAATAATCTTGAAACACTCATCAAAAATACTGAAAAACTTGATGCAGCGGGTCAAAGGAACTTCTTAGGAGAAGTAGGAAAAGCACTTGGAGCTCGCAGATTTGGCTCTTCAAGTCAATATGCAACGTTTGAGACAATCAACGGAGAAGTGATTACCATTCGTTTGGCTGACCATAACGCACATGTGAGCGGTTTTGACAACGAGGGTAGAGACAAAGGTATCAGCATAGTCATTTCCCGCAAGCCGAATTCCGGCATCAACAATGATGGTGATGCGCATATAGTGGAGTTCTACTACCCGGACAAGAAATTACGCAAGGCCGAGGGCAGTCCTTATTCCGACATTGTGCGCTCGATACAGCAGGCGTTGTACAGCGGCGAGTACCGTGATACGACCGGCCTTGCCGAGCGCCAGGAGGTGAACGAGGACATCTTGCGTGAGATGCGTGTGTGGCATGGCAGCGGTGCGGACTTTGACGCATTCGACCACAGTCACATGGGCCAGGGCGAGGGTGCTCAGGCGTATGGCTGGGGCACCTATGTGACTCAGGTTGAGGGCATCGGGCGCGCTTATGCGCGTTCGTCGGGCGGAAGACGTGTGTTTTACGACGGGCGCGAGGTTGACCCTCATAGCCGCGGCACGCTGGCTGAGCAGTGTTACGCGGCGGTGGCGCGCAGGGTACTGGACGGGAAGATGACTGCCGGAGAGTACATCGCCGACCGGCTGGCGAATTTTGACATGCAGCTTGTGCGCTTGCGTGAGAGCGGCAAAGAGCAGTTCATCGCCGACACTGAGAAGATGCGTGATGTGTTCGCGTCGATGGACGCTGAGCTGTTTGAGCTGGAGGAAGGCCCTGCTGTGCTCTACGAGGTGGAGGTGCCGGAGAATGACGGGACCAATTATTTGCGTTTTGACAAACCTCTCAGCGATGAGCAGCTTGAACAGATTGCCTCTCGTCTTGGAGATGATGACGCGGCAGATTTCAGGGCAAGCTATCAGCCAGTGGCAGATGCACCCAATGCTGATGAGGTAAATGCGTGGTCTCGCAGGGGCGAGAACATTCTCAAGCAGTTGTCTTGGCTCTTTGGTCACGATGGAAGAATTAACAGCCGTGCGGTAAGTGAGTTCCTGCGTGACTGCGGTTTTGTGGGTATAGAATATCCTGCTGAGTACCGGAGCGGCGGCCGCAGTGACGGCGCTAAGAACTATGTGATTTTTGACGAGGCCGACGCTAAGATAGTGGGTAAGACTCGGTTGTTCCGGACGGCTGGCGGCGAGGTGTATGGCTATGCGAAGGGCGGTAAGATATATCTGGATCCGAGGATAGCGACGGCTGAGACGGCGGTTCACGAGTATGCTCACCTGTGGGCTGAGGCTCTGCGTGGCGGCAATGCGGCGGAGTGGGCGAACGTGCTGGAGCTGATGCGCGGCACCGGTTTGTGGAATGAAGTGAAGCGAGACTATCCTGAGTTGAAGACAGATGATGAGGTGGCTGAGGAGGTGCTGGCGCGTTTCAGCGGTCGCCGTGGCGCAGAGCGATTGCGCGCGGCTCAGGAAGCGGCTGTCCGCAAGGCCGGCGGTGTGGTAGAGGCGTCGCATGTGATATCGTCGTTTGAGAAGGTGAAGCAGGCGATAAAGCGTTTCTGGCGTGCGTTTGCCGACTTCATGCACATTCATTACGAGAGTGCTGAGGAGGTGGCAGACCGCGTGCTGGCTGACTTGCTTGACGGTGTGAATCCGGGTGAGTTGCTGCGCAAGCAGCGTGCGAATCCGCACAAGGCGGCTCAGCTGGATATAGTGACTCGCGCGAATGTGATGGAGGACGACTACCACACGGGAATCCGCGGTATAGACGACATCAAGACGTTTGCCGAGGCCGTGGAGGAAGGCGAGGGTATAGACAGTTACCCCGATTACAGTGGTGCTGACGCTGAGCGTGCGTTGCGTGCTGGCAAGGCTACGGTTTACAGCAGTAAGCCGATAGAGAACGGGGTGTTTGTGAGCATGAGCCGCATGGAGGCTGAGGAGTATGCCGGCGGCGGCAAGGTGGAGCGAACGGCGGATAGCGGTGAGCCGGGTGTTGGTGAGCAGTTAGCTGAAGAAAATATTTCCAAGAATGGGGAAAAAAGTGTAGATTTGCAGGGAGAAAACGTTAAAGGCTATGACATTCGAGGAAATGGTGGAGAAACTGAAGGAGTGGAAGATAACTCCGGAGGAGATACAGGAGAAGTTGGACGGCGTGGTTCTGACAACGGGCGAAACGGCGGTGGATTACGTAATGAGCCTTCCGGAGGAAGACAGGAACCCGGCGACGCAAGCGATATTGAACGTCTTGCAGAAGGGTTGGCCACTGAACGACGCGGAGATAACGAGCGAGGGTCGCGCCATCAACAGGAAGAGGCTGGGATTCGTATAATAGAGAATGCCAAGTCGTGCGGTCTGTTCATTCCTGAGCGGCAGACGTGGAAATTAGGTGAGCGTCTGAGGAAGCCTTCGGGCGAAAGCGAGATATATATTGACCATTCCAATGGCAAGGT
>CADADP010000013.1:61652-68091 GCA_902786725.1 uncultured Bacteroidales bacterium
AAGGGGCACGGGATGAGTGACGTGCTTTACGAGCATGAGTTGCACAATATCTTGTTCCCGAGTACGGCATACACGCTGGAGGGCGTGAGTGAGAGTCTGGGTGACGTCCGTCTGGTGCTGTCGCAGGATTATCTGAAGGGTGACCTGAAACCTGCGAGCGAGGAACAGATAGACGCTTATCTGCAGAATGAATTAGGTCTAAAGAAGGAGAACGGTTACTATTACGGCAACGAGTATTTCAGCATAACAGATGTGGGTGCTGATGGTGACAATGTGCTGGTTGACAACAATGGGCATCTGTATTTCATAGACCCGATAATAAAATTCAAGAAGCCAGCGAAGGATGTTCTTGCGTGGGCTGGCAGGACCTATGGTGCTGATGGGGTAGGTCCCGAGGACACCGCCGTGTATCGTTTACGTGAGGGTGAGCCACCTACAAAGACAGGTATCGGCTATAAGGTGTTTGTGATGAAAGATGGCAAACTTTATCCTCCTATGGTAGCCAATCCAAACGGCGAGGCTACTCCTGTGGGTGTATGGCTTGATGCAGATGCAGCCCCAGTTGCAGGTGTTACAAAGACAGGTCGCCAGCAGGTTAAGGCAGGTGGCAAGGGAACACAGGGAGGTAGCGGCAAGTTGGCATACCGTCCCGGTTGGCACTTGGGCGAGATACCTTATGCACTCCAGTTCAACCGCATGAACCCCGAAACAGGACAGCGAGAGTTGTTCCCTGCAAACTTTGTGTGGGCAGAGGTGGAGTATGCGAACGATGTGGACTACCAAGAGGAAGCCATGAGTTACGGCATGAACGCAAGCGGCAAGTTCCAACACTCGCTTGCAGGTCTGCCACGACTGCCCGAAAACGGCTCATACAGGTATCGTACCAATCCCGACCCGAACACAGACCCTTGGGTTATCACCGGTGCCATGAAAGTAAACCGCATTCTTAAACCGAGTGAGGTTGATGCAATGGTAGAAGCCGCAGGTCGTGAGCCTCAACAGCGACAGGCCGGTGCCATCACTGACGAACAGGTGGAAGCACTTAACGCCAAGGTGAAGCGTACCATGCAGGAAGACCGCGACATGATGCGCAGTGCTGTGGAGCAGATGGGTGAGAAGTTGCACACGAACATCAATATCATTGAGGACGTGAACGAAATCACACACCCCAATGCGGAGGTGCAGGAGCTTAGGCGCGGGTCAAAAGGCTGGTATGACACGGCCACGGGACAGGTGTACATCGTCTTGGCAAACAACAGAGACATTGACGATGTGAAAGCCAGTGTCTGGCATGAGACGATTGCCCATAAGGGTTTGCGTGAGATGATTGGCGAGGAACGTTACAACGAGTTCCTGGACGAGGTGTACAGTCACTTGCGCGAGGACTTGAAGAAAGGTGTGGATGATGCTGCGGGCCGTTCGTTCATGGATGATGTGACGAAGAACCGTGAGAAGTCGCGCAGTTATGAGCATCACCGGCGGACGGCTGTTGATGAGTTGTTTGGCCGGTTGGCTGAGAAGCCTTTTGAGGAGTTCAATGGCAAGGAGCGCAACTTGTGGCAGTGGTTGAAAGCCAAGGTGCGTCATCTGCTTAACAGGTTCCTTGGCTCTTTGAAGTTGCCTAAGTGGTTTGAGCTTGGCGACAACGAACTGCGTTACATGTTGTGGCGCAGCAAGGAGCGTCTGGAGCGCGGGCGTGAACACCCGATAGAGTATGCTCATGACGTGGCGAAGCGCGTGGAGCTTGGGCTTGATGGTGAGACGTTGTATCGTCCTGGTGACGAGACGGAGGACTTGTGGAACGACGGCAGTTTAGGTTTGGATGAGCGGACGACGCTTGCTGCGGCTCGGTTGGCGAGTCTTCACAGTGAGGACCGTCGTCAGACGTTGGGAGCGATGCGTGCGATAGGCGGTAACTTGTCGAATTTGCGTCGTGCGATGGGATTGCAGAAGCGGTTTGACCGTACGACGGTGAAGCGAGTCGCGGACCTTGCTCGAGTGCTGATTGCGACGGGTCACCTGAGCGACCTGAGCAAGGGTGAGGTGAAGCGTCTGCTGAGTGCTGTGAAGAACGCTACGGGTCACAGTGACATCGACGGTGATGTTCAGAAGGTGATGGACATCATGGTTGATAACCAGTTGAAGCGTGCCGAGGACATGTTTGAGAAGTTGCTTCGCGTGCGAGACAACAAGATAGACCAGAACGGAGTGCGTGTGATGGGAGCCCTGGACACTAAGGGTCAGCGGATGATAAAGGCATTGCGCTCTGCGCTGAAGATGCGCAGTGAGGACCTGAAAGCTCGTATCAGTGATTGTGTTGACCGCCTGGACAGCAGTGATTCGATAACGAGAGGAAACGCTGAGAGTGAGCTTGAGGGTCTGATGTTGGCTCGGAAGTATCATGATGGCGTTGTCCGGATAGAGAGTGAGATAGAATCGCTGGAGCGTGAAGTGCGGTTGAAGGAGGAGCAGATTTATGATTTCGAGCGCGTGGCTGTGGTTGACGGCGAAGGAGCAGAGGTTCTGAAGCAAGACGGAGAGCCACGCACGACCGAGAAGCGCAGGCTGAAGCAAGTGCGAGCAGAGATATCGGCCTTGGAGGATGGCATCAGGGCGAGCAAGTTAGACCTGAACCGGTCTTACATGGAATTGCTGCCGGATTTAGGAGGCCGTGTGGCCGGTAGTATAACCAGGGGGAAGTCTTGGCTGGCGAAAGAGGAAGCGCGCCGACAGGAGATATGGCATGCTGCGAACAGTGACCTTATGGGTGTGGACGTGACGACTCAGGGCATGGACCGTGCAGACGAGAGCGGATTGAGGAACACGGGTCTCGTGCGATTCTTGCTTGGTCCGATGGCGAGTTTCGAGAAGATGTTGCGCTACTTTGGTCAGCGAAGCGCGTATGGAGAGGGACGTTTGTACCAGAAATTCATGCGTGGTCATTCAGACTGCACAGACAGGGAGTGGCGCAATTACAAGCGCGGCAGGGACGAGATGGACGCCAAGGCGAAAGATTTGTTCGGTGTGAAGTGGATGCAGGTGGGTGCTCAGATGCGCGACGGCAAGAAGTTCCCGATGATAGAGATAGAGTACACTGACAACGGTAAATTGGTGAAAGATAGTCTGCGTCAGGACGAGGCCGCATATCTGATAGCGGTGAACAAGATGGTGGATGGCAGGATAAAGTTGGCTCCGATGGGGTTGACGGACGATGTGATAGCCGAGATAGCGGAGCGAGTGGACCCTCGAATGCTGGAACTTGCCGACTGGTATCAGCATGAGTTCTTGCCTAAGAGCCGTGAGCGTTACAATGAGGTGTATGAGCGAATGTTCGGAGCGCCGATGGCGGAGATAGAGAACTATATCCACCTGGTGATAAACACGAAAGACGTGCCGCAGAACAAGGAGATAGGCGAGCAGGGAGTGGATGCTACCCCTTCGACAATCACGGGCAGCCTGAAAGAGCGCACGCGCAACTCGATGCCGCTACGGTTGCACACGAGCCTTGTGGACGTGGCGATGGGCGAGCATGCGAAGATGGAAAGATGGGCTGCATGGGCTGAGTATAACCGTGACCTGAAGGATTTGCTTAACTACAAGCGATTCCGAGCGAAGGTGGAGAACATGAGCAGCGTAGAGTTCGGCTCGGGGAGTGATTTGCTGAAGAAATTCGAGGATGCGTGCGCGGTGGTAAGCGGAGACTACACCGGTGCGGGTTCAAAGAGTGAAGTCGATAGGCTTGCTACGAACTGGGCAAAGGGAGTGGCGACGGCGAAAATTAATTTCCGTACACATACGGCGTTGAAGCAGTTGCTAAGTTTTCCTGCGTTCATGAGTGATGCGCGTCCGGGCGACATCATGTATTGCGTGGCGAATCCCGAGGGTAGTGTGATGTGGGCGATGGAGAATCTGCCCGGTTTCTCGAAGAGATGGGAGAGCCGTCGTGCAGGAGACACACGTCTGATGGAGACCGACAGCGACTACGCATTCTGGCGGAATAAGTTTGTGAAGGAGCTGAACCGCTACGGCATGACGATGAATGCCGGAGTGGACTGCCTGACAGTGGCCATGGGAGCGAGGGCGGTTTATATGACGGCGCTACGCAGGTACCGGAGTTACGGATATAGTGACATTGCGATAAGGCGTGCGACTGATCTGTTAATGCAAAACGGAACCGGTAGCGTACTGGGACTTTTGTCACGCGAAGGAGTGGGGGATATCGCTCTTGCGTGGGGGGACAGGCGTGAAGGTTTGTGCCATGCCATACTGCGTCATGTGGTTGAACAATCGGATTATGAAAGCGTGGATGAGTTGTTGAGCGCTCTTCGAGGCACAATAATGGAAGGACGTGTCACGCGTCAAGGAGATGATGTGGTGTTTAACTGGAAAGGTAATCGCGCAGTTGTCACAAAAGATGAGACAGGCAATTATGTTCTTACGGTTTACGATGTAATCCGAGCGAAAGCGTCAAAAAAGAGAAGCGAAGCAGATGCTACGAGTCTCTACCAAAGCATCTTTGGAGCTGCGAATGGGAACCTTGTATCACAGCACTCCGCTTCTGTGGGCAAAAATAGTGGTTTTACCGGAGATATGCAAGCGATTGGCAATAATCGTTTTGGAACTGTGTATAAGTGGCAAGGAGAAGACCTGGCAAAGAAGAAGGCTTTGCAGGACGCATACGTGTCGTACAACAGCAGTCAGCAGAGTAGCGAGGGAGCCTTTGTGTCGGCTCAGCAGATAGAGGGCACACTGGGCAGTGCCGCTACGACGGTGTTCCGGAATGCGAGTATAGGTTATGAGCGCCGGCTGACCACTGGTATGCGTAATCTTCGTAACATGTCACGGAAAGGTTACAAGGCGGAAGTGATAGAGAACACGAAGAAGCAGATGATGGAAGAAGGGCTGACTGAGGACCAGGCGAGCCGAGCGGCCGAGCGAGTGTATAACAGGGCTGTGTGGCACTCGATGATGGACGTGGCGAATTTCGGTTTTGCTCTACCTTTCTTATGGTATCTGGGGCCGGCTTTGTGGTACGTTCTTGCCGGCGATGATGAGGATGAGAGCAAAGAGATGCTGAAAGATGCAGCGACGCATGCTCTGTTCGGTCCGATAGAAGGATTCACACTGGGCGGCACAGTGAGCGAGTTGGGTAATACGGTGTTGAGCACGTATGCCACGGGAGGCGGTTGGGACGATGTGAAAAAGTCCCTTCGCTACAAGAACATGAACCCGATGCCCATGTTGAGTGATGCCCAGTCGCTATTCAATTCATTCTCGACAGACGCATGGCAGGGCATGAACGACCTCACCAATCTGCTTGTTCAAGCCGGAGTGGGCGTGAATCCCCAGACGCTGACCGACGTAGGAGTGGCGATACTGGATGCGACGAACGGCGATATGGGCTTGGCGAAAGAGAGTGCGTTTCTGATTATGCGCATATTGCAGGTTCCTCAGAGCCAACTTGACGAGTTATTTATCGATGAGATTGGTTTGACCGCGCGCGATGCGGGTAAGTTGTCGGCGAGTGAAATTGCCAAGCGTTGGGCTCAGTACAAGCGCAGGAGGATGTCGCCACTTACCGGCATGGCATATAGCGATGAGCGGGTAGATGAGATTGACGCGAAAATGATTAAGCGTTTCCAGGGCAAGTTAGAAGACCGGATTTCGCGATTAGACGATAAGACGGTTATGGAGGGCGTGTCTAATCGGGACGAGTTGCTTGGCGAATCATATCTTAAAGAGGCGAAAAAGCGCATGGAGGGTATGGAGACGGATGCTTTGGGCGAGGTGTTTGATGCCGGAGACGAGTCGGTGCGCAGCCTTGCCTCAAAGGAACTGGCTAAGCGTAGCGGTCTTAGCAAGGCACCCCTTTCGGACTCGAAGACAGACTATAACAAGGTGTATGCTGCAAAGCGCACGTACGTGGACCTGGCTGATGACATCACCCTGGCGGAGTGGAAGAAGCGAGTGGACGATGGTAGCGACGAGCGTATGAAGACGGTGATGAAGAGTTATGATGCGCGGTTGAAGGCGTTGCGTAAGATGCTTGGGCAGGGCCACGACGCGGAGGTGATGGAAGAGATAAGGCGCGTGCGCGGTGAGGCATTGCGAGAGCGAAACAATAGATAACAGAGAGGGAGGGCGCGAGCGTTATAACTTTGCGGTGAGTCTCAATCGCCTGCGGCGACCGCGCCCCGGCTTTCAGCCGACGAGACGCTTTGAGCTCACGCGCGAGCTCGCCTTCGGGCTCGGTTGCACGCGAATGGCACACAAATCATTGATAATGGATGGGATGGATTTCAAACACAAATTATCGTAAATTACACACAAATTATCTGGATAGGGCTTATAGGTCCTATGGGGCCAATTGGGCTTATAGAGCTTATAGAGCTTATGGGGCTAATCGGGCCAATCGGGCCAATGGGCCGGGTCGGGGGAT
>CADADP010000014.1 GCA_902786725.1 uncultured Bacteroidales bacterium
ACTACAACGACTTCCTGGCTCAGATAGCGCAGATAAAGAAGATGGGTAACCTTAAGGACCTGGCATCGATGATACCCGGTGTGGGCAAGGCTATAAAGGATATTGATATTGACGATAACGCGTTCAAGAGTGTGGAGGCAATTATACACTCGATGACTCCCTATGAGCGCAGTCACCCGGAGGTGCTGAACGGAAGCCGTCGTCAGCGTATATCCGCAGGAAGCGGCACCAGCATTCAGGAGGTGAACCGCCTGGTGAAGCAGTTTGAGCAGACGCGCAAGATGATGCACCAAGTGAGCACGATGAACCCAATGAAGATGATGCGAGGCAAGAAAAAACGCCGTTAAAAAATGTCCTGCGCGATATGATGTTGATTGATGGTAAAAAAGTGGCACGAGAGGTGCGTGGCAAGATTGCCGCGGAGGTGGCCCGTATGGTAGCTGCCGGAGAGCGGCGTCCGCACTTGGCCGCGGTGCTTGTTGGCAATAATGGAGCGAGCGAGACCTATGTGAAGAATAAGGTTGTTGCATGCAAGGACTGTGGGTTCCAATCCACTGTGCTGCGTTTACCGGAAAGCATCAGCGAAAGCGACCTGCTGGCGCAGCTGGCCCAACTTAATGCCGATGAGGCAGTGGATGGCTACATAGTGCAGTTGCCATTGCCTGCACACATCAACGAGCAGCGCGTAGTGGAAGCAATTGACTACCGGAAAGACGTGGACGGGTTCCACCCGATGAACGTGGGGCGAATGTCGATAGGTCTTCCCGGAATACGTCCTGCCACACCTCAAGGCATACTGATGCTGCTCGACTACTATGGCATAGAGACCGAAGGACGGCACTGCGTGGTGCTGGGGCGAAGCAACATAGTGGGGCGCCCAGTGGCATCGCTACTGCTTCAGAAAGCGTTTCCCGGCAACTGCACCGTGACGGTGTGCCACAGTGCCACGGTGCACTTGAAAGAGATAACTCGCCTTGCCGACATACTGATAGTGGCCATAGGGTCGCCGCATTATGTCACGGCCGACATGGTTAAGGACGGAGCGGTGATAATAGACGTGGGTATTACGCGAGTGGCTGATGATGGCGTGGAGCGCGGCTACAAATTGCAGGGCGATGTGGATTATGTCAATGTAGCGCCTAAGTGCAGTTACATCACACCGGTTCCCGGCGGCGTGGGCCCGATGACCATAGCCTCGCTGATGCGGAATCTGCTGGAACTGCGCCGACTAAAACGAGAAAATAAATTATAAATTAAGAAGGGGAAGGAGCGCGACTATGGGTGGAACTACGTTGTGGATAATGTTGCTGTCGCTACTGTCGCTATTGGAGTCGAATTTCAGCATAGATATGACATTCGTGGGCGACGCTATGCAGCACGGCCCACAGATAAAGGCAGCTTATCGCGCTGATGGGACGTATGACTATAGCCAGTGCTTCAAATATGTGGAATCGGATATACGAGATGCTGACTACGCAGTTGTGAATCTGGAGTGTCCGCTTGGAGGCAAGCCATATACCGGTTATCCGGCCTTCAGTGCTCCCGATGAGTATGCGGCCGAGCTGAAGCGAGTGGGGTTTGATCTGTTCACAACTGCCAACAATCACTGCCTTGATCGGCACGACCGCGGCCTGGCGCGCACGTTGAATGTGCTGGACAGTCTGGGTGTGGCACACGTGGGTACATATCGAGATATGGCCGATCGCGGCCGGACATTGCCCAAGGTGGTGGATGTGAAGGGCGTGAAGATAGGATTCTTGTCGTACACCTACGGCACCAACGGCATACCCGTGCAGCGCGATGCGGTGGTGGACCTGATTGACCGGAAGCAAATTGCGTGGGATATTAAGGCCGCTCGCAGGGCAGGGGCGCAACTGATGTGCGTGTGTATGCATTGGGGCATAGAATACGTGTTGAAACCGGTGGCCGAGCAGCGGGCCTTGGCCGATTTCTTGGTGTCGCAGGGGGTGGATTTGATAATAGGAAGTCATCCCCATGTGGTGGAGCCTTGGGAAATCCGCTATAGTCCTGAGCATGGCAAGAAGGTGCTGGTGGTGTATAGTCTGGGGAATTTTATATCTAATCAAACGACGATCGACAGCCGTGGTGGCGCAATGGTGAAAGTGAGAATAGACATTTCGGGCGAGCGTCCCGAGGTGCGTGATGCCGAGTGTAAACTCTTTTTTGTGCAGAAGCCACGCGGTGGCGGCGAGAATTACGTTCTGATTCCCGAAGGGCGAGAAGACCTGTTGCGAGCCGACTCCAAGGGTGAGTACGCCACATTTATGAGTCGCACACGCAAGACGCTGGGCCGCGAATAATAATCGGTTGGCTCGGCGTGTAAGGATCAATACTTGAAATTTTTTTTGTAGAAAAACTGCCGCGAAAATTTGGAAATGTAAAATTTTGTGTTTTATTTTGCATTTGTAAATTACAAATACAAATCAATAACACAAAAATAAGACAGAAATGAAGAAGATTTTATTGGTTGCAATCACAGTGCTGATGAGTGTTGTTAGCGCCAAAGCAGAGGTTGGCCCGATGGCAGTAGGAGCTCAGTTGCTTTACGGAACGGAGATAAAGAACGTGGGAATCGGAGTTAAGTATCAGCTTTACATTGTTAAAGGCCTTCGTGCCGAGGCCGGTTTCAATTATTTCTTCAAGAGAAAGGATGTTCGCGAATGGGAACTTAACCTAAACGCCCACTATGTTTTCAATGTGTCGGAAAGGTTTAATTTGTATCCGATAGCCGGATTGACCTACGTGAGTCCTACGTATAGCAGCGGCAAATCCATCTTTGAGAACAAGAGCAACGGCCGGTTTGGCCTGAACGTGGGAGTGGGTGCGGAGTTTGCGATAAACAGCCACTTCTCGCTTGCGGCCGAGATAAAGTATTCGCTTGTGAGCAAGTATGACCAGGCGGTGTTCGGCTTGGGCGCGTTGTATAAGTTTTAAACTGGCCCGGCAGTTACAGAAAGTAGGAAATAAACATTAGCGATATAGAGCGGTGAGCCTTGCCGGAAGCGACTGCAAGGTCCACCGCTCGACCTTTTGGAGATAGCGCGCTATGGAGATCGACCTGTCTGTTCGCTAAAGTTTCATAAATGGAAAAATAGGTAAAAAATGTGAAAAAGGTTGGGGGCGTTTTCGGTATTTGTGAAAAAGTCGCTATATTTGCAAATTAAAGGCAAGAAAACGGAAAGCGATGAAGCGACTTCTGATAATATTGACACTTACACTGATGCTGGCGGGCTGGAACCAGAGCGCCGGGCAGTTGCAGTGGCGCGATACGAATCAGAAGGCAGTAGGCCGAATGCTTATTGACCCATCGCAGACAGATGGAGTGGAAATCTATAGCAACAGCAGTACGGGAACAATAACGATAAAGACTCCGCATCGCATACAGGTGCGCGTGTTCACTATACTGGGCCAGCTGGTTTCGCAAGCCACCTTGAATCCGGGAACTTCAGAACTTAAGATAAATTCTCGCGGAGTGTATATAGTGAAGATAGGCAACATCACGCAGAAGGTTGCCTTATAACGAACGGTATGCGCCCGCTGCGAGGCATAGCAGAGTGTGAACTCGAGCGAAAGAGAGAAAGAAATGAAGAAACAGAACGCACGTCCAGACATAGACTGGGCAAAAATACCATTTGGATACATCAAGACCGACTATAACGTGCGGTGCACGTTCACTAACGGTGAATGGGGGCCGATAGAGATAAGCGACAGCGAAGTGATTAATATTCACATGGCTGCCACGGCGTTGCACTATGGGCAGGAAATCTTTGAGGGGCAGAAGGCCTTTCGTGGCATCGACGGCAAGATTAGGATATTTCGCCCCGAGGAGAATGCCGACCGCATAAGGCGTAGCGCCAACGGGCTGATGATGACTCCAGTGCCTAAAGAACGATTTGTGGAAATGATGGAGCAGGTGGTGCGGCTCAATGAGCGATTTGTGCCACCTTATGAGAGCGGTAGCTCGTTCTACTTGCGTCCGTTGGAAATAGGAATCAGTGCGCGTGTGGGAGTTCACCCGTCGGAAGACTATTTGTTTGTGATATTCGGCACTCCGGTGGGGGCGTATTTCCCCGATGGCGTTAAGCCCACCAAGGTGGTTGTGTATCGCGAGTATGACCGTGCGGCCCCGTGCGGTACCGGTCGATGGAAAGTGGGCGGAAATTATGCCGGAGGCATGGTGGGCACGATGCGAGCAAAGCGTGAAGGCTTCTCCGCAGTGCTGTTCCTCGACCCCAAGGAGAAGAAGTATATCGACGAGTGTGGACCGGCCAACTTCTTCGCTATAAAGGGCAATAAGTACATAACTCCCAAGTCGAATTCCATTTTGCCGAGTGTGACCAACATGAGCCTTCAGCAACTGGCCCGTGACATGGGGCTGGAAGTGGAATGCCGGCCAATACTGCTCGAGGAACTCAGCGAGATGGATGAGGCAGCCGAGTGTGGAACTGCGGCTGTGGCATCGCCCATAAGCGAGGTGTATGACAATGACAAAGATGTGCATTATGTGATAGCTCGCGACGGCAAACCAGGCCCGGTGACTATGGCGCTTTACGAGAAACTGCGCGCCATCCAGTATGGAAAAGACCCCGACATTTACGGGTGGATGCATGAGGTGAAGCTGTGACGCGATGCTTGATGTGAAACGAATAATAGGCACGTACTACCAGGCTGGAAGCGAGCTGGAGCGCGTGCTTATTGTGCATAGTGAGCAAGTGGCGCGGCTGAGCATGGAAGTGTGCCGGCGGTTGCGTGACCGAGGTGTGTCGGTGGATGAGGAATTTGTGTGGGAAGCGGCCATGCTGCATGATATAGGAATTATTAAGGTGGATGCCCCTGGGATATACTGCTATGGCACGGAGCCATACATTCGCCACGGCGTGTTGGGAAGCGAGATGCTTGCCGTCGAGGGCTTGAGCCGTCACGCGCTGGTGTGTGAGCGGCATACAGGTGCCGGCCTGACGCGAGAGGAAATCGTGGAAAAAGGTCTGCCCCTGCCCTGGCGCGATATGTTGCCCGTGAGCATAGAAGAGCGTGTGGTGTGCTATGCCGACAAGTTCTTCAGCAAGTCGCATCCGGGAGCCGAGCCCAAAAGTTTGGAACGAGTGCGCGAGCAGATGCGAGGCTACGGGGCTGCATCGCTGGCGAGGTTCGACGCGTTGCACGCCGAGCTGGGCTGAGATGGCATGAGCGAGAGGCCCTCAGGGGTGGCGAATATCTGAGGCTCAGATGTGTTATCGGGCCACGGCGTGTATAGAAAAATCAGACAATTTATACCATAGTAAACAACTATAGATGACAATCTGCCGGATAAGGTTGTGGGGAGGTCTGCGTCAATTATAAAGAAAGATTTGGCGTAAAAGCGCGCATTGTGCGAGAGTGTAATGTAAAATAGCGTTAATTAGCGGATAAGTTGCTTGCTCGGTTAAGAGAAATGCTTAACTTTGCAAGTTAAACCGCAAAAATCGCATTGCTACTACGGCGTCACATATTGCTGACAGCGCTACTCCTTATGCTGGGAGTCGGTGCGTTGCTATGCCCACAATCGGCGCGTGGGCAGGACTTGGTGGCACTTGATGAGACCGAGCCCGATAGCGCACGTGTGTTGGCAGGTGTGGAGGCGTTGCATCCCGATAGCCTCTCGCGCGACAGTGTGAGCGTCGGCCGCGTGGGCCACGCGGTGCAGGCGCGTCACCGACGACGCACATCGAGCAATGCCGAGGGTGGTGATAGCTCAAGGTTTGTTAAGGAATTTGTAGATTTGGATGCCGTGGTTAACTTCTCGGCCTCGGACTCGGTGGTGTTTTTCGGTAAGAGAGACGCGCGGATGTATGGCGACGGCACGGTGAAATATGGACAGATCGACCTCAAGGCCAATGAGATAAAGATGGACATGGACAAGAGCGAAGTCTATGCCGTGGGAACTCCCGACAGTGTGGGCGACTTGCAAGGAAATCCGGTGTTTAAGGATGCCAGCGGAGAGTATCAGGCCACTACCATGAACTATAATTTCAAGAGCAAAAAGGGGTATATAACAGGAATCATTACAGAGCAGGGCGAGGGCTATCTTACCGGCGGCGTTACCAAGAAGATGGAGAACGACGAGTATTATATAAAAGACGGCAAATACACCACCTGCAATAATCACGAGCATCCGCATTTCTACTTGCAACTCACCAAGGGCAAAGTGCGTCCCAAGAGCAACATTGTCACCGGCCCCGCATATATGGTACTTGAGGACTTGCCGCTGCCAATCGCGGTGCCGTTTGCCTACTTCCCGTTCACCACCAAATATAGCAGCGGAATCCTCATTCCCACCTTCGGAGAGGACTATAACCGAGGGTTTTACGCCCGCAACGGAGGTTATTATTTCGCTATCAACAAGTATATAGACCTGGCACTGCTGGGCGAGGTTTACACCAAGGGCTCGTGGGGCGTGAGAGTGCAGTCGTCGTATATGAAGCGATATAAGTTCAACGGCAACGTGAACATCAGTTACCTGACCACGGTAAACGGCTATAAAGGCGACCCCGACTACAACAAGATGCGCAACTTCAGCGTTCAGTGGTCGCATTCCCAGGATTCAAAGGCTAATCCATTCTTGAACTTCTCGGCGAGTGTGAACTTTGCCACGAGCGGATACTCGCGCAATAATCTTGACGAATACTATCGCAGTTCATTCACCGAGAATACCAAGAGCAGCACTGTGAACCTGACCTATAAAGTGCCTAATTCCAAGTGGTCGATATCTACCACTGCCAGTATAGCGCAACGCACTGCCGACTCCACACTGAGCGTGTCGTTCCCCAATCTGACCGTGACCCTGTCGCAAGTGGCTCCGTTCAAGCGCAAGCGAGCAGTAGGAGATGAGAAGTGGTATGAGAAGATTAAGATTTCTTATACCGGTAAATTCCAAAATTCGCTCACAGCCAGGCAGGACGAGTTTTTCAAGAAAAGTCTGGTGAAAGATTGGCGCAACGGTATGAGCCACACGGTGCCCATTTCGGCCACGTTCAATGTGCTGAAATACTTTAATTTGACTCCAAACATAACGCTCAACGACCGCATGTACACGAGCCGGATAAAGCAGTCGTGGGACCCGGCTGCAAGTGCGGTGGTGCGCGACACTACCTACGGATTCTATAACCTGTTCGACTTTAGTGTGTCGCTGTCGATGAGCACCAAGATCTATGGGTTCTTCAAACCGCTTAAGTTCCTGGGCGACAAAGTGCAGATGATACGTCACGTGTTGACTCCGACCATCAGTTTCTCGGCCGCGCCCGACTTTGGCTCCAAGTTCTGGGGCTACTGGGGCAACTATGAATACACCGATGCCAACGGGGTGGAGCACAAGCAGCACTACAACAAGTTTCAGCACGGCGTGTATGGCTCGCCGGGCTCGGGGCGGTCGGGCATATTGTCGTTCAATATAGCCAACAACTTGGAAGCGAAGGTGAGGAGCGACCAGGATAGCACAGGATACAAGAAAGTGTCGATAATTGAGAATTTTACGCTGAGCCAGTCTTATAACTTCGCGGCCGACTCGCTGAGGTGGAGCAATCTTAACACGTCGCTGATGTTGCGAATCACTAAGGGCTTTAATCTGAATTTGAACGCGACGTGGGATGTGTATAAATATGAACTTAACGAGTATGGAAATCCGGTTCGAGTGAACAAATTGCGCCTGACTCACGGCGGTGGCTGGGGACGCTTGTCGAGCACCGGCACGTCGTTCTCTTATACGTTTAACAACGACACGTTCAAGAAATGGTTTGGCCGCGACAAGAAGAAGGGCGACAAAGACAAGGAAAAGAATCAGGACAGGGACTCCCGTTATGCGCGAAACGCCGGTCGCGACCGCATGAGTAGCGGTGATGATGAGGCCGACCCCAACGCTCCGCAATACGATCTGAACCAGGACGGGTACTTGAAATGGAAGTGCCCATGGAGCCTGACTGTGAACTACTCCGTGAACTACTCCTACGGCGAGTTCAACAAGAAAAAGATGGAGTATAAAGGCAAGTGGACGCAGAACTTGAGTTTCAACGGAAATATCCGCCCCACAGAGAACTGGAATATAAGTCTCTCGGCCAGTTATAACTTCGACACCCGTAAGTTGGCCTACATGAACTGTACCATCTCGCGCGAGATGCACTGCTTCACGATGAGCGCGAGTTTTGTGCCGGTGGGCCCGTATAAATCATATAATTTCCACATAGCGGTGAAGTCGTCGCTGCTGAGCGACCTCAAGTATGACAAGCGCTCCAGCTCGAGCAACGGTGTGAAATGGTACTGATAAATCATAAAAAAGAATAATATCGAAACTAAATGAACAAGATTCTAACGAAAGAACATTTCTCGGCCAACGTGGTGAGAATGGAGGTGGAAGCCCCCATGATAGCCCGCACCAGGCGGGCGGGCCACTTTGTGATAGTTCGCGCGGGCGAGCAAGGCGAGCGCATACCGCTCACCATAGTGGACTCCGACGAGAAGCGTGGCAGCATCACGCTTGTGATACAGGCCGTGGGCGACTCCACGCGTAAAATATGCGCACTTGAGCCGGGCGATGAGCTGACCGACGTGGTGGGACCGCTGGGCCAAGCTACACGAATTGAGAACTATGGCACAGTGCTGTGCTGCGGCGGCGGAGTGGGCGTGGCTCCATTGCTGCCCATCATCAAGGCTATGAAACAAGCCGGTAACCGGGTGGTGAGTGTACTGGCGGGCCGCAGTAAAGACCTGATAATCCTTGAAGACGAGGTGCGCCTCTGGAGCGATGACGTGATGATAATGACCGACGACGGGAGCTACGGCAAACAGGGCTTGGTGACTGTGGGCGTGGAAGAAGTGCTCACTCGCGAGCATGTGGATAAAGTGGTGACCATAGGTCCGGCGGTGATGATGAAATTTGTGTCGTTGCTGACGAAGAAATACTCGGTGCCCACCGAGGCGTCGCTCAACGCTGTGATGGTGGACGGTACCGGCATGTGCGGCGCTTGCCGCGTGACAGTGGGCGGACGCACGCGCTTTGTGTGTGTGGAAGGGCCCGAATTCGACGCGCATGAAGTGGACTTTGATGAACTGATGATGCGCCTTAAAGGTTAAAGTTTAACAAAAGCAAACATTGGGAACGATGAGCAATTCAAGCAGAAATGAGGCGTGGCGTGAGGCGCTGCGCAACAAGATATCGCCAAAGGACAGAGTGAAAACCGAGCGCGTGATAATGCCGCAGTTGGCGCCCGACTACCGTGTGACGTGTAACGAAGAGGTGAATAGCGGCATCAGCGAAGAGCAGGCCGTGGTGGAGGCAAGCCGTTGCCTCGACTGCAACAACCCACAGTGTGTAACCGGTTGTCCGGTGGGTATCGACATACCCGGATTTATCAAGAATATAGAGCGCGGCGAGTTTGCGGAGTCGCTCAGAGTGATTAAGCGAACGAGTTCGCTTCCGGCCGTGTGCGGCCGCGTGTGTCCGCAGGAGAAGCAGTGCGAGAGCAAGTGTATCCACTTGAAGATGAGGGGTAAAGCAGTGGCGATAGGATATCTGGAGCGGTTCGCGGCCGACTGGTCGCGTGAGCATGCAGTGGAGGAGGCCGCTACCGTGGCCGAGAGTAACGGCAAGAAGGTGGCGGTGATAGGCAGTGGTCCTGCAGGGCTTACGTTTGCCGGCGAAATGGCCAAGCGAGGCTATAGTGTAACTGTCTATGAGGCTCTGCACGAGATAGGAGGAGTGCTGAAGTATGGTATTCCGGAATTTCGCTTGCCCAACTCGGTTGTGGATTATGAAATCGACGGATTGCGCCGGTTGGGCGTGGAATTTGTGAAAGACTGCCTCGTGGGCAAGGCGCTGACCTACGACGATCTGATGGTGATGGGCTACAGTGGTGTGTTTGTGGGTTCCGGGGCCGGGTTCCCACGATTTATGGATATTCCCGGCGAGAATCTGAACGGAGTGATGTCGAGCAACGAGTACCTGACGCGTATCAACCTTATGCACGCCGGTCGCGGAGGCGACACGCCGGTTCTGATGGGCGACACGGTGGCGGTGATAGGCGGCGGAAACACCGCAATGGACTCGTCGCGCACGGCACTGCGCATGGGAGCCAAGCGAGTGATATTGGTGTATCGCCGTTCGGAGGAGGAGATGCCGGCGCGTCTCGAGGAAGTGGCTCACGCTAAAGAGGAGGGTGTGGAGTTTATGACTCTCCACAATCCGGTGGAATATCTGGGCGATGAGCGCGGACGTGTGGTGAAGATGCGTGTTCAGCGCATGGAACTTGGCGAGCCCGATGCCTCGGGACGAAGGTCGCCTGTGGCTGTGGAAGGTGCTATTGAGGAAGTGCCGGTTGACCTGGTGATAGTGAGCGTGGGCGTTCAGCCTAATCAATTGGTGCCTCGCTCTATATCCGGACTGGAGGTGAGCCGTCGGAACACCATAGTGGTGGACGAGGCCACGATGCGCTCGAGCGTGGGCAACCTCTATGCCGGTGGCGATATTGTGCGTGGCGGTGCCACGGTGATATTGGCCATGGGTGACGGGCGACGTGCGGCTGAGTCGATGGACGCTCAGTTATGCGCCGCCGAGCGATAGTGACTGATTGATAGAGAGTTACTCTGATACGAGAAGTATCAGCGGATTAGCCAAGAGGGCGGCCGGATTAGACCCCGGTTCGCCCTCCGGCACATCTTGGCCGATGTCGCGGTAGTGGCGAACCCAGAAATCTGGGATAATGCCTACGGCGTTGCGGAATGTCATGGGAATGTGTGAGAAAATTGGGCTGCCTGAGGCGTCGGAGTAGGAGAGAAGGACGAGTTCGCTACAGTAGATGGCACTATCAGTCGCGCCGAAGTAGTGGTCGTAAGGCCGGCCAACGTAGGTGAGAGCCTTGCTTATGGTTGGCCCCACGTTGAATGGGCATGAGAGGCGCGCGTGCAGAATGCGGTCCTGCTTGTGCCGGAGCAGAAATGAGTCGAGTGGGGTGATGCACACGCCGCTCCGAGGTGTGGCTTCGATGACGCATGGCAGTCCGTTCAGGCCACCTATGCGGTGAAAGATGGCCACATGGTCGATTAGCACAGAGTCGCGCGAGGTGACTTCGGTGATGTGGTTGTGTTCGCGTGGGGCTGTAAAGAGCAGGTCGGCCTCCTGCATGGCCTCCGGGCTAATGGCAAGTGCCAGTTGAAGTCCAATGCAGAGCGTGAGTATGGTTAATAGATATCTCATAGTTAGTGTGTTGCCCAAATAGAGGAATTAAAAAGGCGTTGCGGCTTTAGCCCCAACGCCCTAACTCTTTACGAGTCAACGCCTATTACTTGCGGATACCGAGCTCCTTCTTGCTGATGATGGCGCGGTAGCGCTCGATGTCGGTGCGGATGAGGTAGTCGAGCAGACGACGACGCTTACCTACCAGCATCTTAAGTGCGCGTTGAGTGGTATGATCTTTCTTGTTGACCTTCAAGTGTTCGGTCAAGTGGGCGATACGGACCGAGAATAATGCAATCTGTGCCTCTGGAGACCCAGTATCAGTATTGCTTTTACCGTACGTGCCAAAGATCTCTTTCTTCTTCTCTGAATCTAAGTACATTCTGATAAAAATTTGAGTTAATATTAAAAATTTGCGGTGCAAAGGTAGTAAAAATCTTTAATATTAGAAACAGAAATATGAATAAAGTTAGTTTTGAGATTGCAGAATTCAGACCTTAACAAGCCGTTAAATGTGGACAGACACTGCGTTAAGCGCGATTAACGAGCGTGTTATTAAACGTGAATTTTTTAAGATTTTATGCGATAAAGTGCTGTGGAGTGGATAGAAATTCGTACCTTTGCACCCTAAAAACTGAAAAGACAAGATGCAGAAGATAAGAAACGTGGCTATAATAGCCCATGTGGACCACGGCAAAACCACGCTTGTGGACAAAATGCTGGCCGCAGGAAACCTGTTCAGAGACAATCAAGTGGTGGGAACCCAGATACTGGACAGCAACGACTTGGAGCGCGAGCGCGGAATAACGATACTATCCAAGAACGTATCTATAAACTACAACGGATATAAAATCAACATTATAGACACTCCGGGACACTCCGACTTCGGTGGCGAGGTGGAGCGTGTGCTGAATATGGCCGACGGATGCCTTCTGCTGGTGGATGCCTTTGAGGGGCCCATGCCGCAGACGCGTTTTGTGCTTCAAAAGGCCATTCAGATTGGTCTTAAACCCATAGTGGTGATTAACAAAGTGGATAAGCCCAATTGCCGCCCTGACGAGGTTCAGGAGCAGGTGTTCGAGCTAATGTGTAATCTTGACGCCACTGAGGAACAACTGGATTTTCCCACGGTGTTCGGCTCGGCAAAAGAGGGCTGGATGAGCACCGACTGGCGCACACCCACGGGCGACATCACCGCCGTGCTCGATGCCATAATAGAACACATCCCGGCACCGGAGAAGGTGGAGGGTGACGCGCAGATGCTGATAACTTCGCTCGACTACAGCTCTTACGTGGGCAGAATTGCGGTGGGTCGTGTGCATCGCGGCGAAATACGCGACGGTCAAGAGATAGGACTGTGTAAGAAAGACGGCACTGTGGTGAAACAGAAAGTGAAGGAACTACGCACGTTTGAGGGCATGAGTCAGCAGCACGCCGATGTGGTGGAGTGTGGCGACATCTGCGCTATTGTGGGCCTTGACGGATTTGAGATAGGTGATACTGTGGCAAGCTTGGCCAATCCCGAGGCCTTGCCCCGCATCGCCATTGATGAACCAACGATGTCGATGTTGTTCACGATTAACGACTCGCCGTTCTTCGGTAAAGACGGAAAATATGTGACGTCGCGCCACATCTGGGACCGACTGCAGCATGAACTTGATAAGAACTTGGCTCTGAGAGTGGAGCGCACTCCGAACGAAGACGCGTGGAACGTGTTCGGTCGTGGCGTGTTGCATCTGTCGGTGCTGATTGAGGAGATGCGCCGTGAAGGATATGAATTGCAAGTGGGGCAGCCACAAGTGATAGTGAAAACCATCGACGGCGTGAAGTGCGAGCCATTTGAGGTACTCACAATCAATGTGCCTGAGGAGTATTCGAGCAAACTCATCGACATGGTGACCCGCCGCAAGGGTGAGATGACACTGATGGAAACGCAGAACGACCGTATTCACATGGAGTTTAAGATACCTTCGCGCGGAATCATAGGACTGCGCACTAACGTGCTCACGGCCAGCGCCGGCGAAGCTATCATGTCGCATCGTTTCCTCGACTACGAGCCGTGGAAAGGCGAGATTGTGCGCCGAGTGAATGGTTCGATAATAGCCAACGAGAGCGGCACGGCTTTTGCCTATGCCATCGACAAGCTTCAGGACCGTGGCAAGTTCTTCATCTTCCCGCAGGAAGAGGTGTATGCCGGCCAGGTGGTGGGCGAACACACTAAGGAGAAAGACCTGGTGGTGAACGTGACCAAGTCGAAGAAGTTGACCAATATGCGCGCAAGTGGAAGCGATGAGAAGATGCGCATAGTTCCGCCAATAGTGTTCAGCTTGGAGGAGGCCCTAGAGTATATTAAGGCCGATGAATATGTGGAAATCACCCCCAACCACTTGCGTATGCGCAAGATAGTGCTCGATGAGAATGATCGTAAGCGTTTGGGCAAATCGGGCTCGGAAGAGGAGTGAAACCAAAAGAGAACCGTGCATGGTGAGGCACTGAGTTATTGCCAATGTGAAGTACGGCAAAAGTCAGTTTTAATATAGTGATGGTGAGGTGGTGATAAGAGGCCGTTTCACCATTATTTTTTGGAAAAATATGGCCGAAAACTTTGGTGTATTCAAAGGAAACTATTAATTTTGTATGTTTTATTGGGTGTAGTGCCTATGGGTACTTCCATTAAAACGGAGGAAATGCGTATAACAATTTTTATAGCGCACTGTTTTTCAGCGCTTTATAAAGGTTGGGATGAGCTGTAGGTATGTCCTGTAATGACTGAGAACGGAAATCGAGACAGAGTGGAACCGGCTCAAATTAATGCGAAACCGGGCCCGCAATTGGCTGTGGGCGCTGTTACAGAAATTGCTACAGAGCTGATTGCAAAAACGGCTGTGAAATCAGTGGTAGGCTCGGGCACCGTGGCGGCGGCAATGATGGCCGAGGAATCGGGCAAGAGTTCGACATTTGGTTCGGCTACAGAGACGCGTGGGGAAAGGACAATAGAGCCCGCGCCGGCGCAGACCGCTATGCGTGTGGCGAGGGAACCGCAGCAGTGGTTTGTGATGAATGCCTACAAGGCCGAACAGCGTGCCGAGGATAACCTGCGTATGGCTCGCGACATTGAGTATTTCATCCCCAAGCAATACGTGTTGCGGACCTATCACGGCCGTAAAGAGCGCAAACTTGTGCCGCTAATCCCCAATTTGGTGTTTATCCGGGCCCGCTATTCGCGGATAGAGGAATTTAAGCGTGTGAATACGTATCTGCGTTACTGCACAAGGAAAATCGAGGGTGTGAACCGGATAATGAAGGTGCCCGACAAGGAGATGGCCGACTTTATCCGCGTGTCGAAAGAGCGCGAAGAGGAGCTTCGCTACATTCGCCCGGGCGAAGAGGAGATTCCGGCCGGAGTGCGCGTGCGTGTGCATGGCGGGAGCCTAGATGGAGTGGAAGGTACGGTGGTGAAACTTAAGGGCTTTCGCAGTAAGCGTCTGGTGCTACAGATACAAGACCTATTGGCTGTCAGCATTCAGGTGGAGCCTGATATGCTGGAGGTGCTCAAGTGAGCGCCACGAAGCAGTGAAGCGCTCCGGTGCAAATGCGGGGACCAAGGATACAAGGTGAATTCAGAAACATAGAACCTATTATAAAAAAATAAATATATCGCGATATGAACAAACAATCATTAATCATTGTTGCTGTGCTACTGCTGTTGCTTAGCGCATGCAAAGCCGAGAAGGAGATAATTTATCTGCAAGATGTGGTTGCCAATCAGGCTCAACCGATATCTAACAGCAAGTTAATAACCATTATGCCGGGCGATAAGATTTCGATAATAGTGTCGAGTCGCAATCCGCAGATGTCGGCGATATTCAATTTGCCGCAGGTCAGTTATCGTGCCGGACAGAGCAATATCACGAATTTCAACGAGAAGTTGTCGGGCTACACGGTGGACCAGAATGGTAATATCGATTTCCCGCAACTGGGTAAGATGAAAGTGGCGGGTTTGACCCGTGCCGAGGTGGCCGAACAGGTTCAGAGTTCGCTCTTGTCGAGTGGCCTGTTGCAGGATGCTACGGTGGTGGTGGAGTTTATGAACCTTCACTACTCGGTGCTGGGCGAAGTGAAGAATCCCGGTCAGTATCCGGTGGATAACGATCAAATTACGATTTTCGACGCTCTGAGCAAGGCCGGCGACATGACAATTCAGGGTAAGCGCGACTCAGTGTTCGTTATACGCGAAAGCGGTGGACAGCGAGTGACCTACGCCCTTGACTTGCGTAGTACTAATGGCACGTTTGGCTCTCCGGCTTATTACATTCAGCAGAACGATGTGGTGTATGTTAAGCCTAACAATAAGCGAGCTCGCGAATCCACAGTGAACGGAAACAACGTGCTATCCACCTCGTTTTGGATTTCGCTGGCGTCGCTTCTGACCACGGTTTGTGTACTGATAATCAAATAATGATGCAACCGTTGAGCTAACAATTTGAAAGATAATCAATAATAGAGATAAAATATGAATAACAACGAGAACATAGCAAAGGTGTCGAAGATTAACAAGTCTGACGAGATGGTGAATTTCCGCGATGTGTGGAACATGTTCAAGCCCCGTTGGTACTGGTTTGTTCTGTCGGTTTTCGTAGCATTGTTGCTGGCGATGTATTACATCATGGTCACGCCACCCACTTATGTCCGTTCGGCTTCGATTCTGATTGAGAATGATGAGAATAGCGGCTCTTCGAGTCTGATGAGTGACTTGGCCGACTTTGCGGGAGTGTCGGGGAACACCAACATGAACAACGAGATACTGTCGCTCAAGTCGCCGATACTTATGCGTAAAGTGGTGGAGAACTTGCGACTCGACGAGAACTATAGCGTGACTCGTCACATGCGTGTGAGCGACCTCTATAAGACATCACCAATAATTATCGCGGCTCAGGATGCTAAGGCCGATAGCTACGGATTTGACGTGCAGATAGGGAAGAACAAGCAATATACGCTAAAGAACTTTGTTTACGATGGTGAGGACTACAATAAAGACATCAACGGCAAATTCGGCACACCGGTAAAGACCCCGGTGGGTAAGCTGATTGTGTCGGCATCGGCATTATATACCGATGAATGCGAAGGTATGGTCATTCACTATGATAAGAGCGAGCCTCAGCGAGTGGCCGACAGCTATGCTAACCGGTTGTCGTCGGAACTTGGAGCCGAGAAGTCGTCGATTGTGTTGCTGAAGATAAGCGACCAGTCGCCCAAGCGTGCCGAGGACGTGCTCAACGAGCTGATAAAGGTGTATAACAACAAGTGGGTGGATGATAAAAAGACGATGGCAATGAACACGTCCAGTTTTATCGACAACCGCCTAAACATACTTGAGGGCGAGCTGAGCAATGTGGATAGCGACATATCGTCGTTTAAGAGTGCCAATATGATACCTGATGTGCGCGACGCGGCAAATCTGGCGGTGCGCAGCTCTTATGATAACCAGCGCGTGATAATGGACCTGAACAACAAGTTGATAACCGCGCAATATATCAAGAACGAGCTGAGCGCGACCGGTCTCACGCAGCCACTGCCGAGCAACACCGGAATAGACAATAGCGCCATCGAACAGCAGATACGTGAGTATAACAACATGGTGCTTGAGCGCAACAAATTGCTCAGTAGCAGTGGTGAAAACAACCCGTTGGTGAAAGACCTTACCAGTTCGCTAATGTCGATGCAGGGTGCCATCAAGCAGACGGTGAACACCTATATATCATCCATTCAATCTCAGTTGTCGAATGTTAAGGGGCAGGAGAGTCGCACGAATGCCATGATATCATCTAATCCGTCGCAAGCCAAGAACTTGCTGTCGTTTGAACGCCAGCAGAAAGTGAAAGAGTCGCTTTATCTGTATCTGCTGCAAAAACGTGAGGAGAACGAGTTGTCGCAGGCATTTATCCCCTATAACACTCACACCATCAGCGAGCCTTCTGGGCCACGTAGCCCGTCGGCTCCGCGCCGTATGTATGTGCTGGCGGCGGCATTCCTGCTGGGATTGCTTGTGCCGGCGACGATTATCTATCTGAAGGAGGTGAGCAACACTAAGTTGCGTGGACGCAAGGATATGGAGAACATGAATGTTCCGTTCGTTGGTGAAATACCGCAAGCCGGCGAGAAGAAATCGCTATTGTCGCGTCAGAGTGCTCAGGAGCCGGAGCGTTACGAGATACTGGTTAAGCCCAAGAGCAAGAATGTGATAAACGAGGCTTTCAGAGTGGTTCGTACCAACCTGCAGTTTATGATAGGCCAGAACTACCACAAGGTGGTGATGCTGTCGTCGTTCAATCCCGGCAGCGGCAAGACATTTATCACGATGAATTTGGCCACGAGTTTCGCTATTGGCGACAAGCGCGTGATTGTGGTGGACTTGGACTTGCGCAAGGGGGCTCTGAGCAAGTATGTGAATTCGCCCACACGCGGAATTTCCAGTTACCTAACCAATCAGGTGAGCGACTGGCGTGAGATTGTGGTGCATAATGCCGACTACCCTAATCTGGATGTGATCCCGTCGGGGGTTATACCTCCCAACCCCACAGAATTGCTGGTGAATGACAGCCGCATGGAGGCTCTGCTCACAACTCTTCGCGAGGAGTATGACTTGGTGCTTATCGACTGCCCGCCGGTGGAGATTGTGGCCGATACTGCTATCATCAGCAAATGGGTGGATATGTCGATATTCATTGTGCGCTCGGGCTTGCTGGAGCGTAGCATGCTACCGGTGATGGATAACTATTACTCAGAGCGTAAGTTTAAGAATATGTGCGTGATACTCAACGGAACCGAGATGCTCAAGGGCTACGGCTACGGTTATGGCTACGGCTATGGCTACGGTTACGGCGATGAGTGATAGAAACGCACAAACTAGATTCTAAGATAACAAGTAAACGCACGTTATGTCGTCACGTTTCGAACGCATACGTCAGAGTTCGCTGTTTAAGGATTCGTTCTGGGCAATATTCGGCAACGCTATGGGTAAGGGCCTGTCGCTTGTGGCCGGAATTGTTGTGGCGCGCTACTTGGGCAAGGAACTGTTCGGGCAGTATGGTATGGTGAAGAATACCCTGCTGTTTGTGGGCGGTTTTGCGTCGTTCGGTCTGAAATATACAGCTACCAAATACATTGGCGAGAACATAGGCAAGCCACAGATGCAGAAATTGCTTTCGGGTATAATGCTGCGCCTGACCGTTTGGTTCTGCGCTGTGGTGTCGCTGCTGATATTCTTGTTTTCGCAGCAACTGGCCGACCTCTTCGGCGCACATGAGTTGAGGATAGGTTTCCAATTGCTCGCAGGCTCGGTGTTTTTCAATGCCATCGCCACCACTCAGTTTGGCGTGCTGGCCGGTTACAAGCAGTTCAAGGCACTGTCGGATAACACTATCTGGACCGGTTTGGTGATATTTGTCACCAGTTTCCTGGGCGTGTATTACTTTGACTTCGTGGGCGCGCTAGTGTCGCTGATTATATCACAGATATTCAATGTGATTATAAATCAGATATCGATTAACAAGCAGGAACGCGAAGTTAAGGTGGACGAGGCCATGAAGCAGGGGAAAAGCAGGGAAATAATGCTCTTCTCATTGCCGGTGGCGTGTCAGGAGGTGCTGTGGACAGCAGTGTCGCAGATGTATATCTATTTTGTGTCGCGCTATGCCGGATTTGGTGAATATGGAATCATCACGGTGGTGAGCCAGTGGAAGATGCTCATCCTGTTTATATCCGGAACGCTGAGGAATGTGACGCTGTCGCACTTGTCGTCGGTGAACAAGGATTTGAACAAGCAGAAGCGTATTCTGAAGGTGATGGTGAGCGTGAATGTGGTGCTGACAGTGGTGCCGCTGATAGTGGTGGCGCTGTTCAGCAACCTTGTGGTCTCGTTCTACGGGCCAACGTTCCAGGGAATGCGCAACGCGTTGCTGATAGGCATTGTGGGTGCTATAGCCAACGGAATAGCCAGTCCGTTCATACAGGAGTTTATGTCGCTGGGCAAGAACTGGCTATGCCTGGTGCTCCAGACGTCGCGCGACGTGCTGGGGCTGGTGCTGGTGATATTGTTCCTGTCGCGTGGAATGTTGTTTGGCATGAACGCCAGCACGCTATGTGTGACCATAACCACTGTTTGCGCATTCATCTATGTGACGGCATTGCTGATAACGTTTGTGGTGATTTCGCGCCGTGAAGGTCGTGTGGCAGTGTTGGAGAAGAATGACGGCGCTTAATGACTAAGATGCAATAATGAATAAAAAGAACAAAAAGTAACAATGCCGATACTGATAAGGGTAATAATACTATTAGTCACGTTTATAGTGATTATGCTACTGGACGATGCCCGCACCATAGGCAGTGTGGAGATGTGTCTTTACGCGTTATACTTGGCGTATGATATCTATGCGTCGAAGGCAATTCGCTTGAGTCAGGTGTGGGTGTTGGCGTTTGTGTATATAATCCTGTCGGACGTGATACTGACCAATCCCATCGACTTGTGGTCAACCCGATATATGATAGCGGCTAATAATATGGTTTTGCTTGCGTATCTGTTTACGAAAAGTAAAATCAGAGTGAACACCGAAAAACTTCAGTGGAACTTTAAGATTGCCAACCCCAAAACGGTGAAGGTGTTTCTATTTGTTTGCTATGCTCTCTATATAGGTGTATTTGCCAGCGAGGCGATGCGTGCGTTTCAGAGTGGCCGCATAGATGATGCCACAGTGCGCGAGGTACGTAGCGGGTGGGAGATATTAGCCCCGATAGTGTATTCGCTTGGCTTGTTGTTGCCGGCAATGATTGTGTTCTTCTATAAGAATGTGGAAGAGAAGTATGCCAATCTGAAAGCGACCTTGCTATCGATGCCGGTGTTTATAATCCTGTTTATGCTCGGCTCGCGTTTCCCGCTGCTATTCTCGCTGCTGGCGTTCCTGATTTGCGGTGAATACGTGAATATCTACAATATCTCGCGCAAGCAGATGATGACTGTGCTTGTGGGAGGAATATTGCTGGTGAGTGTAACCTCGATGATGAAGGAAATACGCGTGTATGGCGTGGGCAATGAGCGCCATCACACGTCGCTTGTTCAGAAGCAGGAGGAAATAGTGCTTGTAAAGGTGGCAGAGAAGATGTCGCCTGAGGGCATAATAAAGATGATGAACTTGAGCCACACGTATTTCAAGAATAATGATTACACGATGGGTAGTTCGTCGTTGTTCCTGTTCTACTTCTGGGTGCCCCGATTCTTGTGGCCCGATAAGCCTGCTATGCTTGGCTACTGGTTGCCGCGTAAGGTTCAGCATAATCTGGGCTTGTGGCATAGTGCCTCGTTTGGGTTTCCGGGAGAGTTTTATGCCGACTTCGGGATATATTCGCTACTGGTAACCATCTTGTTCGGAATACTTCTTAAGAAACTGGATTGTTTTGTATTATCAAATTTAATTTATAACCGGCCAAAGCGGATACTTGCGGCTATGATATTCCCGTATGTGTTCTTCTTTGTCCGCTCACCGATAACCGCAACGATGACATTGATGAGTATAATGATATATATATGTATATGTATATATATATATCAAGGTTTTACGTACTTTATACGTTAAGATCGAAGAAGAGGGGCCGCCCGGCTGAGGACTGTGATTTCGGGCGAGCTTCTCTATGCTTGTTATCGAATCTTTCGTGCAATTATGCCATTATGGCGTGAGAGCGACGGTGAGGAAAGTAAGCAAAGATGAAATCAGAGGCTCGCAATAAATTCATAGATATTGTGGTGAACGTGACACTGCTGGTGCTACTGTTCTTGCCACAATCGAACATACAATATGTGTTCTTCGTAGGGGTGATGGCCACGTGTGTGGCGTCGAATTTCAGGTCGGTAAGAATCGATTGGCTAAAGGCGGCGATAGTGTTGTCGCTCTTGGTAACATTCCTGATTAACGCCGCAACCAATGCCGAGGGTTACGGGATGTCGGCCAAGTCGGTGGTGCGCTGCGTGATGATAATGCTGATGCTGGTGTTTTTCCCGTTTTTGAAAGCGCACAAGATATATCCGGCAACCATATATGTCGCGATTATCTATCTGCTGTTCTCACAGTTGTGCTACTTTTTCCAGCTGACTCCGTTCTGGATGTACTACGACAGTGTGTATCCGTATAACGGAGATATATACATCTACACGTCGACCTACCTGTCGAAGCAATATATGAATTTCATGGTGCGCTTTGGCGGACTTTACCATAATCCCAATCAGTGTGCCCGCGCTTACACTTTCTTGCTGGCCATACTGCTGATAGAATGGAAGTCGCTCGGCGCTAACACGTGGAAGAAAGTGATGCTTGTAATGCTTTTCTTCGGAGTGCTACTTACCGGTAGCCGCACGGGCTTGCTGGCATTCCTTGTGATGAACGCTTACTATTACTACAAGAACAACGACTCGGTCAATAAGGTCAGAAATGTGACTGTTATGGCCTTAGTGGGACTGGTAATCTTGTATTTCTATAGCAATATTGAGATTCGCTCTGTGAAACTCTCGGAAGGAATGGATGACAGTTTCGGGTCGAAGATAGGATTCTTAATGGATTATTTGCATGATGAGACGTCGTGGCTCTATGTGCTCTTCGGCCACTTCAATATGGACTTGAATAATGTGGCGCATTACATACCCTTTGGGACGATGGACGCGGAATGGGGCTTTGCGGTGTTTGCCTACGGGGTAGTGTTCTTTGTGCTACTGCTAATATACTACGTGAAGGTGGCAATGAATTTCCGCGGAAAATACGCGATGCTGAATTTCTGCCTTATATGGGCAGTGTCGGCGACAATACTGTTTTCGTTCAGCGCATCCATGGTGTTCCTGTTCATCTTGTCGATTTATTTCAATAACATGAGAGCAGAACAAGGCAGATTATTAAAAGAAACTAAAGAGATTTAACTGAAAAAAATATGGAATTAGAATTAAGATTGTGGAAATACGGTGAAGATGACCATTACATAGAGTCGTTTCTGACAGTGCGCTCTGAAGCACACAAGGAAGAGAGAAAGGACTCAGAGTGGTTTCACTGGAAATTTGAGAAAAGTCCATACGGAAAATCAATAATGGCGATGGCGTTTGATGGCGAAGTCGTGGCCGGGTGCGTAGCTCTGGGAATGGGTCGATTCACATATAAGGGCAAGGAGTACAAGTGCGCCTTGTCGTACGATACGTTTGTGAACAAGGCATATCAAGGGCACGGCCTGTTCAAGAAGCTGATTAAACTTGCCGAAGAGGAGGCAAAGCGCCAGCAGGTGGAAATGTTGTATAATTTTCCTAATACACAGAGCATTACCGGTTTCCGTCATATGGGCTGGACCTACAGGGCCGGTGAGAGTATCTACAAGATACGGCCGGTTAACTGGTGCAAGATACTGCTTAATGCCAAGAGTTTGAGGCATTCGTTCGTGGCAAACGGGTCGAATCTGGAGCAACTGAAGTCCGAGGAGATAATGGGTAGTGATTTCCCCGGTACATCGGAAAGCAACTGCGTAAAAATGGAGTGGTACTCCGACTATCTGAAGTGGCGTTTCTTCACATATCCCAATGCAGAGTATTACGTTCTGAGCGATGAGGCGCTATTCGGCATAGCCCGAGTGGGTAAGCGCGGAAATCTGAAGGAGGCGCAGGTTCTTTTGGTACAGTCGCGCATGAGCGAGTCGGTGACTAAGACCGATTACAAGAAATTCATAAAAGCCCTTAAGAAAGCCGTTTCGCCTGATTTTATCGGTGTGAGTGTGTCGAAGAGCAGCGAATTGTACCCTTTCCTGTGCGGTTACGTGAAAGTACCCAACAGGAGTAACTTCACATATAAGATATTAGGAGAGGATGTGTCGCCTGATTGCGATTTTGCCCTGAATTCCATTGATTACCATACATATTAATACTTCATGAAGCATTTAATAAAGTCAGTTATATATTTCATCGGGAGTCTGCTGAGCAAAAGCAAAAGGAGCAAGATACTGTATTATCACGATGTGACGCCGGAGCATGGCGAGGCCTATACCGACATGTCCACGCCGTTCGAATTGTTCGCGGCTCATGTGGCGCAGGTGAAGCGTGCCGGCTTTGAGATAGTGCCGCGCATAGAGTCGGTGCATGGGCAGGTGCTAATAGCGTTCGACGACGGTTTTCGCGGTGTGTATGAGAACCGTGCGCGATTTGTGGAGTGGGGTGTGAAACCCACGATATTTCTGGCCACAACGCTGGTGGGTAAACCGGGCTACATGACTGCCGATGAGATTCGAGAGTTGCAGGAGCAGGGATTTGTGTTCCAGTGCCATACCGTGTCGCATACCAATCTGCAGAAGTTTGGCGCCGAAGAGCTTCGGCACCAACTTGTTGACTCCAAGCGTGAACTGGAACAGATGCTGGGCCGAGAGGTGGATGAAATCTGCTTTCCGCAGGGCTACTATAGCGACACAGTGGTGGAGGCGTGCCGCAAGGCGGGTTACAAAAAAATGTACACCAGCGTGCCCGGCGACTACGAGCCGGATAGCGACCTGGTGTGCCGCAACTTGTGCCAGTTTGAGCCGATGAGCCGGTTTAAACTGATACTTAAAGGTGGCATGAATCTGCTCAGAGGCCACTATTTAAAGCGACATTATAAGAATATATAGAATCAAGAAGTATGAAAGGAATAGTGCTGGCAGGCGGTTCGGGAACGCGTTTGTATCCCATTACCAAAGGCGTGAGCAAGCAGTTGCTACCCATCTACAACAAGCCGATGATTTATTATCCCATATCGGTGCTGATGCTGGGAGGAATACGTGAAATACTGGTGATATCCACTCCCGACGACATTGATGGCTTCAAGCGACTGCTGGGCGACGGCTCGGACTACGGCTTGCATTTGGAATATGCTGTACAACCCTCGCCCGACGGATTGGCTCAGGCATTTATCATAGGTCGCGATTTCATAGGCGATGATTCGGTGTGCCTTGTGCTTGGCGACAACATCTTCTACGGCTCGGGCTTAACGCCTATAATCCGTGGTGCCATTGAGAATGTGACCAAGCGTGATATTGCCACTGTGTTTGGCTACTGGGTGGCTGATCCGGAGCGCTATGGCGTGGCCGAATTCGACGATGCCGGGAACTGTGTGTCGATAGAGGAGAAGCCTAAGAATCCTAAGTCGAACTACGCTGTGGTGGGACTGTATGTGTATCCCAACGATGTTGTGCGTATCGCTGCCGACGTTAAGCCTTCAGAGCGTGGCGAACTGGAAATTACCAGCGTGAACCAGGAATATCTGCGTCAAGGTCGGCTCATGGTGAAACCATTCGGGCGCGGCATGGCATGGTTAGATACGGGTACGCACGATTCGCTTGCCGATGCGTCGATGTTCGTGGAGGTTATAGAGAAACGGCAGGGGTTGATGGTAGCCTGCCTAGAAACCATCGCGCATCGCAACGGCTGGCTGACGAAGGCCGACTTGCTGCGCATAGCCGAGCCGATGAAGAAGAATGACTACGGGAAATATCTGATACGCTATGCCAATGCAATTAATGAGTGAAATAGAGCGAGTATGAAGAAAAGAGAAAAGAGAAAAGAGAATATAGCACTATGCCGGAGTCATTACAAAAAAAGACATTAAAAGGTCTTGCATGGAGCCTGATAGAACGATTATCGGTTCAAGGGACTCAATTTGTGGTGATGGTGATTATGGCACGCATCTTGTCTCCGCGCGACTACGGTCTGGTGGGCATGATTGCGGTGTTTATCATAATCTCGCAGGTGCTGGTGGATGGAGGCATGTCGCAGGCATTGATCAGGAAGCAGAAGCGTACCGAGACCGATAATGCCACGGCCTTCACTTATAATATATCGGTGGGAGTGCTGATTTATCTGATTCTATTTATCTGCGCCCCATGGATAGCCGATTTCTACGGAGAACCTCAACTGGTGCTGATGACGCGCCTGCTGGGCTTGAATATCATAATCAATTCCAGCATGGTGGTGCAAAAGGCGCTGTTAATGGCCAAGATTAAATTCCGCCTGCTCACGATATCGGCGTTCTTAGCCACGCTACTGTCTGGAATAGTGGGCATTGCCATGGCATATATCGGATACGGAGTGTGGTCGATTGTGGCCCAGCAGATGCTTAATATGGTGGCAAATGCTGTGCTGTTGTGGGGCCTTTCGGAATGGCACCCCTGTGAAAGAGTGTCGTGGGATGCGTTTAAGGGCTTGTTCGGGTTCGGGTCGAATCTTCTTATATCGGGCATCATTTCAACGCTCTATTCCAATCTGTTCTCGATACTGATTGGTAAGAAATTTACGGCAACTACGCTGGGTTATTACACGCGTGCACTGCAATTCACCAATTTCCCGTCGGCTCAGCTCTCGAACGTGGTGCAACGGGTCACATATCCGGTATTGTGTCAGATGCAGGACGATGACCGGCAGTTGCGTAGTATATATAGGCGAATCCTGAGCACTACCGGTTTCTTGTTGTTCCCCTTGATGACAGGCCTGGGTGCTGTGGCTGTTCCGCTGATATTGCTACTGCTGAAGGAGCAGTGGATTTTTGTGGCTACCATTTTGCCTATATTGTGCCTTAACCTGATGTGGTGTCCTATTCACATACTGAATCTGAATATGCTTCAGGTTAAAGGTCGGTCGGATTTGTATCTGCGGATTGAGATTATTAAGCGCATACTTGGCCTGATAATGATAGCGGTGACCATACCTCACGGTATCCTTGCAATGTGCTGGGGAACGGTGGTGATATCAATCATAGGCTTGGTTATAAATGCGTATTACACCGGTAAACTTGTGAATGTGGGCTTCTTTGTCCAGATGCGAGATTTGTTGCCATCGGTCATGTTGAGCCTTGCTATGGCGGTATGTGTCTATGTGGTGGTGAATCTGGCACCATGTGGCAATCTGGTGAAACTACTCTGTGGCATTGTTACAGGAATGGTTGTGTATGTCTTGGGAGCTTATTTGTTTAGGTTCAAGGAGATACGTTATATAATGGAACTGAAAAAACTTATAACGGTTGGAAAGAAGTGATAATAAAATAACTGTTACATCTCCATTGCTTCCCGATTTGGATGATTTAAATATCATGCTTAAAGATATTTGGGAACGCAAATGGATAACCAACAATCAAGTTTATCACCAGCGTCTCGAAGCGGCATTGTGTGAGTACCTGAAGGTGCCATATATCAGCCTGTTCACTAACGGTACGCTACCGCTAATAACGGCATTGCAAGCTCTGAATATCTCGGGAGAGGTAATTACGTCGCCATATAGCTTTGTGGCCACTACTCATGCGCTGTGGTGGAACGGTATCAAGCCTGTATTTGTTGATGTGGACCCCAAGACCGGAAATATTGACCCCGAGAAGATTGAGTCTGCGATTACCAAGCGGACCACAGCCATCATGCCTGTGCATGTGTACGGAACCCCCTGCAGGACTCGCGAGATCCAGTCGATAGCCGATAAGTATGGCCTTCGGGTGATATATGATGCGGCACATGCTTTCGGAGTTGAAGTCGGCGGCGAAAGTGTGCTTAAAGCGGGCGACTTGTCCACTCTCAGCTTTCATGCTACAAAGGTCTATAACACGATAGAAGGCGGTGCCATGGTAATGCATGACGCGGAGACGAAGAAGCGAATTGATTATCTGAAGAATTTCGGGTTCAAGAACGAGGTGGAAATTATGGCACCTGGTATCAATAGCAAGATGGACGAGATACGTTCGGCCTATGGTTTGCTTAACCTGCGTCTGGTTGATGATGCTATCGCTAAGCGCCAGGCCGTGGCAATGAAATATCGCCGGCGGCTCAGTGGAGTGGAAGGTGTGACCACGTGGGGCGATGTGCCCGGAGTGCGCCACAACTATTCCTATTTCCCCATACTGATTGATGAACAACGTTATGGGATGTCGCGTGACGCGTTATACGAAAAGATGAAAGCCCATAACGTGCTGGGACGACGTTATTTCTATCCGCTAATCAGTTCATTCGCAATCTATCGTGGGCTGGATAGCGCCGACCCCAAAAATTTGCCTGTGGCTAATGATATAGCCGGCAGAGTTATCTGTCTGCCAATGCATCATGAGCTTAGTGACGATGACGTGGAGCGTGTGCTTGACTGCATAGTGAAATAAACGAGTTGGCCCCACGGATAATAACCTACTTTAAAATAGATTAATAATATAATGGTGGATACTAAACGAGAAGTTTTGCTGACAGTGCGGTGCCTGACTTATAATCATGCACCATACATCAGGCAATGTCTGGAAAGTATCGTGACGCAGAAAACAAATTTCGCGTTCAAGATATTGGTTCATGACGATGCATCCACCGACGGCACTACCGACATCGTGCGTGAATTTGCCGCGAGGTATCCCGATATCATAGAGACGAATATTAAGAAAGAAAACCTCTATAGCCACGACTACAGGAAGTTTCAGCATACGATATATTCCGGATTTGAGGGCAAGTACGTGGCCTGGTGTGATGGCGACGATTACTGGTGCGATGAGTATAAGTTGCAGAAACAGGTGGATTTCTTAGAAAGTAATCAGCAGTATATGCTTGTGTGTAGCAATGCCAAGACTGTGGATAAGGACGATAAAGAAGTGTACCGTAACCGCACTCGCCGATTAGGCGAAAATGCAGCAAGCGACCTCGTGTGCGGGTGTAACCCCATAATATCTTCCTCAGCGTGTTTTAGGCGCGAACTGATATCGGATTATACGAAACTTATACCCGAGATGCCGTTTGAGGCTAAGATGGGCGATTATCCGCTGTGGATATTCATAAGTCTTCGCGGGCAGATTTATCAGTTCGATGAGAACCTTGTAGCTTACCGGGTTCTTAATTCTTCGGCTAGTCACTCACGTGATGTGGCTTATATTACGGGATTCAGAAACAGCTCGCAAGAATTAGCCCTGTGGTTCAATGCGCATTATAATATAGGAGTGTCCGAACGAAAAATCAAGCATGCGTTTTCCAGGATTAGGTTGCGGGAACTATCGGAGTTCGACCGAGCCACCTACTGGGGTGAATATAAAAATGCGGTGAAAAATAACTGGCAGATAATATTCAACCCAAAATTGCTGGTAATCACCATTATAAGGATGCTTCTGAACATGAGAGTGAGCTCATTTGTGGAACGGCTCCGATAAGCGGAGCTTGGCGGCGCGAATAACTAAGAGGAACTAAGGATGTATATCTACATAATAATAGCGATAATATTAAGCCTGCTGGTGCTCAGGCCTGATTCAAAGGCGGGCCTTGCGGTGAGTTTTGTTATACTCTTTGCTGTGGCGGCATTCCGTGGGCTAAACGTGGGTGTGGATACAGGGGTGACCTACCTTTATCAGTTTAAAAATCACACCGATGTTAGGTTCATGGAATATGGGTGGTATGCGCTGCGAGAGTTAGTGGCAATGTTCGCGCCATATCGAGTGCATATTTTGATTTCCGCTTTGCTCACCTTGGTGCCCTTATATTACTATGCGTGGCGCAACGGCAAGAATGCCGCGTTCATAATATTGTTCTATTTCCTGCTCTATAATTACTGCTCATCGCTGAACACCATGCGTCAGTTTGTGGCCATATCGTTTGTGTTACTGGCCACACTCTACATGGATGGCAAGCGCCAGTGGCTATTCTACGTCTGGGTGGTTGTTGCGGCCACTTTCCACACTTCGGCGCTTGTGATGCTGCTTCTTCCGCTTCTTAATCGCGTGAAGATGAATCAGTGGTATGTGACAGCGACGTTGCTTGCGACATTTGTGCTGGGATTTTTCAATACGATGGAATTCATGAACACCGCCATAACAAAGTTTAATTTAGGCTACATTAATTATTTCGGCGTTTCGTACACTCGCGATGTTACATTCTCACTAAGTCGCATGTTACTTAATGCCATGGTGATATTGCTTCTGTTTCTTTCCAATAAGGATTCCTTGTGGCTAAAGACCTTTGTGGTGGGCGTACTGGTGCTGAATTTGTTCCCCATGTTCCCCGATGTGGGGCGCATAGCGAAATATTTTTTGGTTTTCCAAGCCATACTGTTCCCCACGCTTGAATTCAATCCCGGGACAACGCGTGAAACGCGTCAGATAATCAGATGTGGCTTGTGGGTGTATTCTTATAGTGTGTTGTTCTACCTGCTCAGTGCCAATGTGGGTGGGGTGGTGCCATATAGCTTTGCTTGGTTATGAAAAAAGTGGTTCAGATAAATACGGTGGCCAATAGCGGCTCCACCGGGCGCATAGCCGAGGAGATAGGCAAGTGCGCGATAGCGCATGGCTGGGAGAGCTATGTGGCCTATGGTCGTGGTAACCCTGTGAGTGCTTCTCACCTTATCCGGGTGGGAACCGACATGGATATGCGGTGGCATGGGCTGGAGACTCGTTTGCTGGATAATCACGGATTGTCGTCGAGGCGTGCTACTCGTGCGTTTGTGCGTCGCTTGAGGGAAATCAAGCCCGATATAGTGCACCTGCACAACATACACGGTTATTACTTGAACTACGAGATTCTGTTCGACTATCTGGCCGAGGAAGGCGTGCCTGTGGTGTGGACTTTGCACGACTGCTGGTCGTTCACAGGACACTGCTCACATTTCATTTTCACAAAATGTGAACAGTGGAAAAGCGGATGCCTGCATTGTGCCCACAAGAGAGTGTACCCGGGCGCGGTGTGCCTGTCGAGGAGTGCTAAAAACTATAAGGATAAGCGTGAAAGTTTCACCAAGCCGGCTAATGTCACAATGGTACCGGTGTCGCACTGGATGGAGGGTCTGCTAAAGGACTCGTTTCTGAGTGGGCACAAGGTGCACTGCATTAGCAATGGCGTGGATGTGGATGCATTCGCACCGTTGCAGGACCGCGCGGCTGCACGCCGCAGTCTCGGCATCGGCGAAGGCCGGAAACTGATATTGGGAGTGTCCAGTGTGTGGAACGACTCAAAGGGACTGAAAGATTTCGGCCGGATACGAGCTTTGCTGCCGCAAGAGTGCGTTATGGTGCTGGTGGGAATGTCGCCTGAGCAAGCGCGGAATCTGCCTGACGGAATTACCGGACTGGGGCGCACAAG
Source organism: uncultured Bacteroidales bacterium (assembly GCA_902786725.1). Classification (GTDB taxonomy): domain Bacteria; phylum Bacteroidota; class Bacteroidia; order Bacteroidales; family Muribaculaceae; genus Sodaliphilus. The sequence goes on from CADADP010000014.1 coordinate 30,341, forward strand.
AAATCAGCAGGAGCTGGCCCGGTGGTATGCCGCGGCCGATGTGTTTGTCAATCCCACACACGCCGATACTTTCCCCACTGTGAACATGGAGGCTCTCGCCTGCGGCACACCTGTGGTGACCTACGCAGGCACTGGCGGCAGCGAGGAGCAGGTGGATAAGTTAACCGGTAGGGTAGTACCCGAAGGAGACATTAGTGCTATGGTCACTGCCATCGAAGATGTGGTAGCCCGTCCCGAGATGCGCGAGGCTTGTCGTGAACGTGCCTTGCGCCTCTACAATAACGCCGACCGGTTCAGTGAGTATGTGGACCTGTACGAAGAGATTTTAAGAAATAAATAAAATTCATTATTATAATATGTCGATTTTCAAAGATAAAGTCCTGATGATAACAGGCGGAACCGGCAGTTTCGGCAACGCGGTTCTTAAGAGATTCCTTGATACTGATATCAAGGAGATTCGTATATTCTCGCGTGACGAGAAGAAGCAAGATGATATGCGCCACGAATATCAGGCGAAGTACCCCGATGTGGCCGGCAAGATCAAGTTCTATATAGGCGATGTGCGCTCGCTCGAGAGCGTGCGAGGCGCAATGCCCGGTGTGGATTATATTTTCCATGCCGCCGCGCTCAAGCAGGTGCCTTCGTGCGAGTTCTTCCCCATGGAGGCCGTGCGAACTAACGTGATCGGGACCGACAATGTGCTCACAGCCGCCATTGAGCAGGGTGTGGAAAGCGTGATTTGCCTCTCTACCGACAAAGCGGCTTATCCCATCAATGCTATGGGTATCACCAAGGCCATCGAGGAAAAGGTGGCAGTGGCCAAGAGCCGCTACAGTGGCAAGACCAAGATATGCTGCACGCGCTACGGCAACGTGATGTGCTCGCGTGGCTCGGTTATCCCCTTGTGGATCGACCAGATTCGCCAAGGCAACCCCATAACGCTCACCGAACCCAAGATGACTCGCTTCATCATGTCGCTTGACGAGGCTGTGGATCTGGTGCTCTTCGCCTTTGAGCATGGCACTAACGGCGACATACTGGTGCAGAAAGCTCCGGCTTGCACTATCGGAACACAGGCCGAGGCTGTTTGTGAGCTCTTCGGTGGCAAGAAGGAGGACATCAAGGTGATTGGCATCCGTCACGGCGAGAAAATGTATGAGACTCTACTCACCAAGGAAGAGTGCGCCAAAGCCGAGGATATGGGCAACTTCTACCGCGTTCCGGCCGACAATCGCGACCTCAATTACGACAAGTATTTCCGCGAAGGCGACACCAAGCGCGTCACCATCGAGGAATTCAATAGCGACAACACCCGCCGCTTGAATCTGGAGGAAACTAAAGCCAAAATCGCTTCGCTCGAGTATATCCAGAACGAGCTCAATGGGATTGAGAACATAGCCAAGTAACAAATCGCGATAAAAGACCCCAAAAAAATGAATATACTTGTAACCGGTGCAAAAGGTTTTGTGGGACGCAATCTGTGTGCGGCCCTGAACTGCGTAAAGGACGGTAAAGACCGTTCGCGCCATGGACTGAGCGCCGAAATGATAGGTGAGGTGATGGAGTATGACATCGACACCGACCCCGCACTGCTCGACGAGTTCTGCGCCAAAGCCGATTTTGTGTTCAATCTGGCCGGAGTTAATCGACCCAAGGACCCTGCCGAGTTTATGCAAGGAAACTTCGGGTTCGCCTCCCGTCTGCTCGACACGCTCAAGGCTCACGGTAATGCCTGTCCCGTGATGATTTCAAGTTCCATCCAGGCCACCCTTGAGGGGCGTTATGCCGGCAGTGAGTACGGCAAAAGCAAAAAAGCCGGCGAAGAGCTGTTTTTTGACTACGGCCGTCAGAGCGGTGCCAAAGTGCTGGTGTATCGCTTCCCCAACCTCTTCGGAAAGTGGTGCAGACCTAACTACAACAGCGCCGTGGCCACCTTCTGCAATAACATCGCCAACGACCTACCGATTCAGGTGAATGACCGTTCTACTGAACTGGAACTGCTCTATATCGATGACTTGGTGGACGAAATGATGGCTGCGCTGGTGGGCGAAGAGCATCACTGCGAGTTTAGTGGCGTGGAAACCGTGCTGTGCCCCGATGGCCGCTACTGCGCCGCCCCTGTCACACATCATGTGACCCTGGGCGAAATCGTGGACCTTCTGCACAGCTTCAGCGCTCAGCCGCAGACGCTTGTGATGCCGCAGATCCCAAGCGGATCCTTCGCCAAGAAACTCTATTCCACTTATCTCTCTTATCTGCCTAAGGAGAAAGTGGCGTTCCCGCTCCACATGAACGAGGACGCGCGCGGAAGTTTCACCGAGTTGATTAAGACTGCCGATTGCGGGCAGGTGAGCGTGAACATCAGCAAGCCCGGAATCACTAAGGGCGAACACTGGCACAACACCAAGTGGGAATTCTTCATCGTGGTTTCCGGTCATGGACTGATTCAGCTACGTAAGATTGGTTCCGACGAAGTGCTCAACTATGAGGTGAGCGGCGAGAATATACAGGCAGTCCACATGCTGCCCGGTTACACGCATAACATAATCAATCTGTCACAGACCGAGAACCTGGTTACAGTAATGTGGGCCAACGAGCAGTTCGACCCTTCACGGCCCGACACATTCGGCGAAAAAGTGGTAAAACAATAACTATAGATACTAAAATGAAAATAAAACTCGATTACAGCGACGTTAAGTTCCAAGATAACGGCAAACTTAAGTTACTTATCATCGTGGGCACGCGCCCCGAGATAATCAGGCTTGCGGCCGTTATTACCAAGTGTCGCACCTATTTCGACACTATTCTGGCTCACACAGGGCAGAACTACGACTACAACCTCAACGGCGTTTTCTTCAAGGATCTGAAACTAAAGGAGCCCGAAGTGTATATGGACGCGGTGGGCGACGACCTGGGTGCGACAGTGGGCAACATAATGAACTGCAGTTACAAACTCATGGTCCAGACGAAGCCCGATGCCGTGCTGGTGCTGGGCGATACTAACAGTTGCCTGTCGGTGATAGCCGCCAAGCGCTTGCACATCCCCATCTTCCACATGGAAGCCGGTAACCGTTGCAAGGACGAGTGCCTACCCGAGGAAACCAACCGCCGCATCGTGGATATAATATCCGATGTGAATCTAGCATATTCCGAGCACGCGCGCCGGTATCTGGCCGAGTGCGGTCTGCCCAAAGAGCGCACCTACGTCACCGGCTCGCCTATGGCCGAGGTGCTGCACAGCAATCTCGATGAGGTTGAGAAATCGGATGTCCATGCGCGTCTGGGATTGGAAAAGGGTAAATATATTCTTCTCAGTGCGCATCGCGAGGAAAACATCGACACCGAGAAGAACTTCCTCTCGCTCTTCAACGCCATTAACAAGATGGCTCAGAAATACGATATGCCTATCCTCTATTCGTGCCACCCACGTTCTCGCAAACGCTTAGAAGCCAGTGGATTCCAGCTCGACCGCCGTGTGATTCAGCACGAGCCGCTCGGATTTCACGACTACAACTGCCTGCAGATGAACGCCTTTGCCGTCGTGTCCGACTCAGGAACGCTGCCCGAGGAAAGTTCCTTCTTTACGTCGGTGGGCCACTCGTTCCCGGCCGTGTGCATCCGCACATCCACCGAGCGTCCCGAGGCGCTCGACAAGGGATGCTTCATCATTGCCGGTATCGACGAGAAATCACTCCTGCAGGCTGTGGATACGGCTGTGGAGATGACTCGTAACGCCGACAATGGCATTCCGGTTCCGGTTTATACTGACGAGAACGTTTCCACCAAGGTGGTGAAGATTATCCAGAGTTACACCGGTATTGTCAACAAGATGGTGTGGCGTAAATTCTGATAGCGAAAATGAACGTAATATTTCTCACTTTATCGCATGTGCTCAGCGTGAGCGAGCGCGGGATTTATGCCGACTTGATGCGAAAGTTCCGCGATAATGGGCACAAAGTGTACATGGTGACCTCGAGTGAGCGACGATTTGGCATCGAAACATCGCTCCGCGATACAGACGGTGTGAATGTGCTCAATGTGAAGACGCTCAACATCCAGAAGACCAACGTGGTGGAAAAGGGGGTAGGTACGCTACTTATCGAAACGCAATACAAGCGAGCCATACAGAAGCACCTCAAGGGCGTGAAATTCGATCTTATTCTCTACACCACCCCGCCCATTACTCTGACCAATGTGGTGAAGTATCTTAAGCGGAAGAACCCGTCGGCGGTTACATATCTGCTTCTCAAAGACATTTTTCCGCAGAATGCCGTGGATTTGGGTATGTTCGGGGCCGATAGTCTCTTCTATAAGTATTTCCGCCGAACCGAGAAGGAACTCTATGCCATATCGGATTATGTGGGATGCATGTCGCCCGCCAACGCCGATTACCTGCTGCGTCATAACCCATCTATTGACCCCGCTACTGTGGAAGTGGCGCCAAACAGTCTGGAACTTGTGGATATGCCGCCAATCGATAAGAACCGGTTGCGTGGCAAATACGGACTACCCACCGACCGCCCTGTGCTCATCTACGGCGGCAATCTGGGCAAGCCACAAGGAATCGACTATATAATCAGGTGCCTCGAAGATAATAAGCATCGTACCGACTGCCATTTCCTCATCGTGGGCAATGGTACTGAGTATGCTAAACTGCAAGCTTGGTACGAGGCCAATCAGGGGCAAAACGTGACCGTTATGCAGCGTCTGCCCAAAGAGGACTACGACAACCTGGTGCGCTCGTGCGACGTGGGCCTGATTTTCCTCGACCACCGGTTCACTATCCCCAACTACCCCTCGCGTCTGCTCTCTTACCTTGAGAACAAGATGCCAATTATCGCCGCAACCGACGTGAACACCGATATCGGCACCATAGCCGAGGCCAATGGATACGGCTTATGCTGCGAAAGTCGCGAAACCGCCGATTTCACCAGGTGCCTCAACGAGATGATTGCCAGCCCCGAGCGCATGTGCCAGATGGGTGAGCGCGGGTTTGAATTCTTGAAGCAGAATTATGTCACCGATGTGACCTATGGCCGCATTATGGCTCATATGAATACTTAACTCAACTTTGGATATGTATAAAAATTGTTTGAAACGTGTTATCGACTTTTTGCTGTCGCTCACGGCACTGATAATACTGTCACCTATCTTGCTCATAGTCACGCTATGCCTTATGGTGGCCAATAAAGGCGCAGGTGCCTTCTTCTTTCAGGAGCGTCCGGGACTAAAGGCAAAAGTGTTCAAGGTGATAAAATTCAAGTCTATGACCGACGAGCGCGATGCCGACGGCAAACTGCTCCCCGATAAGGACCGCCTGACAAAGGTGGGCAAGTTCGTCCGCTCCACATCAATCGATGAGCTGCCCCAACTCATCAACGTGCTCAAGGGCGACATGGCGCTGATAGGACCGCGTCCACTACGCGTCCATTATCTGCCGCTCTATAGCGAGGAGCAGATGCGCCGCCATGATGTGCGACCCGGCATCACCGGCTGGGCGCAGGTTCACGGACGAAACGCCATATCATGGACGCAGAAGTTTCAGTACGATGTGTGGTATGTGGACCACGTGTCGTTCTTGCTGGATGTGAAGATAATATTTTTAACTATAAAGAAGGTGTTCCGCCGCGAGGGCATTTCCAAGGAAGGAATGGCCACGACGGTTCCATTCGACGGTACTAACTAAACACAATTAATACAATATGAAAAGCTTAATAATTGGAGCGGGAACCTATGGTGAGGTCTATCTGGCCTACCTGCAGGATGCCGGAGTGGACATTATCGGTTTTATCGATGATAGCGACGAAAAGCAAGGCGCTATCGTTCGTGGAGTACCCGTGATTGGGAAACTCTCAGTTATGCAAAATCGGTGGGCTATAAAACCCCTAATTACATACATCCATCTGCCAATATACACCACTCCGTAAAAATTGGCGAAGGCGTGTATGTGCTTCTGGGTGTAAATATCATGCCTTACACCGTTCTTGAGGATTACGTGATGATTTCTATGAATGCGCTTGTGGCACATCACACCACGCTCAAGAAAGGCACATTCCTTTCTACCGGTGTCAACTTCGGCGCCTCGATTGTGGCGCACGAGAACGCCTATGTGGGTATCGGTGCCACTATCATGACCGGATTGCACAATCTGGGGGCCGACTGCCTGGTGGGCGCCGGCGCGGTGGTTATTAAGGACGTCCCCGAGAAAGCTATTATGGCAGGAGTCCCGGCAAAAGTTATCAGAATTAAAGACTGATTGCGTTGTCTGCCCAACTCCTTCATTGACAATCAATTTCTAAGAATTAATCTAACTCAAACGAAAATATGGATAAAAGAATTTATTTGTGTCTTGCCCACATGAGTGGCAACGAGATGCAGTACATTAACGAGGCTTTTGATACTAACTGGGTGGTGCCCATGGGACCCAATGTCAATGCTTTCGAGGCCGACTTGGAAAAGTTCGTGGGCGAAGGCAAAAGCGTGGTGGCTCTGGCCTCGGGCACAGCGGCAGTGCATCTGGCTCTGCTGGCCTGCGGCGTGGGACCGGGCGACGAGGTCCTGGTGCAGTCGTTCACATTCTGCGCTTCCACTCACCCAATCACCTATCTCGGGGCTAAGCCTGTCTTTGTGGATTCTGAACCCGAGACTTGGAATATGGACCCGCAACTGCTCGAAGAGGCCATTAATGACCGCATAGCCAAGACCGGACGCAAACCCAAGGCCATTGTACCGGTATATCTCTACGGAATGCCCGGAAAAATCAACGAGATTATGGAAATCGCGCACCGTTACGAGATTCCTGTGGTGGAAGATGCCGCCGAGGGTATGGGCTCGCGTTACCATGGCCGTGTGGTGGGCACTTTCGGTGACTATGGCGTGCTTTCGTTCAATGGTAACAAGATGATAACCACATCGGGTGGTGGCGCGCTAATCTGCTCTTCTGAGGAGGCCAAACGCAAAATCATGTGGTATGCCACGCAGGCACGTGAGGCTTATCCCTACTATCAGCACGAGGCTATCGGATACAACTACCGCCTGTCTAATATCTGCGCCGGTATAGGACGCGGACAGATGACCGTGATTAACGACCACATCGCTCATCACCGCCGCCTGGCCGCCTTCTACAAACAGGCGTTTGCCTCCGTGGATGGCATCACGTTCCACGATGAGCTCAGCGGAATGGAGTCCAACTTCTGGCTCTGCACCGTCACGCTCGACGAGAAACTGCACGTCAAGAACGAAAATCTCGCTTATGCGCATGCCATTCAGGGCGCTGTGGGCGGTGCCGCAGGCGTGGTGCGTGGCGGTGGCTCAGTCCACACCGATTGCGAACCAAACGTCAACGTCGAAGCCATGCGTATCAACCTCGACAAAGAAGGCATCGAGAGCCGTCCGCTATGGAAACCTATGCACAAGCAACCGGTTTATGCCGGCGCTACCGCTTATGCCAACGGCGTCTCCGAAAGCCTGTTCAAGGTGGGCCTATGCCTCCCCAGCGGACCAATGGTAACCGATGACGATGCCGAGCGAATTGTCAAGGCCATGCTCGATAATCTTGAATAATTACATTGCGGCTATAGCTAATAAGGTGGGTGACACACTATTAGATATGGCCATTTGTTATTTATGATAAATCAACCAATTTACTGAAATGAGACTTATTAATAAACTGCTAAACTGGTATTTTAGCCGTAACTCATTGCCCTACTGGTGCATATTGTTGCTGGATTGCATCATACTTTTCTGCTCGGGCGTGGTAGTGTTCTGGTTGTTCCACCGTGGTGGAGTCAATGGTCAGGTTCTTGCCAGCGTGTGCCGCACAATGGGACTTGTGCTACTCGTGAGCATGATAGGGTTCCGAATTTTCCACACCTATGCCGGCGTGATTCGCTTCTCTTCGTTTGTTGACCTGCAACGTGTGGCTTTCGCCAATTTCCTGTCGATGCTCGTCGTTATAGGCCTGCGCTATCTGCTCGAGGGGCACACACAGGGCTATCTGCAACTGGTGCCCACACGGCAGATAATAGTCATCTTTGTGGTGGCTACCATGCTCATGTGGCTCATGCGAGTCATTGTCAAGGTGCTCTACGACCTCGCTTATCGCGACACTAACGCCCTGCCCGTATTCATCTATGGCATTAAGGACGGAGGTGTGGGACTGGCTAAGACCATCCGTAACGAGAAGCCCAATAAGTATATCCTCAAGGGATTCATCTCTCACGATAAGCAGTTCAAGGTGGATATGCTCATGGGCGTCCGTGTATTCGACGTGGACGACCATCTGCCCGAAATCATCAAGCGACGCGAGGTTAAGGCTGTACTCATCTCCCCGCAACGCAACACCGAATTTCGCAACGATGAGAAATTACAGGAATACCTCGTCGAGGCCGGTGTGAAAATCTTTATGACCACCGAAGCCACCGAATGGAAAGAAGGTGACAACGAAACCACCAATTCCACTAACACTTCCACCTACCACGAAGTGAGTATCGAAGACCTGTTGCCACGCCAGCAGATTAATGTGGATATGGAGTCGGTGGGAGCGTTGCTCACCGGAAAGAAGATTCTTATCACCGGTTCCGCCGGTAGCATCGGCTCAGAGATGGTGAGACAAATCGCCGAGTATCGACCCGCCGAAATGATGCTAATCGACCAGGCCGAGACGCCGCAACACGACATCCGCCTTATGATGGCCGACAAATACCCGAACATCAAGGCTGAGACCGTGGTTACCTCTATCTGCAAGAAAGACCGAATGGAAACCATCTTCAAGTCGTTCTGCCCCGATTATGTCTTCCACGCCGCGGCCTACAAGCACGTCCCCATGATGGAAAACAACCCCTGCGAGAGCGTGCAGAACAATATCTATGGCACTAAGGTCATTGCCGACCTTTCGGTTAAGTACGGCGTCAAGAAGTTCGTTATGATTTCCACCGACAAGGCTGTCAATCCCACCAACGTTATGGGATGCTCCAAGCGTATCTGCGAAATCTACGTGCAAAGTCTCAATAAAGCCGAGAACGAAGGCAAGGTCGAGGGCCACACACAGTTCGTTACCACTCGCTTCGGCAACGTGCTTGGGTCAAACGGCTCCGTGATTCCGCTGTTCCGACGTCAGATTATGGCAGGCGGACCGGTCACAGTTACTCACCCCAACATCATCCGCTTCTTTATGCTCATCTCCGAAGCATGTAAACTTGTGCTCGAGGCCGGCACTAAAGGCAAGGGCGGCGAAATCTTCGTCTTCGATATGGGCAAGCCGGTCAAGATTGCCGACCTGGCCAAGCGCATGATTAAGATGAGCGGCGTTAAAAACGTGGATATAGTCTATACAGGACTTCGCGCGGGCGAGAAACTCTACGAGGAAGTGCTCAACGAGGAAGAGACCACAAAGCCTTCATTCCACGAGAAAATCAGAATCGCCAACGTACGCGAATACGATTTCGACGAGGTGAACAAGCAAATCTCCGAGCTCATCGATGAAAGCCTCAAATACGACGACATGAAAGTCGTGGGCCTCATGAAACAAATCGTGCCCGAGTACAAGAGCAAAAATTCTATCTACGAGTACCTCGACAAGAAAAGCTGACTCTCAGCGTTTTCAGTGAGACGCTTCTAAGTCGTCACATATGGCGAAGAGCCTCTGCAACTCTCTCAAGTGCAGAGGCTCTTCGCCTTTCCATCGTACGCCCATGGGGAGTCGAACCCCAATCGGAGGAACCGGAATCCTCTATTCTATCCATTGAACTATAGGCGCATTTTCTCGTTGGGCACGCCTCAACGTGGTTGCAAAGTTACGGCAAAATTTGTAACTTCGCAAAGGTTTATGCCGAAATACGCAAAAAATGACTCGATAACTCTCACACTATGGATGTCAAAATAGAACAAAGTTGGAAACAAGAGCTCGCCGATGAGTGGAACAAGGACTATTTCGTTGCGCTCACAGATTTCGTCAGGCGTGAGTATGCCTCTAAGCAGGTGTTCCCACCCGGGTCGCAGATATTCGCCGCCTTCGATGCCGCGCCGTTTAGTGCCGTTAAAGTGGTGATTCTGGGGCAAGATCCTTATCACGACGTGGGGCAGGCCAATGGTCTGTGTTTCTCCGTTAACGACGGCATACCGTTCCCGCCTTCGCTTCAGAACATCTTCCGTGAAGTTCACAACGACACCGGTGCCCCGATACCAACCTCCGGCGACCTTTCGCGCTGGGCAAGGCAAGGGGTGCTTTTGCTCAATGCCACGCTCACCGTCGAGGCGCATCGGGCCGGCTCTCATCAGAATCGTGGCTGGGAACGCTTCACCGACGAGGTGGTGGCGCACTTGGCCCATAACCGCGACCACCTGGTCTTTATCCTCTGGGGAAGCTATGCCATACGCAAGGGAGCGCTAATCGACCGAAACCGGCATCTGGTCCTCACTTCGGCTCATCCGTCGCCGCTCTCGGCCTATCGGGGCTTCTTCGGCAATCATCATTTCTCCACTGCCAACGACTATCTTATCAAACACGGAAAAACTCCCATACAATGGTAAATTCTGAAAAAATAAATCGATACGAGGAACTTCTGCTACAAGTGCGCGGACTCACCGACGGCGAAACCTCGCAGGTGAGCGTGCTGGCCAATGTGGCTGCTGCGATTCACGCGGCTATGGACTTCTGGTGGACGGGGTTCTATCTCGTCAGCGGCGACCAACTGATTTTGGGACCATTCCAGGGGCCTGTGGCATGCTACAGAATCAAGCGCGGACGCGGTGTGTGCGGCTCGGCATGGGAGAGGGGAGAAACGCTCGTGGTGCCCGATGTGGAGCAATTCCCGGGACACATAGCCTGCAGCAGCGAGTCACGGAGCGAAATAGTGGTGCCCGTCCTCGACTCATCGTCACAGGTGTGTGCCGTGCTCGATATTGATAGCCGCTCGCTTGCCGCCTTCGACCAAACCGATGCCCACTACCTCGGCATAATAGCCCAAATCGTATCAGACACCGTCTTCACTCACTCCCTCGCAAATCAAAGACCGCCAGTGTAGAGCTGGTGGTATTTCCCGCCAAGCGCTATCAGCTCGTCGTGTGTGCCGCGCTCTATAATGCGACCCTTTTCAAGCACTATTATACAATCGGCGTTACGCACGGTGCTCAGTCGGTGCGCTATCACAAATGTAGTGCGCCCTTTCATCAGCGAGTCCATCCCTCGTTGCACCAATAGCTCTGTGCGGGTGTCGATACTCGATGTGGCCTCGTCCAGTATCAGCACAGGCGGATTGGCCACAGCGGCGCGTGCTATCGCGAGCAACTGACGCTCGCCCTGGCTCAGGTTGCCGCCGTCGCCGCTGAGCATCGTCTCGTAGCCGTTGCTCAGGCGGCGAATAAAGTCGTCGGCATTCACCAGCTTGGCCGCGGCCTTGCATTCCTCGTCGCTTGCGTCGAGTCGGCCGTAGCGGATGTTTTCCAGTACCGTGCCCGTGAAAAGGTGGGTCTCCTGTAACACCATTCCCAAGCTGCGGCGCAGGTGTGGTTTGCTGATGTCGTTAATGTTGATGCCGTCGTAGAGCACCTTCCCGTCTTGGATATCGTAGAAGCGATTTATCAGGTTGGTTATAGTGGTCTTGCCGGCTCCTGTGCCGCCCACAAACGCTATCTTCTGGTCGGGCATGGCGTCTATCACTATGTCCTCAAGCGCCAGCCGGCTCCCGTCGTAGCTGAAATCCACCATGTTCAGCGACACGCCGCCTTCCACACGCCTATACTTTGCTCCGCCATCGCTCAGAGTCTGCTTCCACGCCCATGAGCCGGTGCGCTGATTTGCCTCGGTGATATTTCCAGCGCTGTCTTCGTGAGTGCATACCAGCGTCACCGTGCCGCTGTCGGCTTCCGATTCCTCATCTATGATGGCGAATAGCCGTTCAGCGCCGGCGGCTGCGGTGATAATACTGTTGATTTGCTGACTCACGTGCGATATCGGCTGGGTGAAACTCTTGTTGAGCGTGAGGAATGCCACCAGGGTGCCCAGCGTCAGTCCGTACTCGCCGCTCAGTGCCACTGCAGCGCCCACCACAGCCAGCATAACATATCCTATGTTGCCCAGATTGCCGTTCACCGGCATCACAATGTTTGCTATCCGGTTAGCGTTATAGGCGCTCGAGCGCAGTTCCTCGTTGAGTCGTTCAAACTGCTCTATGGCCTCGTCCTCGTGGCAGAACACTTTCACCACACGCTGGCCGCTTACCATCTCCTCAATGTAGCCGTTGACCTGCGCCAGATTCTTTTGCTGCTTCACAAAGTAGGCGCGAGATTTCTTTCCCAGACGCGTGGTGCACACTGCCATTACAACCGCTATTGCCGCCGACACCATCGTCAGCGGCACGCTCATCGCCACCATCGCGCAGAATGTGGCCACTATGGTGATTACAGAGTTAAGCGCTTGCGGAAGACTGGAACTTAGCATCTGTCGCAACGTGTCGATGTCGTTGGTGTAGGCCGACATGATATCACCGTGCGAGTGGGTGTCGAAGTAGCGGATGGGCAGTGTCTCCATGTGGCTGAACATGTCCTTGCGCAACTTCAGCATCGTACCCTGACTCACGCTTATCATTATCCGGTTGTAGGCGTATGAGCATGCCGCGCCCAGCGTCAGAACCAGTCCCAGCACAAACAGCGTCTGGGCCAGAGAACTGTACTCGGGGTTGGTGGCTTGGGTTAGAGGTGCTATATAGTCGTCTATCAGCGTGCGGATAAACAGGTTAGAGACCAGCGTGGTGCCGGCAGTGATAAATATGCACACAGCCACCGCCGCAAACGAGAACTTGTAGGTTCCCAGCACGTAGCGTAATAGCCGCCACAGGGTGTCCTTGCGTCTCATGCTTTCACCTCCTTTCTGCCGCTATGGTCAAAGTCGCCGCCCTCGTCGCTCTGCAACGCCACAATCTCCTTGTAAATCGCATTGCTCTTGAGCAGATTCTCATGAGTGTCGAAGCCGCACACTCGCCCGCTGTCCATCACCACTATTCGGTCACAATTCTTCACACTCGAGATGCGCTGAGCTATTATAAGTTTGGTGGTGTCAGGTATCTCTTCGCGGAACGCGCGCTGAATACGTGCGTCGGTGGCGGTGTCGCAGGCGCTTGTCGAGTCGTCAAGTACCAGCACACGGGGCTTCTTCAGCAGCGCGCGGGCTATGCACAAACGCTGTTTCTGGCCTCCGCTCACGTTGGTCCCGCCTTGCTCTATCCGGGTCTCATAGCCATCGGGCATCTCACTGATAAACTCATCGGCGCATGCCAACTTGCACGCGGCCCGGCATTCCTCAAGTGTGGCCTCAGGATTACCCCAGCGCAGGTTGTCCAGCACCGTGCCGCTGAACAGGGTGTTCTTCTGTAGCACCACTGCCACATTCTCGCGCAGGGTGGTCAGGTCGTAGTCGCGCACGTCATGCCCGCCCACACTCACCGTGCCACGGCTCGTGTCGTAGAGGCGGCTCACAAGGCTCACTACACTCGACTTACCGCTACCCGTACCACCTATAATTCCTATCGTCTCGCCGGAGTGGATATCTAGTGTGACATCGCTCAGAGCGTAATCACCGCTTCCTTCCTTGTAGGCAAAGCTCACGCCCTCAAATCTGATGCTCCCATCGGCCAGTTCGCTTATCGCTCTTTCGGGGTTCACTATATCAGGCTCCTCATCTATTATCTCAGCCACTCGCTTGCCACTTGCCGCGCTCATCGTGAGCATCACAAATATCATCGTCAGCATCATCAGCGACATCAGTATGCTCATCACGTATGTGAACAGCGATGTTAATTCGCCCGTGGTCACCTCTCCGGCCACCACATAGTGCGCGCCCCACCACGACAACGCTATTATGCAACCATAGGTCACCAGATTCATTACCGGGTGGTTCAGCGCCATCAGGCTCTCGGCTTTCACATAAAGCCTGTATAACCCGTAGGCCGCGCGACCGAATTTCTCCTTCTCAAAATCTTCGCGGACAAACGCCTTTACCACCCTGATGCCCACCACGTTCTCCCGCACACTCGCGTTTAGCTCATCATACTGCTTGAACACCTGCGTAAACACTCCGGCTACCTTGCGGATAATCGTGAACACCACCGCCGAGAGCACCACCAGAGCCACAATGAATATCAAACTCAACTTAGCGTCTATCACAAAACACATCACCACCGAAAACACCATCCTCAGCGGAGCGCGTACCGTGATACGCAGAATTTGCTGATAAGCGTTCTGCAGGTTGGTCACATCGGTCGTCATTCGCGTCACAAGCCCCGATGTGCTGAACTTGTCAATGTCGCCGAACGAGAACCGCTGAATATTCCGGTACATGGCGTTACGCAGGTTGGCCGCGAACCCCGACGATGCGTACGAGGCCAGTTGACCCGCCGCTATGCCGAACCCCAGGCTCAGCAGCGCCATGCCCAGCATAATCAGCCCATACCGATACACGCTCGGCATATCTCCGGCCGTAATCCCACGGTCAATCAGCATTGCCGTCACGTAGGGTATCAGAACCTCCATCACCACCTCCAGTCCGGTCACAACAGGAGTCAATATCGAAGCCCACTTATACTGCCCAATCTGTTTCGCTAAAGTCTTAATCATAAGCACAAATTTAGATAAAAATCAGGATTTATAAGCCAATCAGAATAAAAAAGTCGCTCAAAATTCACCCGCACCGCGGTAATGCGCCACCCCTCGTAACTATCAGCCAAAACTAAAATAGATGTAGCCTACGGCTAAGAACCACGATTCATATGCCACACGGAGACGTTCACAGGAATTGCTCATAGCCTTATGCAGAATCTTAATATCATCCTTCGGTAATTGCCCATGTCGAAGGAAACATCCCCTTCAACCACTACCGACAGAACTCTATGCAAAGCAACCCCATCATAGATATGCTCGATGAGAATATCCATAGAGTCTTTTGCGAAATAGAAACTCGCAATGTCGTATTACAATTATTGCGAGTTACCTCAGGAGGTGAGAATGGAAAGGAAAATGGCGCTTTAATTTGGTGGGAATGGAAAAATGTGCTATTTTTACGGCGTATAACAATCGCTACCAACAATTTATCAACCTAAATAATACATTTTTAACTATGAAGAGACTGATGATTGTCGCGGCAGTCGCCGCATTAATTGCCGCGCCGGCCGATGTGTCGGCGCAGGGTTGGCTGCACAGCCTGGGCCAGAAGGCCGCTGGCAAAGCGATAGGCAAGATTGAGGAGGCCGCCACCAAGAAGGACAAGAAAGCCGATAAAGCCGAGCGGCAGGACGAGCCCGAGCAGCGCGATGAACAAGAGAGTGCTGCCGAGAGCGCCGCTCCGGCCAATCGCACCGCCGAGACTGCCTATGCAAAGACCGACTTTGTGCCGGGCGACTTGGTGATTTTTGCCGACGACCTCGAGGGCGAGCAACTGGGCGAGTTCCCCAGCCAGTGGGACTTGGTGAACGGTTCCGCCGAGGTGGCGAAGCACGACGGACGCATGTGCATCTTCCTCGAGAACGACAACACGGAGATAGCTCCGCTCATCAATGGCGACAGCAAGAACTACCTGCCCGAGCAGTTCACGCTCGAGTTTGACTACTGGTGCAACGGCGCGGAGGACTACAACGCCGGCATCCATCTGCGCCTGATAGACGCCGAAGCCAATAACTGCGGCAATATTCACATCGCCACCGAGGAGCTTGTCAGTTGGGGCATTCAAAAGCCGCGGGAGGGTGAAGTCAATGGCGAGTATGACGCGTTGGAAACCATCGAGCGGCAGAACGCGTGGAACCACTTCGCGCTCTCGTTCAACAAACGCGCCATGAAGATTTACATCAACGGCACGCGCATTGCCAACCTGCCCAACGTGAAAGCCCCTACCGCTTTCTCCATCAGCGGCGAGTTCTGGGACGACCACCGCTACCTGCTCACCGGCTTCCGCCTCGCGCAGGGTGCCGTGCCCCTCTACGACCGCGTGATGAGCGAGGGCAAGATTGTGACCTACGCCATCACCTTTGACGTGGCCAAGGCGACCATCAAACCCGAGAGCATGGTGGAGATCAACCGCATCAAGAAATTGATGGAAGAGCAGCCGAGCCTCAATTTTGAGGTGCAAGGCCACTGCGACAACACCGGCAGCGCGGCCACCAACGACCGCCTCTCGCAGCAGCGCGCCGAGGCCATAGTGCTCAAACTTGTGGAACTCGGCGTGGACCGCAGCCGCCTGAGCGCCGTGGGCAAAGGCTCCAACGAGCCAATCGCCGACAACTCCACCAACGAGGGCCGCGCCCGCAACCGCCGCGTCGAGTTCGTCAAAAAATAATCGACCACCTTCCCGCTAAAGAGATTTTAGACGACAATAAGGTCAACAAGGACAACGGTCACCACCGTTAATTTGTCCTTGTTGACTTTCACATGTTGGATTTTACAAATTGTCTCAAGCGTTAGGTTTTCGCCTCCTTTCAATAATTTAGCGACATATGCAGGTGAAACATTCAAATCCTCAGCTAATTCTTTTTGGGTCAAACCTGCCTTGCGGATATAGTAGTGTATGGCTAACGCTATCTCTTGTGATAAGCTTAGCCTAGCCATTCGCGGTTTTCATTGGAGGCCATTGAAGAAAAATTTACCTCGTAAGTGTTAAATAATTGTTAAAACCATCCGGCCAATTAAACCGTGGCACTCTATCCGAGTCAAAAAGTCGTATGATTTGAGAAACAAAAGCTTCAAACATCAATAACTGACTTTTTTCTATAATAAAACTCGATTTTCACAACTTGCTGCGATTAGCACCCGTGAATGTCAAAATAAGAAACCTCATGAACTACTGCTCATGGGGTTTTTTGTCGCTCTACCCCCCACACCCTCACTCTTCAACATGTCAATGAACTCTTTTCTATGCTGCAAAATTAGCCCTGTTTCACCCGCTTGTCAATGTCAATTTCTGCATTTCTCATGCAACCGCTTCCACACCGCATCCCACACGATTTCACATCCTCAACTTTCACTTTTCCTCTTTTTATTTCGCCAAATGGGATTTTTTCAGTAACTTTACACTCTCAAAGTCTGCTCGGCACGCATTGGCACGCCAAGCAGGCCCAAACAGAAAAACATTGCGAAACTCTTTTTAATTACGTAATTAATTTAACAAATAACTATTATGGTTTATTCACATGAAGTACAGGAAATGTGCTGCGTAACTAAGGGCGCTAACCACCCCTCAGCTCCAATCCCCGAAGAAGGGAAATGGGTTAGATCTAAAGAAATCAAGGACGTGTCGGGTTTCACTCACGGAATCGGATGGTGCGCTCCACAGCAGGGCGCTTGCAAACTCTCGCTCAACGTTAAGAATGGCGTTATCGAGGAGTGCCTCGTTGAGACCATAGGCTGCTCTGGCATGACTCATTCGGCTGCTATGGCCGCCGAAATTCTGCCGGGCAAAACCATACTCGAAGCCCTCAACACCGACCTCGTTTGCGACGCTATCAACACTGCTATGCGCGAACTATTCCTGCAAATCGTTTACGGACGCACTCAGAGCGCCTTCAGCGAAGGAGGACTCGTTGTCGGTGCATCGCTCGAAGACCTCGGTAAGGGACTCCGCAGCCAAGTGGGAACTATGTTCGGTACTAAGGCCAAGGGCGTTCGTTACCTCGAAATGACCGAAGGCTATTGCACACGCATGGCTCTCGACGAGAACAACGAAGTAATAGGTTACGAATTCTTGAGCCTCGGCAAATTCACCGACGCGCTTAAGAAGGGCAAATCCCCCGAAGAGGCTCTCGAAGGCGCAAAGGGCCACTACGGACGTTTTGAAGGTGCAGCCAAGTATATTGACCCACGTAAAGAATAATAGGAGGACACAACTATGATAAGAGAAGTCAAATTTGAATCGCAAGACCGCCGCATCAAGCAAGTGCTCGCCGCACTCAACGCAGTGGGAATTAAAGATATCGAAGAGGCCAACGCCATCTGCGACCAGTATGGAATCGACCCATACAAGACCTGTGAGGAAACTCAGCAAATCTGCTTCGAGAACGCTAAGTGGGCCTACGTCGTAGGTGCCGCCATCGCAATCAAGAAAGGCTGCAAAGTAGCAGCCGACGCAGCCGAGGCTATCGGATTGGGACTCCAGGCTTTCTGCATTCCGGGCTCTGTGGCCGACGACCGCAAAGTGGGTATCGGACACGGCAACCTCGCAGCTCGTCTGCTCCGCGACGAGACTAAGTGCTTCGCTTTCCTCGCCGGACACGAGTCGTTTGCCGCAGCCGAAGGCGCTATCAAAATAGCCGGCGCTGCCAACAAAGTGCGCCGCGAGCCGCTGCGAGTTATCCTCAACGGACTCGGCAAAGACGCCGCCAAGATTATCAGCCGTATCAACGGATTCACTTACGTGCAGACCGAGTTCGACTACTTCACCGGTGAGCTCAAGGAGATTGCACGCACCCCCTACAGCAACGGTGACCGCGCTAAGGTCAACTGCTACGGTGCCGACGACGTGCGCGAAGGCGTAGCCATCATGTGGAAAGAGGGTGTTGACGTTTCCATTACCGGTAACTCCACCAACCCCACTCGCTTCCAGCACCCCGTCGCAGGAACTTACAAGAAAGAGCGCGTACTTGCCGGTAAGCCCTACTTTAGTGTGGCCAGCGGTGGCGGAACAGGCCGCACTCTGCACCCCGACAACATGGCTGCCGGTCCAGCTTCTTACGGCATGACCGACACCCTGGGACGCATGCACAGCGATGCTCAGTTCGCCGGCTCCAGCTCGGTGCCCGCTCACGTTGAGATGATGGGATTCCTCGGCATCGGCAACAACCCCATGGTGGGTTGCACAGTGGCCGTAGCCGTTGACGTGGCACAAGCCCTGAGCAAGTAAGCATATTCCATTTTGCCACGCAAGGCCGTAGCTCGCGCTCATTCAGTGACACGCGTCACTATTGGCGCTCAAGCACTATCGGTCCACACGCGGCAAAGTGCGGTAACATAACACTAACCCCCTTGAGTGGCTCGCCGACAACTGTCTGCGGGCCACTTTTCACCACTCATCACTGTCTCCTCATCGTAAGTCGAAAAAGAAACGCGAGCGCGACAAGCTACAGCATATTTTGGGCAACTATAATACGGCAATCGAAGTAAACTTCATTGCACTCGCCTGGCACAATATTTGCATAGTCCAAAATTAGGACTTAATTTTGCATCGTCTAAAACTCATTGTTTCTATGTGCAGATTTCTCGTTAATATATTGTTGGTGCTGTGCTTCGCCCTGCCGTCGTGGGGCAAGTATGCCGGTCTCGCCTATGTGGGCGAGGTGGAGTGGAACAAACGTGACAAGACCTCCTTCATGCTGCAATGCGACACCACGGCGACCGACACCGTGTGGTCGCTGAAGCTGCAGGGCTTTGTCACCACCGGCTACATGCTGCTCATCAAGACGAGCGACGGGAAAGTGCTGGAGCTTGAACCTTACGACCTGAAGACCACCCATGTGACCGACAGCGTGGGCCACAGCCCCGTCACCGGCGAGATCATGGAGTTCTACCACTATGAGCATGTGCTGTATTACCACATCACCACCACGGCACTGAACTACATCGCCGAGCATGGCATCAGCAAGCTGCGCTGCGGATATGACAATCTTTATAGAGATAAGGAGTTTCGGCGTAATGAGTTCGGCATCGAACTGAACGAAGCCTATAAGAAGATTCTTGAGCGCATGTCGCCAGACTATGTGCCACCTAAAAAGCCATCAATTCGCGACGGCTTCTGAAACATGTTGCACAAGTAACTATTCAGCGATAGGTGTACTGCGTGCGTCCACACTCAGAATAGAGCTCGGATGGCTCTGAGCGCTGACTAATCCTAAAATCGGTTGACACTATTAGAGCGGTTAAGTTTACAATATTACTAAAATAGTTGTCATCCGTGCAGAAAAAGTTGACTGGAGTTTTGCAACAGTCTTTATCTGCTTGATGGGAGTGCGTCGCAGACGAGCCACATCATCCACACCACTTCGCCATAAAGCCACCACACCCACCGCCAGCCCAGCCATTATCTGGAATTTGCGAGTAATTTGTGGCAATTTGTGTTCAAAATCCCGCCCCACCCACACAACACCACCCGAATCGCCAACGGCCCCACCACAGCGCTGCGTCAGTTGTTTTTCTTGTAACTGGCCACCGACCACACTGTCATCACAGTGCCTATCACCAGCAGAGCCGTCACTTGACGACCGATGTCCTGTAGCCCTCCGCCACGAATAAACACTGTGCGCACGGCATCAATGAAGTAGTGCATCGGATTCACGTATGTCGTGAGGTAGGCCCAGTCGGGCATAGAACGGGTGGGGGTGAACAGGCCACTGAGCAGCATAATGCACACCACAAAGAACCACATCACAAACATCGCCTGCTGCATCGTGTCGGAGTAGTTCGACACTATCAGACCGAACGACGAGAAGAATAGCGCCAGTAGCATTGCCAGCAAGTAGATATATCCCACCGACCCGGCCGGAGTCAGCCCGTAGATAAGCCAAGCCAGCAACAGACACATCGAGATGATAAACAGTGCTATAATCCAGTAGGGAATGAGTTTGGCCAGGATAAACGCCCACTTCGAGACCGGCGTAACATTTATCTGCTCTATGGTGCCGGCTTCCTTCTCGCCCACAATGTTGAGCGTGGGCAGAAAACCGGTCATCAGCATCATCACTATAGCCAGCAGAGCCGGAATCATGAACAGTTTGTAATTCTGGTTCTTGTTATAGAGCAGTAGGGTAGAGGCTCCATTGCGCATGGCAGTCGTGCTCGGCATCGCTTGCGCCGTCACTATCTGCGACAGATAGGCGCTGCCCATGCTGCCTTTGGTCCCGTTCACGGCGTTGGCGGCGATGAGCATTTGTGGGTTGCGGCCACACGCCATGTCGCGGCCGTAGTGCGGTGGAACCACCAGCACCACGTCGGCCTGGCCACGCTCCACTTCCGACAGCGCGGCTCGGTACGATGGCTTCTGCCCGTTGAAGATGAAGTAGCGCGACGTCTCTATGTTGTGCACAAGTCGCTGGCTGATGGTGGAGCGGTCGTTGTCCACCACATCCACCCTAATGTTCTTCACCTCCATGTTCATCACCCATGGCATCACGCACATGATGATTATGGGAAACATAACGATGAGTCGCGGCAGAAACGCGTTGCGCTTAATCTGCAAGAACTCTTTCCTTATGAGATATTTTAGTGCCATATCTGAAATCTCTTATTCCAGTCGGGTTTTAAACTTCTTCAGGGCCACGGTGAGCAGAACAGCGGTCATGCCGCCCAGAATGGCCACCTCCTTAGTGATCTCACTTATCCCCACGCCCATAATCATCAGTTTGCGCATGGCGTCGATATAGTACCGTGGTGGCACCACTGCCGAAATCCATTGCAGTATCTTGGGCATCGACTCCACCGGGAACATCATGCCGCTTAGCATCACCACCGGCATCAGTAGCACCATGGCCGAGAGCAGCAGCGCCACGAGTTGAGTTTGGGCCACATTGGATATGAGTAGCCCCAGCGACAGCGCAAGCAGAATGTAGAGCGTGGAAACCGCAAGTATCCAGAGCAGTGAGCCGGCAAGTGGCACATCCAGCACAAACCGTGCCATGAGCAAGATGGTGATGAGGATGCCGAAGGCCAGCACCAGATATGGAATTGCCTTGGCCACTATCACCATCAGTGGCTTCACCGGCGACACAAGCAGCACTTCCATGGTGCCTTTCTCCTTCTCGCGCACTATGCTTATCGATGTCATCATGGCGCATACAAGCATCAGCAGCATACCCATGATAGCGGGTACAAAGTTATAGGCCGAGCGCATCTGGGGATTATAGAGCATCTTGGTGTTCACCGGTGCCATTTGCTGTGGGTTGGCCATGACTTGTTGAGCGTAAGTGCCCCATTGCTGAGCCATATTGGGGTCTGAGCCATCCACAATCAGTTGCACTCCGCTCTTTTTCGACGCGAAGTCGTGCCCGAACACCACTGCCATGTCGGCCTTCTGACCGCGTATCAGCAATTCTGCTTCCTGTGGCGTGCCCACTGTGCCCACTATGGTGAAATATTCCGAAGCCGCCAGCCTATCCGCGGCCATGCGGGTCATGTGGTCGGCCTGTGAGGTCACCATCACGGTGCGCACGTTTTTCACGTCGGTGCTGATGGCGAAGCCAAAGAGTAGCATCATCACCACCGGCATCCCGAAGAGGATAAGCATCGTGCGCTTGTCGCGCAGGATGTGCTTGGCTTCTTTTATGACGAATGATACAAACTGTTTCATAAGGCTGATCTATTAGTCGCTTTGTCGTGTGGCCTTTCGTGCCAGGAAAGTGAACACGTGGTCCATATCGGGTTGGTTAAACTCTCGTTTCAGGTCATCGGGTGTGCCCAGCGCTCTGATTTTGCCATCAACCATAATCGAGATGCGGTCGCAGTATTCGGCTTCGTCCATGTAGTGGGTGGTGACAAACACTGTAATTCCGCGTTGGGCCGCATCGTAAATCAGTTCCCAGAACTGACGGCGTGTCGCCGGATCCACACCGCCGGTAGGCTCGTCGAGAAACACCACTCCGGGCTCGTGGAAAATCGACACCGTAAAGGCCAGTTTCTGCTTCCAGCCCAGTGGCAAGGAGGCCACAAGGTCGTTCTTGTGCTCGATAAACTGCAGGCGTTCCAGCACTTCGTCGGTCTTGCCGGCTATGGATTTGTCGTCCATTCCGTAGATGCCGGCGAAGAGGCGAATGTTCTCGGCCACAGTGAGGTCCTCGTAGAGCGAGAACCGCTGCGACATGTAGCCTATGTGGCGCTTAATCTGCTCATACTGGGTGCGGATATCATAACCCACAACGCGCCCGGTGCCGCTCGTGGGCTGATTCAGCCCGGTGAGCATGTGCATGGCTGTGGTCTTGCCTGCGCCGTTCGCGCCGAGAAATCCGAATATCTCGCCCTTCTTCACCGCGAAACTTATGTCATCCACAGCGTTGAAATTGCCGAATGTCTTCACCAGGTGCTCCACCTCTATCACGTGCTCCTCGCTCGCCTCAGTGCCGCTTTCACGGTCGATGCCCGGTGGGTTGAAAATGTCGGCAAACCGATTCAGTATCACCTGCGGTGTGTCGATGCCTCGAACTTGACCGTGGTCCAAGAAGGCCACACGGTCGCAACAGCGCACCTCGTCCAGATAGGGCGTGGAGGCCACTATGGTGATACCGCGCTCTTTGAGCGTCTGCAGCATGTCCCAGAACTCCTTGCGACTCACCGGATCCACGCCGGTGGTGGGTTCATCGAGTAAGAGAATGCTGGGCTCGTGCACCAGCGCGCACGAAAGCGCCAACTTCTGCTTCATGCCGCCCGATAGCGATCCAGCCTTGCGGTCCTTAAATCGCTCTATCTGTGAGTAGATAGCACTGATGCTGTCGTAGCCGGCCTCCACGGTGGTGCCGAAGAGTGTGGCGAAGAACTTCAGGTTCTCTTCCACCGTCAGGTCTTGGTAGAGCGAGAAACGGCCGGGCATATAACCCACGCGCCGGCGTATCTCTTTCATTTGCCCCACTGTGTCGAAGCCGTCAACTCTGGCTGTTCCGCTATCGGGCAACAGTAGCGTGCACAAGATGCGGAACAGTGTCGTCTTTCCGGCTCCGTCGGGGCCGATGAGGCCGAATACCTCACCTTTCTCCACCGCGAGCGACACCTTCTCCAGGGCCTTAATCTTGCCGTAACTCTTGCTGATATTATTTACTTCAATGGCATTCATCGCCCTCTCTTTAGGTGATTGAACTCTCCTTAAAATTTCACTTCGCCATACATCCCTATCTTGGCGTAACCATCGTTCTCAATCGCCACTTTCACGGCATATACCAGGTCGGCACGCTCATCGTCGGTGAGAATGGTCTTTGGCGTGAACTCGCTTCGGCTGCTTATCCATGTTATCGTTCCCTGATATTCTTTTCGCTCGCCACCTCCGTAGTCGGCAAATACTTTCACTTTTTGCCCTGTTTTCACGCTCTGCAGTTGCGCCGATGTCAGGTAGGCGCGAAGAAACATGGTCTTCGTCTCGGCTACTTTGAGCAGAGGCTTGCCGGCTGACACAAACTCACCGCGCTCCACATATTTCTCCAGCACCGTGCCGCTCATCGCAGCCTTGATGTGGCACTTGCTCAGCTGGTCCAGCAACTGGGTCACTTGCACTTCGGTGGCGGCCATTTGGCGGTCGAGCGACTGTGTGCTGGTGTTGAGCGTGGAAATCTGGGCGTCGAGCTGGCGACGCAGAACCTCCACTTGGCTGCGTGCGTCATCAAGCAGTTTGGCCGGTGCCGCGCCGTCGGCCACCAGTTCCTCGTATCGCCGCTGCTCGGTCTGCGCTTTGGCCAGTTGCTGGCGTGTGGCGGCAATCTGCTTGGCCATATCGGGCTTCTGACTCTGATACACGTCTTTTGTGGCGCGCAACTGCTGAATCCTAAGCCAAGTCTGCGTGGTGTCGATAAGGCCTATCTCGAGGCCGCGTGTTATCTCGTCTCCCTCGTTGATGTCGAAACTGAGAAGCGTGCCACTTTGCTCGGCCGAAATTATGGTCTCGGTAGCCTCGAATGTGCCGGTGGCGTCATATTCTTTCTCTTTTGTGCCGCAGGCGGTAAGCAGCAGGGCTGCCGTTGCTATGATTATTCTACTTTTCATATCGCTCTGTGTTAGTTATTGGTTGTGTACTTTCTGTTATAAATCTCTCTTAGCATCTCTATCTCGTGAATCGACTGCTGCACTCGCGCAGCGTTTTCGGCGTTGATTTCGCGAAGCAGATCGTTCACGTCTATGATACCGTGCTGCAACTTCGATTCTGCAGCTTTGCGCACCTGGGCGCGCAATGATATGATTTCGTTGTCGTCGGTCATCAGTTTGCGGTAACGGTCTATGTTCTCGTCGTGCTGTATCTGTTCCAGATTGGAATTGAACAGGAACACCTCGCGGCTATTCTCGGCGTTTTGGCGGGCAAGTTGCAGTTTGGCCTTGTCATTCTTGCGGGTGTAGAGCGCGCCTATGTTCCATTGCAAGCGCACGCCTACAAGGGCGTTTAGCGTCCATTGGCGGCTCATCATGTCTTTAAACATATTCATGCCGGGGTAGCCGTAGTAACCCTGTGCGAACAAGCCCAGCCGTGGCCTGATTGCGGCATCAAGGGCACGCTCTTGCGCGTCAGCCAGACGCACTTGCGAGTCAATGAGTCGTAACTCTGGTCGGTTATTGCCATGCGCTGCAATATTGGCGGCCGGTTTCTGTGGCTCGGTCATTTCTATGCCGCAAAAGGTGGTGAGCATTCTGGATATTGATTGCCGTTGCGATTGCAAATCGCTGAGTTGTTGCTCGGCATTTAGTCTCTCGGCTTTCACATTCAGGTAATCGCTTTCGGCTGCCGTGCCGCCTCGCTGCATCGAGGCAAGTTTCTTCTCGTTAGCCGCCAGCAGTGTCTGCAAGTCGCGCTTTAGGCGAATCTGGTCATCGAGAAGTAGCAGTGCGAAATACATTTCGTTCACGCGTTGCCTAACGCTGTAGAGGCTCACCTCGTTTTGTGCCATTTCCACGTTGCCTTGTTGCAAGGCCACTTCTTTTTGGCTTCTGATGGATCCGCCGTCATACACCGTCTGCTGCACATCGATGCCTATCCTATACTGGTCCTTGCGCAATCCTTTCATGTCCAAGCCCATTTGGTCGTACATCTGTTGCATCTGCTCCGGCCACGAGGCTACACTGCTTTGGTAGGTGGCTTGCGCGGTGGCCGTGATTTGCGGAAGCCATCCCTTGGCAATGTTTTGCATAGTCAAGTCGGTGGTCTGCCTGATAAGGTCCATACGCTGAATCAGCGGATAGTTGCGCTCGGCTGCCTGCTGGCACTCTTCCAGGCTTTGCGCCGTGGCAAGTAGCGGTATCAGTGCGATGGCAATAATTAAATTTCTCATATTCTGTTTCGGTTAATATTCGTGATGCAAAATTACTGCCTAATTCCGCCTTTGTCAATGTCTTTATTATGGAAGAAATGTTCTTTTTGTACGATTTTATACGCGAATATTGCGTTTTTGAGACTATTTTATTATCTTTGCGTTGGTAATAATAGCGAACAAAAAATGGGAAAAAGTCCTAAACTGATGAATTTCTCGCGGATGCGTTCCATCTTTGAGCCGCATCTGGGTGAACTTAGCGACACACTACGATTCAATAGCGAGATTGGACTTGTGCGTAGTAGCTCTAATATTTTCCAACTTGTGATTAACCAGAACCCGCCGTTTGCGATTGATGACCATCGGCTTGGCGTAGTGCTAAACGGCGAGGCGCGTATCAACTTCAATCTTGTGGAGCGTCATGTCGGTAGAGGGACGCTCGTGTTTCTTGGTCCGGGCTCCATAATTTCGCCGGTTTATTTCTCGCCCGACTTCAATATTATGGGTCTCGTGTTGTTCGCCCATTTCCCCATGCCTTTCACTGCAGACCAACTCCCTCGTGCCTTTAATGGGCAGATTCGTGATTTTCAGATAAATGCGTCTCCCGAGCAGATAATGGTGGTGCGGAACATCTTCGATGCGATATGGCATCTTGTGGGCAACGCCACTTATAACAGGCCGGCGGTGGCCAACCTTGTGGCGGCACTCATGCACCACTACGATGCGCTCTATCAGGAGCAAGCGTCCTCGATAATTGCCTCGCAGCCACACGAACAGACTATCCTGAACCGCTTTCTGTATCTCGTCAACAGGCACGCCGCCACCGAGCATCATCTGGGGTTCTATGCCCGCAAAATGTGTCTCACCGAGCGCTATCTGGGAACCGTGGTGCGCCAGGCAAGCGGTGTCACGGCCAAGCAATGGCTCGACCGTGCGTTGGAAGCACGCATCAAGGTGGAATTGCGCCACTCCGATAAGTCGCTCTCGCAGATTGCCTACGAGATGAACTTTTCCAACCCGTCGTTTTTCAGCAAGTATTTCAAGCGGCTCACCGGTGTGTCGCCGGCCGCGTTCAGAAACACTTAGCAGTATGTGAACCGCTTCACATACCTGTTGCCTTCAAACTGTTCTTCGCGAGCCAATCAAAGGCACTTTTCCATCCGCGTTACTTAACCGTGTGGTTACCGACGGGTGTCGCCGCCAAAGGGGGTAATCAGCGATGTGTGATGCGATAGACGGTGCCTTCTATTAGTGAACAGTAAACATCGCCTTGCTCATCCACCTCAAATCCGTTAACTTCGCTCGACCCCATTTTGTAGGTAAACATCAACTGGTGAGTAGCGGCATCCACGGCGGCAAGCATTCCTCTCCGCGAACCGGCGTACACCACGCCCTTGTGCTCCAGTACAATGCATGGGGCATGTTCATAGCCGAAGCCCAAATCCACGGTCCATAGCAAGCGATACTTGTCGCCTTCGGTACTCATGGCCACCAACGTGCCATCCATCGTTTTGGCATAGGCCACCCGGCCGTCGGCACTGCGCCCCAGGCTCTCGCGCACCTTGTTCTCGTTTTTTTCGCGCCACATCAGAGCGCCATTGCTGCGGTCGATGGCGGTAGTCACGCGGTCGGGGGCCACAATCACCACTTTGTCGGCCGTCACCACAGGCACCACGTTGCCCGGGCTATATAGGTTGGCGTTCACTCCGTTGTTCCATTGCCACCGGAGTTTGCCGCTTTTCTTGTCGAGCGAGCGCAGATTGGTGTCCCAAGCGCCGAATATCACATCTTTGCCATCCACCACGGGTGCCGCTTGGCAGTAGTTCCCTATATCGTCGAAGTGCCACAGCAGGCGGTGGTGTTTTATGTCCCATGCCTGAAACGTCTTGTAGCCTCCTTGATAGAGCACCCCATCGGCCACCACTCCGTCGGCCACATATGCGCCTTCTGCCTGGTGGCTATAGGCCTCCTTGCCGCTTGCCTTGTCAATCCACACCAGTCGCTTGTCGGCTGTGGGCAGAACCACATATTTCTTGTCCACTGCGGGGCGGGAGAAGAGCATGGCATCGGTCTTGTATTCCCACTTCACCGCACCTGTGTGCTTATCCAGCGCCTTGAGCAGACCCAGCGAGTTTCCCAGATAGATGTTGTCGCGGTCGAGCCCCAATCGGGTGAAGATAGATGCGTTATCGGCATAGACGCGTGTAACGGTGAAGCCAGCCGGGAGCATCTGCTCTGGCTGGGTGTTGTCGATTTGGTCGAAGTGGCTTTCGGCACGATAGATGTATTTTAACTCCGGCTCTTTGCCCAGCTCCTTATTGTAGGCGTAGATCCAGCCGCGCTCCAGATCCACGTGGAGCAGCGAGTACCCATAGTTGCCCTTACCCATGTCCAGAGCACGCACCATCAGCCCGTTCACACCGTAACTTTCGTACTGGCGCCAGCGGTGGTAATGGCCGTTCTGATGTAATATCACGGGATATTTTTGCAGCACGGCGATATAGTCGCGATAATTGTCCAGGTCGTCGAGAATGGGGTAGTGATTCACACTCAGCACTTTCTTTCCGGCAGTGGCACGCTCGGCAAGGGTCTTGTCGAGCCACAACAGGTCTTCCTGCTTGATGTGGCCGTCGCCCATCTTCATGAACGGACCGCAATTCATTCCTATCACCACCAGATTGCCGATTTCAAAGACAAAGCGGTCATCACCCCAGAGGTCGTTAAAAGTCTTGCATGCGCTCTGGCTCCAGTTGTTCTCATGATTGCCGGGAATCACGTAGAGTGGCTTGCAGATGCCGTCCATAATGTTCTTCACGTTCTGCAACTGCGCGTCGCTACCCTCGTTGGTGAGGTCGCCCGTGAGCATCACCGCTTCGGCATCGGATGCGTTGATTTCGGCCACGGCCTCTCGAAGTTTCCCCTCATTAGCGTTGCCGGGCGTAACATGAATGTCGCTGAGAATTGCAATCTTCTGTGCCTGAGCAGCAGTAAGAACCGCCACAATGGTCACCAGCAGTGATATTATCCGTTTCATATTGTTAAGTGTTATAAGGTTTTTTCATGTCGGAATTACAAATATAGCGTTTTTATTGCAGTTTTTAGGGCGATAGACACCAAATATTTCGTAAATTTGTGGATATTTTTCAATTGAACTTATGCCTGTAGTGCTTCAAATAGAGGGTTTGACCAAGTCGTTCGGTGCCAATGTGCTGTTTCGCAACCTCACGCTCACGCTCAACGAGGGCGATAAACTGGGCTTGATAGCGAAGAATGGTTCAGGAAAGAGCACGTTGCTGAGCATCATAGCCGGCATCGAGGGTTACGATAGCGGTAAAATCACCTTTCACGGAGAGCCGGCGATAGGCTATCTGGAGCAGGCACCGCACTTCGACCAAAGCCGTACCGTAATCGATACGTGCCTTGAGGGTGATGATGCGCAGAGCCGGGCCGTCAGGGCCTACGAGCAGGCTCTTACTAATGCCGATGACGCGAGTGTCGCCGCAGCGGTGCAAATGATGGACAATGCTCACGCATGGGACTACGAAGACCGTTTCAAGCAGATACTCACACAATTACATATCACCGACTTTCGCCAGCAGATTTCGCAACTGAGCGGAGGGCAAGTGAAGCGAGTGGCTTTGGCGAAGATACTCATTGCCGAGCCGCAACTACTTATTCTGGATGAGCCCACCAACCACCTGGACATCGACATAATAGAGTGGCTTGAAGATTACCTCACGCGAAGCCGAACCACTCTGCTCATGGTCACCCACGACCGCTATTTCTTGGACAAAATCTGCAATCGCATTGTGGAAATAGATGGTCAATTGGCCTTTAACTATGCCGGCAATTACGACTATTACCTCGAGAAACGTGCCGAGCGGATTGAGGCGCAGAACGCGCAGGTGGCCAAGGCTCGAAATCTGCTCCGTACGGAGCTGGAATGGATGCGGCGCCAGCCACAGGCTCGCGCCCACAAGGCGCAATACCGCATCGACGCTTTCTACGACCTGCGCGAGCGGGCGCAAAACACTCGTCACGACCGTGAGGTGACGCTCAACGTGAATTCCACCTACATAGGCAACAAAATATTCACTGCCCATCACGTGAGCAAGGCGTGGGGCGATAAGGTGATTCTGCGTGATTTCAACTACACATTCGCGCGCTATGAGAAACTGGGCATCGTGGGCGATAACGGAGTGGGAAAGACCTCTTTCATCCGGTTGCTGCTTAATCAGTTACAGCCCGATAGCGGTCGATTTGAGGTGGGCGAGACTATCCGCTGGGGATATTATAGCCAGGAAGGTATTGCGATGGACGAGGGTAAAAAGGTGATAGATGCCGCGCGCGACATCGCTGAGCACATCGTCTTCGATGAGAAAACGCAATACACGGCGTCGCAGTTCCTTAACCTGTTCCTCTTCAGCGCTGCCGACCAGCAGAAGTATATCGCCAAACTCAGCGGTGGCGAGCGCCGCCGCCTATATCTGGCCACAGTGCTGATGCGCAAGCCCAATTTCCTTATCCTCGACGAGCCCACCAACGACCTGGATATCACCACACTGGAAATACTTGAAGATTATCTGGCACGGTTTCGCGGTTGTGTGATTGTGGTGAGTCACGACCGTTTCTTCCTCGACCGTATTGTGGACCACACGTTTGTGTTTATGGGCGATGGCGTAGTTAAGGACTTCCCCGGCAACTACAGTGAGTACAGGGCGTGGAAGGAATTTCACGAGCAGAATAAAGAGTCGGCCGGGGCAGAAAAAGCGAAGGAAAAACCGATTCGTGCCGCCACGCATACATCTGCCCCAAAACTGAGTTACAAGGAGAAAAAAGAACTGGAGAGCCTGAGCAATGAGCTAAACTCGCTCAATGAGGAGAAACGTGCCCTCGACGAGGCGTTTGCAGCCGGCGACGTGACCGACATCGCCACTCGGGCGGCGCGATATGAGGAAATCAAGTCGCTTATCGACGAAAAGGAACTTCGCTGGCTGGAACTGAGTGAGAAAGACCAATAAATGCATTAATTTTGCGAAATTATGATGGATATAAACAATGGGATTATCAAGACGGTGGCTTCACTGGCAATGAAAAAGAACCGCGACGAACTGGGCCTGTTTGTGGCTGAGGGAACAAAATGCGTGCGCGACACGTGGGGGCATTTCTCTTGCAAGTGGCTCATTGCCACACGTGCCTGGTATGACCAGATGGGCAACAGTAGCCACTACGACAAGATAGTTTTCGCCAATAAGCAGCAAATGGGCCGAATGTCGCAGTTTTCCACTGCCTCGGATGTGATAGCGGTGTATGAGATTCCCGCGCACGAGTTTAGCACCGACGAGGTGAGCAGCACCCTGAGCATAGTGCTCGACAATATTCAAGACCCGGGCAATTTGGGCACAATAATACGGCTGGCCGATTGGTTCGGCATCAATAACATCTTCGCCGGTAAAGGCACGGTGGATGTGTATAACCACAAAGTGGTGCAGGCCACGATGGGCGCGATTTCGAGGGTGAAAGTGCATTACACCGATATCGACGATGTGCTGGACATGTTCCCCGATATGCCGGTTTACGGCACTTTCCTCGATGGCGAAAACATCTATGATGCCACGCTGGGTAGCCGTGGATTCATAGTGATGGGCAACGAGGGGCGTGGCATCAGCGACAAGGTGGCTCGGCGCGTGACTAAGCGCCTGCACATTCCAGCCGGCAAGCCGGCGGCTGAGCATAGCGAGTCGCTCAACGTGGGCATAGCGGCGGCTATAACCATAAGTGAGTTTGCTCGGCGTAAATAACAGATAATAACCTATCAGGCAAATAATTATGGCAATGAAAGCGAAAACCACCACCTTTTTCTGCAAGAACTGCGGTAACGAGTCGCCCAAGTGGCTCGGCAAGTGCCCCGCATGTGGCGAATGGAACACCTACGTGGAAGAACCCACCGTGCCGCGGAGCAAGAAAAACAGCCTTCTCGGCTCCGACTCCGACGAGCGTAAGAGCGCAACGCCAGTGAAGATATCGCAAATCAAGGCGCAAGACTTGCCTCGTATCACGCTGCCCAGTAGCGAACTTAACCGAGTGCTTGGCGGAGGTCTTGTGCCGGGGTCAATGGTGCTGATAGGCGGTGAACCGGGCATAGGCAAATCCACGCTGGTGCTACAGAACGTGCTTCGCATACGCTCGCGCAAGGTGCTGTATGTCAGCGGAGAGGAAAGCCCGCAACAATTACGGATGCGAGCCGACCGTATTGCCGGCAGCGAAATGGATTGTGAGTGCTACTTGCTGTGCGAGACTTCGCTCACAAGCATCTTCGCCAGCATCAAGGAAAGCCACCCGGGGCTGATTATTGTGGACTCAATTCAGACTATCGCCAGCGACGACCTTGACTCTGCAGCCGGTAGCGTGACTCAGGTGCGTGAGTGCGCCGCCGCATTGCTGCGCTATGCCAAGAGTACCAATACGCCCATAATCATCATCGGTCATATCAACAAGGAAGGTTCCATAGCCGGTCCAAAAGTGCTGGAACACATCGTGGACGCGGTGCTCCAGTTCGAGGGCGACCGTCACTACATGTACCGCATTTTGCGCTCCATTAAGAACCGGTTTGGCTCCACCAGTGAGATGGGCATCTACGAAATGCAGGAGGACGGTCTTCGCGAAGTGAAAAATCCCAGCGAAATGCTTCTCAGCCATGGTGAGGAAGACCTGTCGGGAGTGGCTATCGGGGTGACTGTGGATGGTGCGCGACCATTCCTCATCGAGACACAAGCACTTGTCAGTACCGCTGCCTACGGAACTGCACAGCGCTCAGTCACCGGATTTGACCAGAGGCGGATGAATATGCTGCTGGCTGTGCTTGAAAAACGAGTGGGATTCAAGTTGGCCCAGAAAGACGTGTTTCTAAACATCGCCGGGGGGCTTAAGGTGAGCGACCCGGCACTGGACCTCGCTGTTATTTGCGCCATACTGTCGTCGAATGTGGATATGCCCATTAGCCGAGGCATTTGCTTCAGTGGGGAGGTGGGCCTTAGTGGGGAGATTCGACAGATTACACGCATTGAGCAACGCATAAGCGAGGCCGAGAAACTGGGTTTCAACTCTATTATCATTCCCAAAAACAACGTCAAGGGCATTAAGACCGACCGGCTGAAAATCAAGTTGATAGAAGTCGGTAAAGTGGAAGAGGCCTTCCGCCACCTCTTCGGGTAAACACAAGGCCCCAAAATCATTCTATTCCACTGCCGGTGCGGGCGCATTCCCGGTTGCGGGCGCATCGCCTATGCGGTATTACCAAATCTTAACTCTGTGTCCTGGGTCAAGATAGAGTGCTCCTCCCGACACCTTGAAAAGGCCATACCAGTCGTCCATAAGCGTTACCACTCCATTTATTCGGTTAGCACTCAAACTATGATTATCGGTCAGATAGAGCGCTTTTATGCTTGTTTCTGTCAGATTAGCGCGCTCTAGCCACGCATAGTCTAAGAAGAACTCGCGGCAATGATGGATCATCGTCAGTTCATCCACATTTTGGCTCAGGAGCTTCTCTTTCAGTGCTTGGTATGCGATTTCCAAGCCTCCATAGTCGGCCATATTCTCCGCCAGTGTCTTCGCACCGTCGGCGGGCTGTCCAGAGTAGGCTTCCATACGATTATAGAGCGCAATCATCATCTGCTGCTTTTGCTGGAACTGAGCAATATCGGTTTCGTTCCATCAGTTGTTGAAGTGACCATATTCGTCATAATAAGAACCGTTATTGTCGAATCCGTGTGTGATTTCATGTGCGAACACTGTGGCTGTGGCATAGCGGGATATCATATCATTTGCCGGTAGCATCTCGTCGTTTATGCTTGTTATTTATTTCTCTGTATGTGCTATTGACTATCGTGAGCGGTTCACTCCCACTTGGTGCAATACTTATAGCCGAGTTTGTCGTAGAGTTTTTCCATTCGCGCGAGTCGTGCGGT
The DNA here is from genome assembly GCA_902786725.1 of uncultured Bacteroidales bacterium. Taxonomy (GTDB): domain Bacteria; phylum Bacteroidota; class Bacteroidia; order Bacteroidales; family Muribaculaceae; genus Sodaliphilus. The sequence goes on from CADADP010000014.1 coordinate 64,269, forward strand.
GAAGGCTTCAAAGTTCTTCTGCTCGCGTGGCGTCCACTGCACTTCACTGATGGCATCGAGCCTGGGCAGAAGCATATACATCGCGTGGTCGGGGTATGCGACATACTCGGTCCACAAGTTCACTTGCGGCCCCAGGATATATTTGCTCTCCTCTACCGAGAGTTCGGCCGGAACGGGTTCCAAACTATAGACCTTCGACAACGGCACGTAGCCGCCTATGGCATAGAGACGCTCGCGGTCTTTCTTGAGTTGGTAGTAGTCGATGTAGCAATAGTCGGTGGGGGCCATAATCACGCGGTGATGCTGGCGCGCGGCCTCGATGCCCCCCTTCATGCCTCGCCACGAAAGCACTATGGCGTTTTCGCTCAGTCCGCCGTCCAGAATCTCATCCCAGCCTATCACGGTGCGGCCTTTTGCGCTCAGGTGCCTGTCCAGTTCTTTGTTGATGTAGGTCTGCAACTCAGCTTCGCGCGTGAGCCCCAGTTCCTTCATTTTGGCTTGGCACTTGGGGCATTGCTTCCAGCGCACGCGTGGACTTTCGTCACCTCCGATGTTGATGAGCTTCGACGGGAACACGTCGCACAGTTCGTCATACACGCGCTTTAGGAAATCGAGCGTAGCGGGGTTGCCTGCACATAACACATCTTCCGATATGCCCCAGATGGGCCACACCTCGTAAGGGCCGCCGGTGCAACCCAGTTCGGGATAAACGTGCAGGGCCGCTTGCATGTGGCCGGGCATGTCAATCTCGGGGATTATGTTGATAAAGCGTTTGGCGGCGTAGTCCACAATCTCGCGACAGTCGTCTTGCGTGTAGTATCCGCCGTAGGGCGTGTAGTCGTAGAGGCCGGTGTTGCAACCCAGCACTGTCTTTTCGCGGATGCTTCCTTTACGCGCCAGGTCGGGCATGGATTTTACTTCGAATCGCCATCCCTGGTCGTCGGTAATGTGCCAGTGAAACTGGTTGCAGCCGTGCAGAGCCAAGAGGTCGATGTAGGTCTTGATGAACTCCACAGGGAAGAAGTGGCGCGATGTGTCGAAGTGTACACCGCGATAGCCGAAACGTGGCTGGTCGTTGATGGTGACATAGGGCAGTTCCACCTGTTCGCCGGCCTCAGTGCCGATGGCTTTGCGCAGTGTCTGAACACCACGGAACACGCCCTCTTCGGTGGCGCCCTGAATGGTGACTCCCTGCTTATCCACCGTGATTCGGTATGCCTCAGGGTTGTCGCTTTTCAGTCCCAGTGTGAGAGAAATAGCGGCCGTCTTCTTGGCTCCGGCCAGAGGCGTAACGGAAAATCCGGCATCCTGTTTAAGATAACTTGCCAGCAACTCGGCGTTCGTGGCCATACGTTCGTTATCGGCGGGGAAAGACACAAAGGCGTTTTGACGCAAAGTGTAGCTCTCACCTTTCTTACTGAGTTCAATACTGCGAGGCAGGGGAATTACCTCATAACTGACTTCGGCAAATGATGTTATCGCCATCACTGCCGCGCACAACACCGAAAAAAATCTTCTTATCAGCATATATTAACTTTATTTTGGTTCATTTATGAATGCAAATTTACGAATTACCGTGCAAAACCGCAATACATGCCTCGAATTCTGTTTTCTTTGGGATTTTTTGAGGCGCTTTGCATATTAAAACGGGTGATTTTTTCGTTATATATTATTAAGGCAGTTTTATTTAAAGAATTAGAGTGAATGAAGGTACTGAAATTTGGCGGAACGTCGGTGGGAAGCGTCGATAGTTTGCTTAAAGTTAAGGATATCGTGGAGCACCAGAATGAGCCGGTGATAGTGGTGGTGTCGGCACTGGGAGGCGTGACTAATCAGTTGCTGGCCATGACCGAGCTGGCTCTGAGCAAGGATAGCGCCTATGAGGCAACGCTGGCGCTGGTGGCCGACCGCCACATTGACATTATAAGCCACGTGGTGCCGGCCGACCGGCAGACTGAATGCCGTGAGTTTGTGGGTGAATTTATCAATAGCAGTCTTGCCGGAATGCTACGGATGTTGTGCTTGAACGATGTGCCGGCCGACATTGTGGAGGATATGCGCAAGAGCATAGTAAGCTTCGGTGAGATACTGTCGTCGGCCATAGTGACGATGATGCTTGACGCTACACCCCGCTTTGCGCCGGGGTTCATCAAGACCAAGCGTAGTGGGGGCGAGGATGTACTCGATGCCGAGCTAACCCGGCGGCTGATAAAGAGCGAGTTTGGAGGCACACTGCCTACAACGACTGTGACTCAGGGATTTATAGCCCATGATGCGGCAACGGATAAGGATACCAATCTGGGCCGTGGTGGCAGTGATTACACAGCGGCCCTGATAGCCGCCGCGCTGGAAGCGACGGCTTTGGAAATATGGACTGATGTTGACGGATTTCTCAGTGCCGACCCGCGAGTGGTGCCTGAGGCTCGGCTGATAAGCAAGTTGAGTTTCGCGCAGGCCGAGGACCTGTGTAACGGCGGTGCCAAGGTGGTGTATTATCCCACAATAGCTCCGGTGCGCGATTTGCGGATACCCACTTGGGTGAAAAACACCTTCCGCCCCGATGTGACCGGAACGCTAATTGGCGATGAGATGAGCACAGAGGCAGTGGTGGGCGTAACGTCGAAGGATGATACGGTGACAGTGGTTACGCGGGTCGATGCCGACCTTGCCCTGCTTGCCGATGAACTGATGCGACGGCTCATGAGCGAAGGAATTGGGCTGATTCCGGTGGCGCGGACGCCGCAAAGCGTCACCCTTCGCTTGCTCAACGGTCAGGCCGCCACTGTGGTGCCACTGATGCATAAGTTGCTGCTGGAACATGAATAACCAAAATAAAATACATGCCTTATTATGAGATACTATAGCACACGAAACCCTGAACTGAGAGACACGTTTACCGACGCTGTACTCAACGGTGTGGCCCCGGATGGCGGATTATATGTGCCGGAGTCGGTCCCCCGATTGCCGCGCGCGTTTTTCAATAACATTGCCGGGATGACGCTGCAAGACGTCTGTTATGCCGTGGCCGGCTACGCGCTGCGCGATGACGTGGATGCCGCCGTGCTTCGCCGCATCGTGAACGAAACCATCTACTATGATATGTCGCTGGTGCAAGTGGATGATAATAAGTGGGCAATGGAACTGTTCCACGGGCCCACGATGAATTTCAAGGATACCGGCGCCAGGTTCTTTGGGCGCATATTGTCGTACTTGCACAGTTGTGGCGGCAGTGCCGGCTTGCGCGAACTGAATGTGGTGGTATCCACAAGTGGTAACACGGGAAGTGCCGTGGCTAACGGATTGCTCGGGGTCCCCAACGTGCATGTGTTTGTGCTTTATCCCAGCGAGGTGCTATCGCCTATGCAAGAGGCGCTTTTCACCACTCTGGGCAGTAACGTGACGGCGATAGAAGTAAACGGCACTATCGACGACTGCCGTTCGCTTGTTCAGCAGCTCTTTGCCGATACTGAGATACAAAAGAAGATGCGGTTCACAAGCGCCACATCCACTAATATAGCTCGCCTGTTGCCTCACATGTTCCATTATTTCTGGGCCTATGCATGCCTTGTGAGGCAGGGTGTAACGGCAGATAATGTGGTGGTGAGCACGCCCTGCGGCAACCTTGGTAACTTGATGGCCGGACTGGTGGCGCAGAAGATGGGACTACCCATCAAGCGCTTTGTGGCGGCGGAGAACGTGAATCATCCGTTTGTCAACTATCTGCGCGGTGGCGTGTTTGAGCCACAGTATTCCACACCTTCGATAGCTCCTTCGCTCGACAAGGGAAATCCGCGCAATTTTGAGCGCATATTGCGCTTTTGCGGTGGCGATGTGGAAGAGTTGCGCAAGGTGGTGAGTGGTGTTGTGATGACCGATGAAGAGACCGAAGCCGTGATACGCGATGTGTGGAACAGTCGCAAATATCTTTTGGATCCACATAGTGCTGTAGCCTATGGCGCGCTGTCTCGGGATATTAAGGATGGTGAGGTGGGTGTTGCACTCTGCACCGAGCATCCGGTGAAGTTGCGTGGCTTGGTTGAGCGCATAATAGGTGAGCCCGTGCCGCTTCCCGAGCGCGTGGCACCGTTAGCCGACATGGCTAAGAGGGTGGTGCATGTTAACTCGGGATATAAATCAATTAGAAATTATTTTTTATCTTTGTAAGCAGTTTATTAACTTTGCAAACGGAAATTTAAATTAAATAACAATAACAATGGAATTTAAGACCCCCGACAGAATAATAATGGGCGATGACATAGTAGCGCAGCTACAGCCCGGTTTTTTCAGTGAGTATGGAAAACACGCTCTGGTGGTGACCGGACCGAGAGTGGGAAAAACCACAATGATGCGCACACTGCTCGACACCCTCATGCGCGACGAGGTGAGCGTAACAGTTTACGACGGCGTAAGTTCCGAACCTACAGTGGCAATGGTGGAGACCGGCGTGAAAATCTATAAAGAGGCCGGATGCGACTTTGTCGTGGGCTTGGGTGGCGGCAGTCCACTCGACACGTGCAAGGCAATAGCGGCTATGAGCGTAAACGAGGGTGATATAGCCAAGTATGTTGGGCGTGAGATACGAGGTAACCTGCCTCCGGTAATATGTGTCCCCACCACAGCAGGAACCGGCTCGGAGGCTACAAAATACACTATCATCACCGATGAGAACACCGGTGTGAAAATGCTACTCAAGGGCGAAGCCTTGTTGCCGCGCGTGGCGATAGTGGATTACACGTTCGGTCAGGCTGCTCCTGCCGGAGTTGTAGCTTCGTCGGGTCTGGACGCAATGACACATGCCATAGAGGCCTATTTATCTGTGAAGGCACAGCCGCTCACCGATGTGCTTGCCCTAAATGCCATGCGCAAAATTCTGCGTTTTTTGCCCGAGGCATACAAGAATCCCGGTAACAAGCGTGCGCGAAAGGAAATGGCTGTGGCCGCACTCGAGGCCGGCATTTGCATCAACAACTCGAGCGTGACCGTAATCCACGGCATGAGCCGTCCGCTTGGCGCGCACTATCACTTGCCGCATGGAATATCGAACGCTATCCTGCTAATGACATGCTTGCGCGACCTCTATGCCGACGCTGAAGAGAAATTTGAGAAGATCGCACGGCACTTTAAGTTGCTCGATGGCATGATGTTTCTGGACCAACTTGATGAGCTGGTGCGCAAGTGTGATGTGCCGCGTCTGCGCGATTTCGGCGTCGATAAGCAAGAATTTATGGATATGTTGCCCAAGTTGGCGGCCGATGCGATAGCCAGCGGTAGCCCGGGCAACGCCCCCAAGGAATACACTGAGCAGGAAATCATCAAGCTCTATACACGAATTTATTAAGGCAGAAGAATATTTGCGATCGAATAAACTGGCGGCGCGTTAATCTTCTCAGGATTAGCGCGCCGCCAATTATGATGCTAAATGCTTATTTCCAGAATGGGGTGATACCCATAATGCCACGCACGTCGGCCAGAGTCTTGGCGGCGCGCTCGCGAGCCTGCTCGGCACCTTGCTTGAGCACGCGTGCCAGATACTGCTCGTCGTTCTCAATCTCCTTAGTGCGCTCGCGTATGGGCGCGGTGATTTTCAGAATATCTTCGGCTATCTCTTTTTTGAGGTCGCCGTAGCGAATCTCGCAGTTGTTGTAGGCGTTTGTGAAGAATTCCACTTTGTCGGGTGTTGACACGAGGCGGAGCAGTGTGAAAAGGTTTTCTACGGGCTCGGCCATAGGTTGGTTGGGCTCGGTGGGACCGGCATCGGTGACAGCCCTCATTACTTTCTTTCTCAGTGCTTTGTCTTCATCCACGAGGTAGATGCAGTTGCCCTCGCTCTTGCCCATCTTGCCACTGCCGTCCAGGCCGGGAACCTTCACGGGCTTTCCTCCGAAATTGAAGTTCTGTGGCTCCTTAAAATAATCAACGCCATAGAACGAGTTGAATCGGCGTGCGAAGCGCCGAGTGAGTTCCAGGTGTTGTTCCTGGTCCTTGCCCACAGGCACAAAGTCGGCATGTTGTATGAGAATGTCCACGGCCATGAGTGTGGGGTAGGTAAGCAACCCTGCATTAACTCGCTTATTGCTCTCGTTACCTATGATTTCGCGTGCCACATCGTTGTCGTCATCGTCGTGACTCACCGTGATGCCAAGTTGCTTGCGTGCCTTGTCCTTGAACGCGGCGGTGCGCATCAGTTCGCCTATGCCCACGTGCATGTTGAGCAGCAGGTAAAGTTCCGGAATCTCGGGCACATCGCTCTGCACAAAAATTGTGGATTTGTCGGGGTCGAGCCCGGCTGCAAGGTATTCGGCCACAATATGGCGCACGTTGCTGTGAAGCAGTGCAGGGTCGGGCTGAGTGGTGAGGGCATGCAGGTCGGCTATAAAGAAAAAACTGTCGTAGATGCCTTCTTGCTGCATTCTAACGAATTTCTGCAACGCGCCCAGGTAGTTACCGAGGTGCAACTGGCCCGTGGGACGTATGCCGCTGAGTACTATTTTTTTCATAATCAGAAGTGTCGGTAAATTATGTGTTTTCTTTTATTTGGCCACAAAGTTAGTGATTTTGCGGCGTTGGTGCAAGCAACGAGCGCAACTGGCCGAAAATTCCTTCGGGAGCCACCACAATGCTGATGATGCGGTCGGGTCTGAGCGACTCCACTATGGCTCCGGCCTCGCCGGCGATGAGTGTGGCGGCGCACACGTCCCATTCGTGAAGCGCCAGTTCCCAGAATCCATCGAGAAATCCGGCGGCCACATAAGAGATGTCGAGTGCGGCCGAGCCGAGCCGTCGCAGACCGCGCACCTTAGGCAGCACGGCCTCGAGATTGTCGAGGTTGTTGTCCTTGTTTACGGCCTTGTCGTATGGGAATCCGGTGGCAATGACGCTGTGGCTCAGCAGTGTTTCGTCGCTGGCGTGTATGGGCTTTCCGTTGAGGAAGGCTCCCCGGCCCTTGATGGCGGTGAACATCTCGTTGAGGTATGGCGCGAAGACTACGCCTACTACCGTCTCGCCCTTGTGCTTGAGCCCGATAGAGACGTTGAATAACGGCAGGCCCGCGCTGAAGTTGGTGGTGCCGTCGAGGGGGTCGATTACCCACTGGTATTCGCTGTCGTTGGTTTGTGAAAGCCCCGATTCCTCCGACAGAATAGAGTGGGTGGGATACGCTGTGCGAATCCCACCACTTATAATCTGTTCCGAAGCCTTGTCGGCAGCGGTGACAATGTCGAAGTCGTTTTGTTTGGTACTGATACTAAGGTTCTTGTCGCGGAAGTAACTCAGCTGAATGTTGCCGGCTTGCCTTGCAAGCCCCTTGGCAAATTCCAGCAGTTGGTTATATTCACTCATTTTTGTAGTGTGAAAAAAGATGTCTCTTGTTGTGTTAGTTAAATTTCGTCTTCGATAGGAATCTGTCGCTTAAACACTTCTTTGAAAGTGATTAGTGTCTCGGTGCGACCCAAGCCAAGTTGCAGGAAACGCTCGTGTATGAGCGTGAGCAGGTGGTCGTTGTTGTGGGCGTAAAGCTTCACAAACAAGTCGTATTTACCGGTGGTGATGTAGCATTCCACCACTTCGGGGATTTCTTTGAGTCGGCTAATCACCTCGTCGAACTTGGAAGAATCGTTGAGGAAAACGCCCACGAAAGCGCAAGAGTCGTAACCCACTACCGACGGATTGATAAGCGATATAGAGCCATTTATTACCCCCAGATTATAAAGTTTCTGAATTCGCTGATGAATTGCAGCCCCCGATACATCACACGCCCGCGCTATTTCAAGATATGGTTTGCGGGCATTTGCCGACAACATTTTTAAAATCTTGTGGTCTAAGGAATCAAGTTTTACTTTTGCCATTTTGTAATTAATTATTAGTTTTTATTTAAAATCCTGTAGAATTTATGTTAATCAATTTACAAACGTACAAAATAAATGTGAATATTTAAAATTTTTAACACTATTTTTCTGCAAAAAACGAGTTTTTGCCCGTTTTTTGTGGTTTTTCGTCGATTTTGTGCCAAGTTTTCCGCATTGTGAGTTGTGGAATGTGACACGGACATCATTGTTGCGACTCCAGCATGTTCACGTATTGGTTGAATACAGTCTTCAGCTCTTTTTCCACTTTGTGTTGTGGCAGATTTAGCTCGCTTAGGTTAACCTCAAAACTTGCTTTGCTGTCCGGGTCGGCCTTGGTGTGGTATTTGACGATAAGAGTGTGCGTGATTAGGCCTCCGCGGAAGTAGTAGTTGGACTTGAATTTCACCTTATCGCAGTCTTCAAACGGTATTTCTGTGGAAAGTCCGTTGTTGTCGAAGATGAAGAATTGGTCGTTGCCCACGGCCAGCGCGGGAATCTGCTTAATGGTCTTTCTGATTTTTCCTATCGCGATGAAAATGGAAAGCACGTTGCCAAGTGTGATGAGGAAATAGGGGACAAGTAGCACGTAGCCTCGCCATTCGGTGAACATGAATGTGAGGTCCCAACGCGTGAAGCAGAACACTCCCAGGCCAATCAGTATGCCTGAGATGGTGATGTAGAGCAGGAGTTTGCCGCCCACTTTGCCCTGGTGGTAGAAATATTGATAAACCGATTGCATAACAATTTGTTTTGTCGCAAATTTAGATAAAAAATAGCGGATTACAAAATAAATGATGAGTGGCATCGTGTGTGCGATACCACTCAATTGCAATGTATTATGATGATAGAAAGTTATCGGCCTGTGACTATCACTTTCTTTCCGTCGATGACGTAGATGCCGGCGGGAAGTGATGCGGCATCGCTATTGACCCTGCGTCCGTCGAGCATGAATATGCCCTTGGGGCCGGTGGGCTCATCTACGGTGAGGTCGGTGATACCGGTAATCACGTCGCGTCCGTGAACCAGTGGCAGGTCGGTCATGTTCTCGATGTAGTAGCGGAATCCGAGCATCTCCTCATCTTGCTGAACACACTCGAGCAGGCTTCTTTCCTGATACACGTAGCCGCCGGCGGGTACTTTGGGATTGGTGGCTCCGTCGAGATAGACGTGGGTGCCGTGAATGGTGACGTAGCCCTCATCGGTGTCGTTAACGCCGGTAGCTGCTCGGCGAGGGGCACCCTTGGCATTGGTGCCTCGCACAATCAAGGCCTTTTCCTCAAGGGGTTGTTCGGCGATGCTCCGGTCATAGGTGACGCCTGAGATAAAGTAAACGGGGCCATTGATGGTGTTGCCGTCGAGCGAGGAGTATTGCTCATCGTAGTCCATATCCGGCTCGCGGAGGGGATTGATAAGGTAGTATTCGCCGGCTTCGATTGCGATTTCATCGTCCATTGAGTCGTCCACGGGGTCATATACCATGACGGTGTAGCGGTCGCGCCAGTTATAGACTTCCATCGGCTTGGCCAGTTTGACACCGTTGCCGAAGGCATTGCGCAGTTGCAACCAGTTGAGGCTCACGGGCAACACTATGTTGTTCCAGTCGCCCAGGTTGAACGAGCGGTGCAGTGCCAGGTTGCCGTCGGGGTAGTCCTTAGGCTTTTGCAGCACGGTGGCCTCCTCGTCGAGGGTGTATTCTTCCACGCAAGAGTCATCGTCGTGACAGTCGGGCGTGCCGTCTTGGTCGTAGTCGTCGCGAACGAATACGCCGTAGTATTTCTGGTCCACATTCAGGATTGAGCCGATGCTGGCTATGGTGATGCGGATTTCATCGTAGTTGGTGGTGGGGTTGAGGAAGATGAAACTCTTGTCGCCGTAGCCCAGCGCGTTCACTCCCAGCACGCTCCAGTCGCTCTGGCTCTGCTGCTCCACACCGTTGAGATAGGTCTTCACTGTGAGCCAGTTAGCGGCCTTGATTCCTGCCAGATAGGTGCGCTGGTCCATTACGAGGCCCACCTGCTGGCTGGGAGTGTAAACGTGTCCCAGGTCGATGGCGATAACCACTCCGTTGCCCAGCGACACGGTGTTGGTTACGCTCACTCCGGTTTCGATGTCGTCATCCACGAGGAATGTGAGGTTATCTATAACATTTGCCACGTTGACGGCGCCGGCAAACTGAATTTCGGAGCTGTTGAGCTTGGCACCGGTTGACGACGAGAGCAGGGTGCCGTCGCAACCCAGCGGGTCGATGCAAGGATTAAGCTCGTTGATGTCGCTGATAGTCTCGTCGAAGGCGTAATAGATGCGGAATTGCTCTATGGTGATGTTGAGCACGCCTGTTTTCCAGAGGACGAACTCGTCGAATTCCACGTTGTTAGGTACCGCGATGGCGAAGCGCATTTTCTGCAACTCGTTGCTTCCGATGAGCTTAAGCTTCACGGCGTTGTTCTCGGTTATAATGCTGGAGTAGGTCTCCACGCCGTTCTTGTAGGTGGTGATGCTGAACAGGTTGATTGCGTCCAGTCCCAGACCGCTCGACTTGGTTTCTACGACAAAACCGATGCGGTGGGCGTTGGCGCCGTCGCTGAAGGTGCCGTCCACTTTCTTAACGCCGATGATGGGCGTATTTTGTGCCACATTGACGTTGAGCTGGTTAGAGTTGTAGGTGGCGTAGTCCTCGAGCGAGCGGTTGAGCACGTTCTCTGGTGCTTCAAGGCTACCGTTGATGCTGATTAGCGAGCCTCCACCGTACGAGGCACTCTCGCTCAGCGTATAGGATGCGGCGCCAACTCTGTTGTTCTGGATTGGGTTGTCGCAGGTGGTGCTCGACGGCATTCCGTAGGTGATTCTCACGATGTCGGAGCAGCCGTCGGCCGCTGTGGCTTGGAACACGTAGTCGCCCAGAGTGGAGAAACCGGTAGCCAGTCCTTCGGCGCTGATGGTGGCACCTGCGCCGGTGGGTTGTGAGTACACGCTCCAGGTGACGGGTATGCCGCCGGCAGCCTCGAGTTGATATTCTGTTTCGTTGACGCAGAGATTGGTGCTGGCGCTGAGTTTAAGGTTGCACTTGTGCTCGGCAACGGGCGGATCGCTCACGAAAGCGTAATAAGCCTTGGTGCCGCCCACGTCGATTGTGAGGCCTGTGGGAAACGAGATGTAGGCGTGAGAGAAGTCTTCTTTGGCCGTGATAGTGGCCTGTTGTGAGCCACCACTGATGAGGCTAAGGTTAAGCACATTCGCTTCTAATGTCTCGCTCTGCACTTCTTCCTGAACATATTCGTAATAGACCTTTCCGGCGCGGGTTTTCTGTACCCATGAGCCTTTGTAAAGTTTTATCACCACACTCTTGCCTACCGGCAGTTGGAGCACGGAACCGTTCCCATATTTGAAACCTACGGTTGAGCCTTTCTTAAACGGCATTGACTGGTCGGGGTCGTTGCGATTAATTGCGGCTCCTACGCGACAACTCAGTGCCGAACCTATCGAGAGAACACCCCAGGCCACTCCGTCGGTCAGGTCGTCGTTAATCAGGTCATCTCCGGCCCAGTATCCTGTCTCCACAGCCGCATCTATCGTCAAGTTCCCTTCGCGTTGGGTCTTTCCCTGGTCGAGAGTGAAGGGTAACCGGCCGTGTGAAGCCGCGTACTGTTGCATTGATGTCTCTGTGATGGTGCTCGTAACGTAATCGCCCACAAATGCGTATTTTATCTTTGTTGACGTTACAGTCTTCAGCTCCACTCCGCCACTGGGCATGAGCGAAATTTCGTCGAATTCGCCCGGTGCTGTGGCACTTATGTCGATGTTTACGTCGTTGGAGCCGGGAATGGTGATGAGCGATAGTCCCACGCCACCCACATTCTGTCCGGCCTGAACGGCTACAGTGCCCACGAGGCTACCTTCGAGGTAGAAGCTAATGGCGAACGCATTGACAATGTCCAGACTCAGCAGACTTGAGCCGGAACTGGCCACCAGAGTGAAACCGGCAGTGGTGCCGGCTGCGTAGTGATTCTTGGTGTCGCGCACGCTGGTGATGGGCGATACGCCCACTTTGGCATCTACAATCTTGGGGAATGTGGCGAAATTATTTAGGTCTTCGTCCACAAGGTTGTTCAGGTCGCTAATCCAGCTGCCCACACCCACCACGTTGATGAGTTTGTTGACCATACAGTCGTTACCCACGAGCGCCGTGCGGTGCCCGATGTAGTTGGGGGCTGTGGCGTCGGCCTGTTGCCATACAGGTTTCGTGTTTTGCGCCGCTAAATTAAGACCTGCGGCAAGTAGCAATATCGCTATTGCGGTTTTTCTAAACTTCATTGTAGTAAATAAGATTGCAATTATTACTATTTAAAACTCCCTTCTTAACGTCTCATTAAAAATGCGTTGCGAAATTATAAAGTGTAATTGAATTATACAATAATTATGATTCTTAGAGGAGTGGGTTTTTACCCCCCCCCTATCAGGTAAAATGCTGTAATATAGGGTGTTGCGTAATATTTAAAAAGTCTTAAATGAAATTAAGGATATTAAATGGGGCAGGTGATAGGTTAAAAGTGTCGGAAATAATTGGATATAAAGGGGTGAATGGGTTTTTAGTGAAACTATATTCAGATTTGGTTACATATTGTTGCAAAAGTGTTACAATAGCCACTATGGCCACCATTCTCCGGTCGTAGCCAGCTGCAACCGGAGAGCCTATTCGGGTTTATAAACTTTAACTGAGAATTTAGGTGGGAAGTCGGGTGAAATGAATATCTTTGCAAGATGGAGGGAGATATGGCCCTTCAGCGTTATTGAGGCGTGTCTTCAAAGAGGCGAGAAATAAACTTTATATTACTGAAAACGGTTATGGCAGAGACAGATAGTCTGCATATTATGCAGGTGCGCGATTCTGAGGACATCATGGTGCAGATGTTTGAGGAGCATATTCAGGCGGGATTTCCCTCGCCTGCACAGGGTAGTTACCCCGATACGATAGACCTTAACAAAGAGCTGATTCACAATCCGTCATCTACGTTTTGTGCCAAGGTGGCCGGAGACTCTATGATTGATGCGGGGATAAGCGATGGCGACATCCTAATCATCGACCGCTCGCTCGACCCGCAGGACGGCGACATAGCTGTATGTTTCCTCGACGGAGAGTTTACCGTGAAGCGCATTTCGTTGCGTGGCGGGCGCTTGTATTTGGTTCCGGCCAATGAGGATTACCCGGAAATAGCGGTGAGTGAAGAGGCCAACTTTCAGGTGTGGGGCGTGGTGTCGCATATAATTCACAAGACTACGGTCTGAAAGCCCGAGGAGGAGGGGGGTGACAGATGCTCTACGGGCTGGCCGACTGCAACAATTTCTTTGTGTCGTGCGAGCGGGTGTTTAACCCGTCGCTCGAGGGGCGTGCCGTGGTGGTGCTGAGCAATAACGACGGGTGTGTGATTTCGCGCAGTAACGAGGCCAAGGCACTGGGAATACCCATGGGCTGTCCCACGTTTCAGATTAAAGATTACACCGACCCGCGGCAAGTGGTGATAATCTCGGCCAACCATGTGCTGTATCGCGATATGTCGCACCGCGTGATGTCGGTGATAGGAGAGACGTTCGACGCGATAGAGATCTACTCGGTGGACGAGGCGTTTTTCAGGTTACCATACCCCGACGATGATGTGCGAAATCGCGAGTTGGCCGCCGCGGTGGTACGCAAGATATTCAAATACACCGGAATACCTGTGAGCATAGGCGTGGCGCGTAGTCGCACTCTGGCAAAAATAGCGTCGCACATGGCCAAGAAGGACCCCACGAACAAGTCGCGCGTGCAGGTGCTGACCGACGCCTCGCAGATTGCCGATGTGCTGTCGCGCACCGACTTGAGCGATGTGTGGGGAATAGGGCGGAGACTCACGGTGTCGCTGGCATCGCGGGGCATTCGCACAGCGGCGCAGTTCGCGGCCCTGCCGCCATCGATGGTGCGCTCGCTGTTTTCGGTCACGGTGGAACGCACTCTGATGGAACTTCGCGGAGAGGACTGCCAGCCGGTGTCGCCTGTGACGATGGCCCGCAAGTCGATAATGAATTCGCGCACGTTTCCCAAGGTGTTCTATCGGCGCGAGGATGTGGCCGACGCGGTGCTGACCTTTGCCGAGATGTGCGCCAAGCACCTGCGCGACGAGCACTCTGTGGCCTCGACGCTCACAGTGTATGTTCGCGGCGATTACCATCGCGAGGACTTGCCGTTCTATTCCAACTCGTGCAAAGTGCGGATACCATCGCCGTCGTCGAGCACAATGGTGCTGGTGCACTGCGCCATGCAGGCGCTTAATAGCATCTTTAGGCGCGGTTACGCCTATCGCAAGGCCGGTGTGATGGTTACAGATTTGCAACCCGAGAGCGGTTTCCAGCCCAGCTTGTTCAGCCAGGTGGATGAGCAGAAACACAGCAAACTGATGAAGGCTGTGGATAAGATTAACAACATGGCGGGAGCCAAGGTGGTGAAACTGGCGCCGCAGGTGAGTGCCGAGGCTGCACGCCCACAGCGTAACTACACCGCGGGCCGCGATGAGGCAATCCGCTTTTATTCGGCCCCACCCAAGGGGTAATGCTACCGCGAAGTGTGGAATGGTGGGATTGGAGGCGAGGTTAGAATGCCACTTCTTGCTGAATTCCCAGTTTGTCGTAGAAGGAATAGACGAACTGCACCCCGGTGGTAGTGATAGGCTCGGAAGGCTGGGCAGACAGGTATTTCTTGCCGGTGCCGGGCTTCAGGTATGCAATGGTGAGGCGTGGATAGAAGCCGTAGGCCACGTCTTTGCTGAAGAAGCGGTCCGCTATGTCGCTATTGGTCTTGAGTAACCGGTCGGACTTTACGGTACATTTCAGCTCGTCGTAATATTTGTTCTCGATTACGGAGACGTCGGTTAACGAGACTTGGTAGTCGGAAGCCGGGAGCAGGAACGGCTTGAGGTCGTCGAGCGAGATGTCGTTGCTCAGATAGTCGGCGACGGTGATAAATGGGTGCGACAGTGCGTTACTATGAGCGATGCCGGCGCCGGTGTAGATGTCACCGGGGACGATTGAACTCTGAATTTGTTCAACGAATTCCGGTTTCTCAACGATGAGAATTAGAGATGCGTATCGGTTAGTGTCGTGGATGACTTTAGGGTCATCGCCACTGCACGAAGTCAGTGCCAGTGCGCCGATGAGGCATATTAACTTCGCGAGCGTGGAGAAACGTATCTTGGTGTTGAAAACAGAGAGAATTGTAGTACGCATGTTCTTCCAAAAAGTGTTACATTATTTTGCAAAAGTATAAAATAACTTTTAAAACACACAGATTATGCCGATAAAATGATAACTTTGCGCCGAAAAACGAAAAACATAACAAATCACTCAATAAAAATTAAAAAATTAAAATCGTTGCCATGAGGAAAATATTGTTTCGGCTCAGTAGTGTGATTTTACTTCTGTGTGGCCTAATGCCGGCAGTGGCCGTAGCCGCCGATTATGTGGATGATATTAACAACGCCGCCGGCACGCGAGCCGAAGGGAAGCGTGTGGTGTATGAGATGAACGTTGGCTCGTTCACGCAGGCCGGTACATTCAGCGCGGCGGCCGAACGGTTGGCTGAACTGAAAACTCTGGGTGTGGATGTGGTGTGGCTGATGCCCATCTATCCGCGAGGAGGAGGCATCAACAGCCCTTACGCCGCCACCAATTTTCAGAAAACCAATCCCAAATACGGCACAATAGCCGACCTGAAGGCGTTTGTGAATAAGGCTCATTCACTTGGAATGCTCGTGTGGCTCGACTGGGTGCCGAACCACACTGCCACCAATGCCGATTGGGTGACATCTCACCCCGAGTATTACACGAAAAGTAATGGTAAATTCGTAAATCCCAAAGGATATGGGGATGTGTATCAACTGGATTATTCCAATGCGGGGCTTGTGACAGCCATGAACGACTGCCTGAAGTTCTGGATTGACCAGGCCGATGTAGATGGATACCGATGCGACTATGTTTCGAGCAATGCCATCCCCACGAGTTACTGGCAGAGCACCATACCGATGATAAAGAAATACAAAAGCGGCAAAACCATTACCTTCCTGGGTGAGGCTGAGATAGCGCAAGAAGCGACCAGGCTAAAGACCGCCGGATTCGACTACGACTATGCGTGGCGATTCCATTCCGACATGCTCAAGTTTGGCCCCACGGGAATGGCTTCGGCCACCCTGCGCAACTATGCTAACAATCTGATTACGGCGTCGTCCGAGCTTTCGTTTGGGCGAATGCTGTATTTGACCAATCACGACCAGAACTACAACGACGGTGGAAAAACGCTAACGCAGATGTTTGGAGAAAACCGCTACGCCATGACGGTGCTGGCCTATACTTTGTATGGTATGCCGCTTATTTACAACGGACAAGAAGTGGGAGGCAACCAGATACTGGATTACTTTAACGACACCAAAGTGAACTGGAACTCGAAAGATGAGAAAATGCGCAATACCATTCGCACCCTCACAGCGCTGAAGCACAGCCAGGCCGCGCTGACCGACTCCAAGACCGGGTCTCAGAACCCGGCGGTGAACTGGGTGACTGTGAGCGGAAACGGCGGCGTGACCGCATATACACGCACTCAGGGCACGAGCACAGTGCTGGTGGTGCTCAACACCAACACGTCGGCCGCCACGGTGTCGCTGAGCGGGCTCACTGCCGGTGACTGGAGTTTGTGGCTCAACAGCGAGACAGTGGCTCAAGGCACGTCGCGCAAGCAGTTCACGTTAGCTTCCACACAGTCGCTGAGCATTGAGGGGAAGGGCTATCGCGTGTTTGTGAAGGGAAATTATCCAGAGCAAGAAGTAGCGAAGGAGAACCCGATAGGAGACTTGACCGACGACTCTTACTGCTCGGTGTTCTACGAGTGCCCTGAGGAGGCAACCATTTGCGTGTGGCTATGGAATGCCGACCGTGGGCAGTTTACGAGCAACGGTTGGCCCGGTGACGCGCTGACGCGGATAGGTGTGAACGCTGCCGGTAAAGTGATTTACAAGTATGAGGTGAACGTGACAAAGGACGAGGCGTTGCCCACCAACCTGATTTTCACCAAAAACGGAAGCGCCGACGCCAACAAGACGTTCGACGGGGCGTTTGTAAATCACGGCTATTACGTTGAGGGCCAGGGCGTGGCCACGGTGACTGTGCCTTCGTCGGGGATAGAGGACGTTCGCTATGAGCCGAAGCAGGCTGATGATGCCATTTATGACCTGCAAGGTCGGCGACTCAGCACCAGGCCGGAGCGAGGAATATATATCCAGAACGGCCGCAAGCACGTGGCTCGCTAATGAGGTGAAAGGTGCGGAAAAAGCTTGGCTTGAGCGCGGTCGGGCTTTAATTCGCGAACGAAAAAATGCGAAAGTTTGTGCCTATAACATTGTGAGGTTCAATAAATTTTACTAATTTTGCAGTCGGTTTTGGGGGACGAGCCCCAGCCATAACATAATTTATTAATTAACTAACTATTTATTAACTAATTAAATGAGCGAAGAATTGAAAAATTCTCCAATCGCCGATTTCGATTGGGAAGCCTATGAGAAAGGCGAAACTCAGAGAGAAAAATCCTACGAGGAACTGGAAAAAACCTACGACACCAGCCTTGGCAAGTTTAACGACAAGGAAGTGACCGAAGGTACCGTTATCTCAATCAACAAGCGTGAGGTGGTGGTTAACATCGGTGCTAAGTCGGACGGCATTATTCCGTTTAACGAATTCCGCTACAATCCTGACCTGAAGGTTGGTGACACTGTGGAAGTGTACATCGAGAATCAGGAGGACAACAATGGTCAGCTGATACTTTCGCACAAGAAAGCACGTGCAACCAAGAGCTGGGATCGCGTTAATCAAGCGCTTGAGAACGATGAGATAATAACCGGTTTCATCAAGTGCCGCACGAAGGGTGGTATGATTGTGGACGTGTTTGGAATTGAGGCGTTCCTGCCCGGTTCTCAGATCGACGTTAAGCCCATCCGCGACTATGATGTGTTCGTGGGCAAGACGATGGAATTCAAGGTTGTTAAGATCAATCAGGAATTTAAGAACGTGGTGGTATCGCACAAGGCACTTATCGAGGCCGAACTTGAGCAGCAGCGCAAGGAAATCATCTCCAAGCTGGAGAAGGGTCAGGTGCTTGAGGGTACCGTTAAGAACATTACTCCTTACGGAGTGTTTATCGACCTGGGTGGCGTGGACGGACTTATCCACATCACCGACCTGTCTTGGGGCCGCGTAAACAATCCGTCGGACGTGGTGGAAGTGGACCAGAAACTGAATGTGGTTATCCTCGACTTTGATGAGGAGAAGCGTCGCATAGCTCTGGGTCTGAAGCAACTGCAGCCGCATCCGTGGGATGCACTGGATCCTAACCTGAAGGTTGGCGACCGCGTGAAAGGCAAAGTAGTGGTTATGACCGACTACGGAGCATTTGTGGAGGTGGCTCCCGGTGTTGAGGGCCTTATTCACGTGAGTGAGATGTCGTGGTCGCAGCACCTGCGCTCGGCTCAGGACTTCCTGAAGGTGGGCGACGAGGTGGAGGCCGAAATCCTGACCCTCTCTCGCGAGGAGCGCAAGATGTCGCTTGGCATCCGTCAGCTTAAGGAAGATCCGTGGCAGACCATCGAGGAGAAATATCCTGTGGGCAGCAAGCACACTGCCAAGGTTCGCAACTTCACCAACTTTGGTGTGTTTGTTGAGTTGGAAGAGGGCGTTGACGGCCTTATCCACATCAGCGACCTGTCGTGGACTAAGAAGATTAAGCACCCGAACGAGTTTATCCAGGCCGGTGCCGATATCGATGTTCAGGTTCTGGAGATCGACAAGGAGAACCGTCGCTTGAGCCTTGGCCACAAGCAGCTGGAGGAGAACCCCTGGGACGTGTTTGAGACAGTGTTCACCGTGGGTAGCATCCACGAGGGAACAATCATCGAGGTTATGGACAAGGGTGCAGTGATAAGTCTGCCTTATGGCGTTGAGGGCTTCGCAACACCCAAGCACTTGGTGAAGGAAGACGGAACAACCGCCGCAAAAGACGAGAAACTCCCGTTCAAGGTGATTGAGTTCAACAAGGACGCTAAGCGCATAATTCTGTCGCACAGCCGCATCTTTGAGGATGAGCAGAAGGCAGAGGCACGCAAGGCTGGTAAGAAGGCCGGCAAGCCCGCAGGCGAGGCTCCTGTAGCAACTCCGGCCGTGGAGAAGACCACTCTGGGCGACATTTCTCAGCTGGCCGAGCTCAAAGCTCAGCTTGAGAAGGGTGGCGAAGAGTAATCGAAATCCGCCGAAGACAAGGATTAATTCCAAATAAAGAGTTGCCGAGAACCGTTATGGCTCTCGGCAATTCTATTATACATTTTAGGGAGAGTGATTTATGCCGGAGGTTAGTGGCGGCGAGAGCGAGCGGTGTGTGTGAAAAAGTTTCCTGAAGCGTGGCCCGGTGTGGTGAAGACAGGATGTGGCCAATTTGTGGTTTAAGTCTGAGGAGGATGAGAGACAAATAATTTCGTTTGATTAACATAATTTGTTTTGCATGGGCATGAATATTGCCCATGTGTGGGTGTACCTTTGTCGCAGAAAGTTAAGAACCCAATGGCGCGAGATGATATAACTTGGGCCATTAAAAAGACAAAGGAATTATGGAAACAAGAGCGATGAATCAGATTTTCCCGGGCGACCAGGTGTTTGCCACGATTGAGAACAACGGGCGAGTATTGGCCACGATGAACAAGAGCGACTTTGCGAGCAAGGACGATGTGGTGCGCGTGATAATGGCTATGGCCGGTCGCTGGATAGGAGTGGCGAAGGTGAGTATTCGAAACAAGAGCCGAGGTTGGACAGAGAACCGCGCTGTGGCGCTGAGTTGCTGCTAACGAGTAGCTGCCGAGCACTGGGAATGTGTGACTGGGCCCCCATAGCCTGCTCCCGGTTGGCGCAAGCGCGGTGAAAGCAGTGTGGCGGTTTGGAGAATTGGAGAAGTTTAATTAAATTTGCGTTATTAACCTCAATCGGTCATTGGGACCCACAACATGAAAAATGGGTCATTAGTTCTAATTTCCGATTTGGTATAAAGGAGCAATCGACGATGAAAAAGAAAGTGACCATAATAGTGCCTTGCCACAACGAGGAGACGACTTTGCCGGCGCTCTACGAGAGCGTGAGGCAGATGATTGACGCAAATGACGGATATGACTGGGAGTTGCTACTGGTGAACGACGGTAGCACTGACGGGACGCTAAGCGTGATGCGCGAGTTGTATGGAAGGGACTGTCGCGTCTGCTATGCCGACCTTTCCAGAAACTTTGGCAAAGAGAGTGCGATGCTTGCCGGCATCGACCACGCCACAGGCGACTGCGCCGTTATAGTGGATGCCGACTTGCAGGATCCGCCCGAGTTGATTCCCGAGATGCTACGCTGGTGGGAGCAGGGCTATCAGGATGTGTACGCGAGGCGGAAGAGCCGCGGGAAGGAGTCGTGGCTGCGGCGGCGTCTTACGCTGGCCTACTACCGACTGCTCCAACAGACGTCGCGCACAGATGTGCTGCCCAATGTGGGCGACTTTCGCCTGCTCGACCGCAAGTGTCTGGACGCGTTGAGGCAGTTGCGCGAGACGGAGCGCTACACCAAGGGACTTTTCTGCTGGATAGGTTACCGGAAAAAGGAGATAGAGTTTGACCGTGGCGACCGGACAAGTGGCTCATCATCGTATTCGCTATGGAAGTTGACCAACCTGGCTATTGAGGGGATAACGTCTTATACTGCGGCGCCGCTACGCGTTGCCACCATTATGGGAATTGCGATTTCGGTGCTGACGCTGTTTTATACCGCGTATTTTCTGCTGAAGACACTGATATTCGGTGACCCTGTGCGCGGTTTTCCCACGCTGGTGATAGTGATTTTGTTTCTGGGCGGAGTGGAGTTGTTTGCCCTGGGTGTAATAGGCGAGTATCTGGGCAAAATCTACCATGAGTCCAAGCGTCGGCCGGTGTATCTGCTCAACGACTACGTGGCCCCGCGCGGTGGTGGCGCTGCCATTACAGAATCAGAAGGCAGAGATGGGATAAAAGAGATTTGAATAAAAGGCTAATCGAGCCATTCGTCACCGTGAACACCACGACCGGCAATCTCGGCATCAACAAGCGCAAGACGATTACCGGCGGATGATAAACAACGAAATTCCCCAAAACGAGCGCAGGTGGCGAAATAATTTGTAAATTTAAATTAAGTATATGACAAAAATTTAAAGATGTCCTCTTACGAAGCTGACTATAACGAAATGAAGGAGAGCTTCATTTATGGGCAACCTCTGACTTTCGGCGAGTTGATGGAAAAGATAACGAACCT